>JBLIMP010000252.1:0-7103 GCA_047638855.1 Cellvibrionaceae bacterium | reverse complement strand
AAGGTGAGGAGCATTTTCGCTGCTTCGATTTTGAAACCCACCCGTCAACAGGGGCGAACATTCACATGCTTGGCTCGCTTTATTCGGCCGGATTTACAAAGTATGATCGGCCGGTTCAAAAGATTTTAAACTATTTGAGCAAAAGTCGAATCGATGGGTGCAAATGGACTGACAAATGGCACTTTTCACCATACTACATTACATCCCATGCGATTATCATGTTTTCGCGTTACGGTATTGATCTAGGGCAAGACTCAGTTGACTGGATGATTGAATCGCAAAAAGAAGACGGTAGCTGGGGGTATCAATTCTCAACGGCCGAAGAAACCGCTTACTGTTTGCAGGCGCTGGTTGCATGGCAGCAAGCGGGATATGACGTTCCTATCGAAACAATTCTACGGGGATACAAGTGGCTTAAAGATCATGCAGATCAACCCGTTCCACCATTATGGACGGCTAAATGTCTCTATAGCCCGGTTCTAGTAGTGCAGTCAACAATTTTGAGTGCATTACTGATGGTTGAGCAGTCTATATTAACTTTAGACTCTGCTGAGTATGAGCATGGGGAATGCTCTTTCTAAATAATGTTGGTAGGTTAGACATCATCATATAAAGTACAAAATAAATTATCCCTAAACAAGGGTCAGTGTTTAAACGCTGACCCTTGTTTTTAGTTATTAGCGAATTGGATTTAATATGTCATCTTTCGAATACCAACAAACATTGCCTAAAAAACGAATGGGTTCTGGAGCACTTTTTTTCAATCAAAAGGGAGAACTATTGCTTGTGGAACCCAGTTATAAACCAACGTGGGAAATCCCAGGGGGCGTAGTAGAAGCTCATGAGTCCCCGAAGAGTTGTTGTGAGCGAGAAATCGCAGAAGAACTAGGACTTAGCCTAACAGTCGGCCGATTATTGTGTGTAGATTACAATGCCACCACACCAGAACGTTTAGAATCCCTCATGTTTATTTTTGATGGAGGAACTTTGAATGATGAAACAATCGCCTTGATTAAGCTACAAGCCGATGAGCTACTTAGTTTTCGGTTTTTTTCGAAAGAGCAACTCCCACTTAATTTATCTGCGACCTTAAAAGGGCGGATTTTGGTATCGTGGGCGAACCGAGAAACACCTTTAAATAAGGGAGTTGTTTATATTGAAGAGAGCAAACTATCTAAGAGCTAGCTCTGTCGGATTACATTACCAGAGCCAATCTTCTTACGGTAGCGGATAACAATTGCCGGTTCCTTGATTAACGCTGTGATTTGGATTGGCCACCAATACGCACATCTGGTTCGCTCCGGCCGGCCGGTCAGCTACTCCATAAAGCATCATTGGGCTGCTTGCAGAACCACCACTCATATTAGGATAAATTTGCCAAGGGCCGCCACCCGGTGCTCCAGCTTGTTCCGATGAAACCGTGTCAAAATAGAAATGCATATGCATTCCGGGCAAGGCAGGCTGATAGCCACTGGCTACAAATTCAATCGCATAGCGATCCCCACTAAGCTGAATGCCAGTAATGGTTACACGTTGAGTCTCGGGCGTTGTATCGGTCTGTTGCGTCGGTGTTAGCGTCGGTTGTTCAGTGTCTGTCAATTTAAGAGAAAAATCGTAAACCCACATTGAAAAGCGATTAGAATCAGCCCCATTTGCCTCGATTTTAGCACTGTGAAAACCCGATTTCGCCAAAGCACCGTTGGGCCACGCATTGTTGTTTTTTGAGAAATCCCAAATCACACAAGACTTATCACCCCCAAAAGCGCAGTAGAGTGGCGTTGCATCTACTGTCTTGAGCACTTCATTTCCATTGCTGTCAAAAACCGTAAAGGTGACGGTAGAAACCCCATCCCCTTCATAGTTTCCGACATTCTTGTCAAATACCCCATTTACTAGAAACGAGATTTGGTGACCGTACACGGCCGGATCGGCCGAAATTTGCAGTCCTTGCAGGGCAAAAACATCCCCTTCAATCCCTTGCCGATCTCCAGGTGCCCCTTGCTTAACCAACGGGAAAAGTGTGGGCGTGGCTTGAACCGCACCCCCTCCGTCACCTAAATCCAATTCAAAGTCATACGTCCAAATAGAAAAACGGCCGCTGTTGGTCCCTGTGGCTTCGATTTGAGCATTGTGTTTTCCCGATCCTGCCGTTGCCCCACTTGGCCACTTGTTCCCATTGGCCGCAAAATCCCACTCTGCGCAAGGCGAGTCGCCACCAAATGCGCAATAAGGGGATGTGCTTTCAACCAATCGATGCACAACAGCACCGCTTGCGTTGGTGATTGTAAAAGTAACTGTGTCTACCCCGTCTCCCTCCTGGCTCCCAGCGGCGGTATCAAAAACACCGAGCGCCATAAACGAGATGCGTTGGCCGTAAATGGCCGGGTCGGACGAGATTTGTAGCCCTGCGGGTGCAAATATGTTTCCTTCAACCCCTTGCCGGTCCCCTGGCGCCCCTTGCTTAATCAATGGAAAGAGTGTTTGTGTGGGTTGGGGATTTCCTGAATTATCCCCTTGATCTGTTTCAGTGACTTGAACCGTAATATCAGGTGTTGGGGTTGGTAAAGTGTTTTCTGTAGGTAGGGGGGCTGTGGTGGACGTTGCAGGTGGATTAGTTGGGGTTACATTGGCGGCATCCACCGTCGCTTTGTCTGACACCCCTTTGTCAACGGCCAATTTGAAATCTGCTGTCGCTTTTACAATTTCGGCCGCACGGGTTTCAACCCGATCATCTTCACTTAACCCATTCACGCTGTCACACGCGGCAACAACTAACAAGATTGGAATAAATAATAAAACTAACAAACTGGATCGCTTCATAAAATTATCTCATTCTACTGATAGGTTGAAAGTGGGCGTATATTTACTATTCACCAATAATCTCATTGATTAATTTAATGCTATCTCGGCAGCCGCAGTTAAACACATTGAATTTCGCCATCAAATCAAAAAGAGCAGGAGGCATACTTGCTTCTTCTGCTAAACACATCTCATACTGGCCCAGAGCGTTTTGCCACGCGATATCGGCCGCCGCTTGGTTGCCAGCCTGCAAATCAGCCTGAGCTTGTAGCGTATATGTGCCGCCTGCCCCGTCATACGCCATTCCCCTAAACACAAATTCATTGGTGCCAGCGAACTGCTGTTGAGCTAGATCAAATTGGCTTAAAGATGAGGTCATCATTTCTCGTGATTCAACCACTTCCCCTGCAAACAAATGGGTTTGCGCGATAAGGCGTTCGTTTTGCCCTAGCATCAAAAAACCGACGCCCACTATACCAGGGTAGGGTGAGTTGGGAGCCAACGTAATCGCTTGTTCAAAATGGTCTTGAGCTTGGGCCATGTCAGCCTTGGCTTCTGCAAGCGTTGAGGCACTTCGCTCTATCGCCGCTTTATCAACACAATCAGACTCAAAGTTAGGAAAGTCACGCAGAAAATAAAGTTGAGCGTGGTCATAATAGGTTGAGCCTAAGGCAATGTGAGCACTGGGGTAATCGGGTTTAAGTTCAAGGGCTTTGTTTAGCGACTCAAAAGCCTTCTTATAGTCACGAAGAAAGAAGGCTTGGCGGCCGAGAAAAAGCTGTATAACAGCCAAACCATCGTCATCATCCCAATCATCTAAATCTTGAGACGCACGTTCGAACGTCGCTAAAGCCGCTTCTCGATTATTGGCGATATCGTCAGTAAGTCCGGCCGTTATCCAAGCCAAAGCTCTGGTACGATCTTGGAGCGCATCTCGTAGTTCGCTTGCTCGGCTTTCATTTCCTTCTGGAAAGAGTAGGGTGATCGGTTGACCTATTGTGTGTGTGCCAAAAATCGCATCTGGCTCAGATCGGGTTTTTTCACCACTAAAATGCACATTAGTATAAATAGTGTCACTGCCGTTTTCATTGACCGTGTAGCCGTAAATGACGATATTGGCGTTGATTTGGTTTGCCAAAGCCTCTGCTGCGGCCGAACGCTCGGCCGGGCTATTGCCATCAATCATTCCTAATGTGATCCCCTTTTGCCCAATCGGCATACTGTCATGCCAGAGTGCAATCGAATCGCCATACAGCTGGCTTAGCTCTGTTGCTGCATCAAGCGACGGATCGCAGAAATCTTCTTCGGGTTCAAGAAACTCATCACACAGTTGATTAAAAATCAGAGCACTCACGTTTTGCCCTAACTGGCTACCTGCCATCTGACCATTTTGAAGCGAGCCGAATTCAGCTACTGCGATGTTTAGCAGTTTTCCGGCCGGCATGACATCTGGCCCTTTTTGGTTCTCTGCAATTTCTTTAAGTAGATCTTGATTTTCATTAACTGTTTGATCAACTTGATCAATTTGTACCGATGTATCGGCTTGAATCGTTGCCACTTCTATAACCAAATCTTCCGTGCGCTCTACCGTTTCCCCTATTTCCTCAATCTGCTCTTCTAGCCCAAATAATGTATTTTGCAATTGGGCCACAGGTTCAACATTGTCAGCAATGTAGCCTCGATCAGGTGCGTTTCGATAGATAGTGGCATACCCAGTAAAGACAAGGGTTGATCCAGCGGCCAATACCATGACGGCCGGAATAAGGGACTCTGCCAGCTCGACTTCGGCCGTGCGCCGATAGAGCACTAGCATAATCGTGCTCCCTATAAAAATAACAAACGAAACCGTAGCGACCCAAGGCGCCAGGTTGAGTAAAGGCTGTAGCACATCTCCAACGAACCCACCGACCGCAACAATGATACCTAGCGGCCCCAACATGCGACTTAATATCTTTCTAAAAACGGGGGTGACTATAGCATTCATCATATCGATTGGTTCTATCTATTGGAGCTGTTCCCGAATACGGGTTGGACAGGATTTACAAGGCAAACAGGATAGCTTTGATCTAGTAAATCTTGTTTACCCTGTCAAAAACAGTTGGTTTTCTTATGGATGAATTCTTAGCGCTGTTTTAAGATTGCGGTATCACAATCGTTTGACCCGGCCGGATAACACTTGGATTATCGATGTTCTTGCCGTTTGCGGCCAAAATCTCTTCAACTGTGACCCCATAAGTTTCGGCAATAGCAGTTAGTACTTCACCTTCGCGTACTTCATGGCTAACGAAGCTGATCAAAGCCTGATCGGTCGCAACGGACCCGATACATGCTGATGCCAGAATCGGGTAGTCACCTCCGGCCGGAACATCGGCCACAAGCTGTGCACCTTCTGGCAAAGCTTGAACCAAAATCTTGTCATAATGAACGTGAGCATACGTTTCATCAAGATTCTCAACATAAAAACCGATATCACCATCGCTGAAACTGTCGTCATTGACACGGCTGACCAATTCACCGTTGATAAAGAAAGAGAAAATCGTCCCTTGAGCAATCACCGCGAGACGATCGCGATTAACTTGTGAATCCCCTCGAAGTGTTTGAACATCTCCGGCCGCCATTTCCGCTACACCCGCATCATCGTTTCTTAAAATATGCCATGTTTGGGTACGAGGCGAAATCGCAAATGCATAGAAACTGCTTTCTCGCTGCCGTACTGTTAGACCGTAGCGGAAATTGTCAGTTTCACTGCCTGAGTCAGCGATAAATATCTCGACTTCAGCGATATAGTCATTTGGCTCAAATGGCTGAAAGACAGACAAGCAGCTATCTGCGGCAGAGACTTGAACATGATAGAAGTCAGTCGGATGATAGCCGTAGAAGTATGCGCCAACAGGAGCACTTGCCTGCCACCATCCGCTATCGATATTAGCAAAACCATCTTCTAGTAATGTGCGTGCATCGACATCACCCTCTTCGGATACATTATCGGCCGCACAGCGTACTCCTGCATTGGTAAACATCGTGGTGTTGTTTGGTATACCAACGACTCGGAAGGTCATATCATTTTGGAAATTATTTGCGCCGCCGCGAAGCGCACGTTCTCCTGACGGAACCGACACATATGGTTCGTCAACCCATTCCCACACATTACCCGCCATATCGAACGCACCAAAGTAGCTGCGGTTCTCTAGAATTGTGCCTGTTGCATAAGTGTCGCTACGGGGTAGGCTAACCAAGGTCCTGCTGTTTCCCCATGGATAAAGCCAACCTTGCGGTCCACGGGCAGCGATCTCCCATTCCGTTTCGGTAGGTAAGCGTTTATCCGCCCACGTACAGTAGGCGGCCGCATCGTCAAACGTTAATCCTTGTACCGGATGGTCAGCCTGCTCTATTAAAATGTTTGTGCCATCCCAGTATGCAGGCGCATCTCGGCCGGTGCTTAAAACAAAGTTGGAGTACTGATTATTATTGACTTCGAAGCGATCAATCCAGAAGGAGTTAGTGTCTACATCCACGCTTTGACTTTCACCGATTTGGTAGCTACCGGCATCAACGGGAACCATATCAACGGCCGATGGAAACGGACCGGCCGGAACCTCTTCAACTATCTCTGAGTCGTCAATTAATAAGGCAAGATCAGCGTCGATTGGAAAATCAACCTGCCGTACCGTCAAAGCATCATAATGAATGTGAATAAACTCCTCATCAATTGTGCGAATATAGAAGCCAAAATCACCATTGCTAAAGTTGTTGTCCTCTATCAAACTAACCGCTTGTCCGTTGATAGACAAGACAAATTGTGACCCCTGTGCGTCTACACGTAATTGGTTGATGTCTTTTGCTCTTGCGATAGACGTGTCAGTTCCTTCTGCTAGTTGCGTGACTTCATCACCTGTAACCCGCTGTGCAATCCATCGTTGCGTGCGTGGATCAACCGAGAAGGTGTAATAGTTGTCACCTTGACGGCGGAACGCTAGCCCATATTCAAAGTTACCCGTTTCACCGCCGGTTGCTTCAATAAAAATGTCTGCTTCAGCGGTGAAATCAATAAGATCGGCCCCAGAAAAAGCAACGGCTGTTTGATTTGGAACAGATAATTGTAGGTGATAATAATCAGGAGGATGATACCCAAATAAAGTGGTCTCATCGTTGAACTCTGGCCAGCCTGATTCGGGATCGATAAATTGATCTTTGACGAGAACTCCTAGTAGATCAGCCTTTTCCCTCCAATCCTCTGCATCGGGTACGATTTCAACCTCGCTTGCAGCACAACGGACCCCGGCGGTACGGAAAATGCTGGCTTG
>JBLIMP010000251.1:0-7120 GCA_047638855.1 Cellvibrionaceae bacterium | reverse complement strand
GTAAAAATTGCCCGCCGGATAAAAGCATCTGACGGGCAACCGATCTGGTAAGTTCTTCTACTAAAATAAAACCACTAAAATAAAACCACTAAAATAAAACCACTAAAATAAAACCACTAAAACAAAACCCTAACCGTGTTTGGGCTGTATTGCCTAAGTTCTGCGTTTACAACAGTCAATAAATTTTATTTTTGCACCACCTGTCCAAAACCGTTAATGTCTTGAGTCACTCTAGGATGGCCATAATAGGCAACCCGGCCGCTGCCATCGACGTTTACATCTAAATTGTTTTCTACGCTGAGGGTGGCACTCCCCATTCCATTAATATCAACTGTCGCGGCGTTGCTTTCAAGGCCTTTGCCATCAAAGGTGCCTGCACCATCTATTTCGATTTCGAGGGAATCTGTATTTCCAGATAGATTTAGATCCCCTAAACCATTAATGTTCACAGCAACGCTGTTCGCTTCTAGCTGATCGATATTCATTTGGGCACTGCCATCGATACTTAGTTCAAGCGAGTTTGTGTCTAGCTCATCGATCGATACGAATCCGGCCCCATCAACTGAAACAGCCTCAAGGTTTGGGGTTGTCACGAAGAATTTAAGCGGCTCAGTGGGCATAATCGGCCGACGAGATTGGATACGAATGGTGAGTTCATCCCCTCTCACATCGGTTTTGATGTATTCCATCAAATTATCTTCAGCTTCAATGACAAGTGAATAATGATCACCTTGGATTAGAATGATTTCACCTACACCGTCCAGTGCAATACGGTCAAAGTCAGTTGCATCACGGCTCTCTTCTATTACATCACCTGAACCTCTGACAGCGACTGAGCAGCCGATTAAGCCGAGGCTAGTGATGATAAAAACGAGGGCAAGAGAGAATGTGGTCAGTAATTTTTTGATCATGGGTTTTCCTTTTATCAAGCCGGATGAGAACCGTCCGGCTTGTTTGTTTTGTAAATACCTGCTTTCAGATATGTGCTCAGTTTAAAGCTCGGCCGGTCATGTGACGCAGTGCCATATGGCACTATTCAAGTCATAAAGTTGATTGAGCTAATTAAAAGTTTCAGACGGTTGCACGATCTGGCCATGCCCCCCTTTGATCGCCAAATTCCACAAGGTGCCATATGAAACAGCAACTAAAATCAGGATAAGCATTGTGGCAGTGTCAAAGCTAGTAATGGGGAGCTGGTTCATTGCTTGCTGAAACAGGGCATAGATGATGCCTAAATAAGCCATCGCACCTATAAAGACCATAAATGTGCGTCGGCCGACGCTAAACATACTCCACCGTCGATTGATGAATAACCCCAGCAACGGGATCAGTTGGAGTCCGTGCAGCCCGATGAAATGAGCCGGGCGTAAATCGCCATGTGTCGTACTCCAACCCACAAACGGAAGTCCTTCGCCGCCATCTTCGGCACCCATCGTATGGCCGCCTGAAAACGTCAGTTGTTCACCATTGTCTAAAGCAGCTTGTTGGGCGGGGGTCTTCTGCTCAGTCATTCCAAAAGCGGTCAAGCCACCGACGAAAGCGATCATTACCCCCAAGATCATGGCGCTTTTAAAGGCGAAATCTTTAAACGGTTGGAACATTAAAAAGATGATGAGGATCAGGTTAACCACCCACATAAGCATGATCATCGTACCCATCAAGGTCCAAATCGTTTCATCAAACGGAGTTGTCAGGTTGTAGTGACTCCGTACACCGCGTGATGCTTGGAGAGCAACTGCCCCCACTTCGCCGGCCATTAAAACCGCATTGCTGCCTGCAATCAGTCTGGATAGCCATTTTCCTTTGGTAACAAAAGTCAACATCCAAGCGATTGTGCCGCAGTAAATGGCACCTGAAATGGCGAATTTGAGTGGTTTGATCCAGATCAATTCACCCAATAAGGTGCGTGTGTCAATTACCAATCCAAATAGACAAGCGATAACTAATAAAATGTGGACGAATGCCACACCGGTCATCAGTGGGGATGTGTCCCACATCTTTTCTAGTGAGTTGTGAAACGAACGATGTTTCCGTTCTTCATACCATGTTGCTGTCTGTTGCATCTTTTTTTCTCCATCATATTTAGCAAATAAGCTGATTCATCTGCTTTGACCTAGTTATTTATAGAGCAAGCATAGGCTGAGGCTGGTCATGTGACAGAGTGCTGATCGGCAGGGTTTAAGTCATAGAGTGATCGAGAGGATTTCTTCGGATAATTTTTCATGGAGCGGATTTATCCCAAGAAGAGAGGTGCATTAAGAGGGTTGCTAACCGATAGTTGGCAAACGATAATCGATCATAATGAGGTCTGGATGTTCGAGGCTTTTGTATTTCTCATCCTTAATCCCTTTTTTACTATGACAAACACAAGCATTTGGCGATATTTTGATGTGTGGTTAGCGACGGCCGTCATCATGCTTACCCTTTTTGGTATCATGATGATTCGCAGTGCGATTACAGGTGCCCCTGCCTTTGAAGATTTTGATATTCGGCAGGGGATTTTTGCCTTAGCCGGAATTTTTGTCATGCTGGGGATGGCGGCTATTGATTATCGATATTTCACCTCAGCACACTGGTTTGTCTACTTTGGTCTTATATTCTTGCTTTTGCTGGTGCTTTTATTGGGTGTTGCCAACAACTCCGCGCAACGCTGGATCCCTTTTGGCCCTATCCAGCTCCAACCGTCTGAAATCGGCCGTACATTCTTGGCGGTCAGCTTTGGGCAGTTTCTAGCCACACGTCAGGATCAAATTGGTGATTTTCGCAACACCATTGTCACAATTGTCTATTTCGCCGTTCCCATTAGCCTGATTTTTATTCAGCCAGATTTGGGTATGTCGATTTTGTATGTTGTGATGTGGTTTATGATTATTGTGATCGCCGGACTCCCTTTGTCCCATTTTTTAACCTTGGCGACGGCCGGCACAATCGGCTTAATTGCGGTCCTCCCTTTTTTGCAGGCGTATCAGCTTAATCGCGTCACCACGTTTCTTGATCCAGCCAGTGATCCTGAGCAAGCGTTTAACGTCGACCAAGCGGTGATAAGTGTGGGGTCGGGGGACTGGTTTGGCAAAGGATACATGCAAGGGACACAAAGCCAGCTTGGGTTTTTACGCGTACAGCATACAGACTTTATCTTTTCAATGATTTCTGAAGAGATGGGCTTTTTCTTTGGCGCACTTATCATTTTGGGATTGCTACTTTTTATCATTATGCGGATTTTGCGTATTGCGGCTCTTAGCCCAGACCCGGCCGGGCGTTACATCTGTATCGGCATCGCCGGATCGCTCTTTTTCCAGATTTTTGTAAACGTTGGCATGAACGTTCGTCTGGTGCCTGTTACCGGTCTTACACTGCCGTTTATCAGCTATGGCGGCTCCTCCTTAGTCACGCTTTATCTGGCAATCGGTGTGGTACAATCGGTGCTTATGCGACACCGTAAGCAGGAATTCGGTTAGCGACCTTTTAATCCTTCGTATTTAAAAGCATTTAAAATTATTCAGCACTTGGTAGGGGGCGACGCCATCGGAATGAGCCTTGAAATCTTCGAGTGAAATGATACACCGATGGCGTCGACCCCTACAGTTAAAATAGCCACCTGCTGAATAATTAAAAGCGTTTAAAAAATTCGATTTAATAAGGCCAGTCTGGTGCATCAAACCAGACTGGTCTTTCTTTTTCACATTTGACTATGACAGTAAGAACCCGTTTTGCACCTAGCCCTACCGGCTATCTCCATATTGGCGGTGCGCGTACCGCCCTATTTAGTTACCTGTATGCCAAAAAACATGGCGGCCAATTTATTTTGCGTATCGAAGATACTGATGAAAAGCGAACCATTGAAGGTGCGGCCGATGCTTTGATGGCTGATTTGCGTTGGCTGGGCATTCAGTGGGACGAAGGACCAGACATCGGCGGTCCGTCTGCCCCTTATATCCAATCAGAGCGACGCGAGCTGTATAACCAATGGGCCCATTGGTTAATTGATAACGGCTATGCATACAAATGTTTTGCCACGGCCGACGAGTTACAAGCGATGCGTGAGGCTCAAATTGCGGCCGGACAACAGCCGGAATACGACCGACGCTATCGCGATATTTCGGCCGATGAAGTGGCCGAGTTAGAAGCGGCCGGAAAGCCTTACGTCATCCGTTTTAAGATGCCGCTTGAAGGGCAAACGACCTTCTTCGATGCGATTCGGGGCGATATTACTTTTGAGAATAGCCAGCTCACCGACTATGTGATCTTTAAGTCAACCGGATTGCCAACATACCATTTGGCAGTTGTGATCGACGACCATTTTATGGGAATTACCCATATCACTCGTGCAGATGAGTGGGTCAATACAACACCGATTCATGTGCGACTTTATGAGGCGTTTGGCTGGGATATGCCGGTTTTCGCTCATCTGCCCGTCATGCTCAATCCATCTGGTAAAGGAAAACTCAGTAAGCGGACCCAATCGTTTCAAGACGGGGATACGCTCGTGCTGGTTAAAACAAGCGAGTTTCAAGAAAACGGCTATTTGCCTTCAGCCTTGATCAACTTCTTAACCAATATCGGTTGGGCATATGGAGATGACGTTGAAATCTTTACCCCAGAAGAGTCAATGGAGCGTTTTGAGTTGGCCGACATTAATCCGGCCGGGGGCAAAATGCCCTATTCTAAACTTGATTGGATCAACAACCAGTACATCATGAAGCTAACGCCTGAAGCGTTAACTGAACAGCTGATGCCGTTTATCGAGCGGGAAAATCTGCCGATTACAAGAGAAACGATCCTAACCTTGGCCCCTGTTGTGAACATGCGTTTAAAACGCTTAACTGATATCTACGAGCAGCTTCAGTTTTTGCTAGTTGATGAAACCGTAAATTTAACCGTTGATCGGCTGACACATAAAAAGATGGGGCCGGCTGCTGCGTTAGCCGCCTTCACGGCCGTTCGTGATTTCATCTCTGACTGTGATGACGCTGACTTTACGGCCGCTGGAATTTCTGACCCGCTACGAGCCATTGGTGAAACGCACACTGAAAACGAAAAAGCTGGCCCATTTTTAGGCGTGGCTCGCTGGGCACTTACTGGGCAACAAGTTTCGCCACCCTTGTTCGAATCGATTATCGCTTTAGGCAAAGAGGTAGTGATTACACGGCTAAATCGAGCCATTGAAACATTGAGCGTTGCTTAATTGATGCTTAATTGATGATTGAAGTCGCCATGTCATTGCTAAAACGTTGAGTTGCGTAAAAAAAGGTAACCGTTCAGTCCCCCTGTCATTGATACGCATAACTTCGTAGGGGTGAAAGGGGCGGGGCGGTTTTAAGCCCCGAAGAAGAGATTTTCTTCCCGTCCCCTTACACCCCTCTGAACGGTTACAAAAAAAGATTGATAAATTGGGATAATGAAAGTATTTGGACTTACGCAGTTGGGGTTCAAAACGTTGGCTGAGCTTGTCGAAGCCGTATTTTTGAATCGTTGCATCCTTCGACAAGCTCAGGGTGCGTAAGTTCTAAATATGCACTTTCCGGCGGTTCGGGTGTGAATCGTCAATCTAAAATCATCAATCCAAAATCCTATGAACTTATCTCAGATCTTCCGAATATTCCGCCGCCGCTGGCTTTTTATGGTTATTCCGGCCGCCATTGTCCTATTTTTAACGATTTTAACGGCCGAAGAAGCGGTACTTCCACCACCGAGCTACAACGTCGGGGTACGATTTCTCATCTCACCACCGCTACCAGATGCCGGTGCATCTCCCATCGAGCAGGAACGTTACTATCAATGGCTGACTTCGGAGTATTTGACCAATGGGATGGCGGACTGGGTGAATGGGATCGGGTTTGCTGAGAAGGTCAGTGCAAAGATGGTGGAGCGGGGTTTTGAAGTTGACTCACTGCGGATATTTGGCGGTACAAGTGCCGATGCGATTCGCAGTCGCCTGACGGTAATCATGAATGACGGGGATCGAGATGCACTACAGGTGATGATGGAGTCAGCCATCGAGGTCATTGAAGAGGAAAACGCCAGTGGCATTCCCCATCTTGGATTGGACTCCCCGGCCGAAATTGTGTTGCTTGACCGGCCGGTTGTGAACGAAGTTCCCGCCTCTATCGGCAATCAGCTAGATTTGCCGGTGCGGATTGTTTTGGCCTTGATCGTTGGCCTATTGGTCGGCTTTTTGGTTGAATATTTTGATCCATTTATTCGAGATCAAGAAGATGTGGCACTATCTGGCATTCCGATTTTGGCGGCCGGTGCGGCTGGAAAAATCGGCCCTAACCTACGTGGTAGTTTGCTACTGCAGAATCCTGTGCCAAGGTCAGTCGTAATCGGCGGGACGGTGGGCAAAGTGGTTGATGAGCTGAGCATAGAAGTTGCTTATAGTCTGGCTGTTGCCATGGCTCATAGTGGCAGGCAGGTGATTCTGGTCGATGGGGTTTTGGAAAGACCCTTGTTGCATTCACTGGCACAAAGTCAGAATCAAGTGGGATTAGCTGAGTCTTTATTGACCAACGCTCCGTTGCCTCTGCAAACTACCAATGTAGATGGTTTGCGCTTTGTGGCGGCCGGAAATGGGGGGGATCGCTCTAAAGATTTAGTGAGTAGCCCACATTTGGCCGAATTGATAGCCAGCTTAAAAGCGCAAGATGCTTTTTTAATCGTACTGGCCCCGCCTCCGGCCGCAGGGATGGATCTTGTATTGCTAGCGGCACAGGTCGATGCGGTGGTTCTGAATGTGGAGTGTGGGCAAACATGGTATGCGGGGTTAAAAGCGGCCGAAAAACAGTTGCAAAAAGGCTCAACTAAGCTAATCGGGCTAGTTGTCTCTTAAAGATGTAGGGCATGTGCAGCGTGTTGAACAAGCTCATTTTGATTTGTAAGGCTCCCTGAAAAAACAGGACTGTTTACATGTATCTCAAAATGAGATACTACCTTGTATGCATATCATTTCAAGAAAGGCATTACGGGAGTTTGGGGAAACCTATCCTAGTGCCGAAGCACCCTTAACTCGTTGGTATACGATTGTGCGCAAGAGTGAATATGCTAATTTCGTAGACCTTCGGCAACCATTTCTCAGTGCAGATAAGGTTGGCAATCTAATTGTTTTCAACATTGGCGGAAA
>JBLIMP010000250.1:0-7125 GCA_047638855.1 Cellvibrionaceae bacterium | reverse complement strand
AGAAGCAGTTGTAGAAGCAGTTGTAGAAGTAGAAGATGTTGTCTCTGATCGTGCTGAAGAGCCTGCTCTACCCACCGCACAACCGACTGTTGAAGTGGTGGAGGTTCAGGTGGAAGCTGAAGCCGCCGCGCAAGCACCAGAGCCAACTGAAACGGCGGCTGTAGAAGTAACGGTCGAAGAAGCTGTTGCAGAAGAGACTGTTGCAGAAGAAGCTGTGGTCGAAGAAGTCGTGGCAGAAAGCTCCCCGGTTGTTTACGGCCGGACTCCAGAAGGGGCCTTTTTCTATGGTTCAGAAACGGCCGAAATCACGATCATTGATCATTCAGACTTTTTATGACCTAATTGCCGCTCCCACGTGATGGGAGTAGAAAAAGAGCTTATAGCCGAATATGTTGAAACAGGTCAAGTCAAATATATTTTCTGGCCAGTCGTTAATCATGGACAAGCGAGTTTTAACGCGATGCTTGTGATGGAATGTGCTGGGCAACAAAGCCCCGAGTTGGCGTGGACAATACACGACATCTTATTTGAAAATCATTCCTCTCTATATAGTGCTGGACTCGATCTGTACATGAACATAGCGGGGCAAGCTGGGCTAGACCTTGATGCGTTTCAAACTTGCTTTGGAAGTGATGGGGCGATTGCTCAAATTCGTAGTCTAGACCAAACCCGTATAGATAAAGGGATAACCGGGCAGCCGGTTTTTGAATTTGTAGGGGTTGGGTATTTGATCGGCTCGCAACCAAAAGGTGTGTTTGATGATGCGATTCTGACCGTACAGGGGCAGTAGGGCGGCCGAAGGTAAGCTTTGTGAGCTGAACATCACTCGCAGGCACTTTTGGCTTCAAGTAATTATCTAGCTACCTAGCATCCACCCATTTTATGATGTGAGGATGTCAGGTAGCTTAATATTGGAGCTTGGCTTCACTTAAAACGGCCGATGCGTATCGGTCCTTGACAAGGGTTCTGCATAAGCCTATGCCATCTATTTGTGTATTCCATAGTTAGGTTATTCCCCTTGAGAACTTGGTAAAGAGAGTTACGGATATCAAAAGAAAGACTATGCTTGCGACATAGTTCCTTTCTGCAATACTGCATTTTTTTGATAAATCAAAAACAATGTCCAGTTTTGACAATATCATCCAAGCGACCCAGTTTTCTAAATCACCTAGATCAGGGCCTATTTCCCCTTTACTTCCTAAACGAAACTTCAAGTTTTGAAAACAAAAATTATGGAATCCCTGAAAAACAAACTTTCATTTGGCTCAGCATCAATTAACCCTGAGATACTACTGGTCGGCACAGCTGTTTTTGTGGGGGTAGGGACCGGCTTGGGAGCCATTGTCTTTATTTGGCTTCTGGATCAAATTCATCGTCTTCAAGATTGGTCGTTTGATCTTTTTGGAAATCAATGGGGTTTGCTGATTTCGATGGCTGTAGCGGGACTTGTGGTTGGCTACATCGTTGACCGTTGGGCAAAAGAGGCCAAGGGTCATGGTGTGCCGGAAGTGATGGAAGCGGTTGTGATGCGTGGCGGCCGGATTCGCCCCCGAGTGGCGGCTATCAAAGTTTTGGCCTCGTCGATTACGATTGGGGCAGGCGGTTCGGCCGGACGTGAAGGACCTATTGTCCAGGTGGGAGCGGCTCTGGGATCAACTGTGGGTCAATGGCTAAAATTTTCAGATGAAAGAACACGAACCTTGGTTGCTTGTGGAGCGGCGGCCGGCATTGCCGCTACGTTTAACGCCCCAATTGCCGGGTCTATTTTCGCTTTAGAAGTCATTTTAGGCCGATTTACGGTTCGGTACTTTGGGGCCGTCGTGATTAGCGCCGTTTCTGCCAGCATTGTCGGCCGGACATTTTTGGGTAACAAACCCGCTTTTGACATACCTGCCTATCCATTGAACAGCCTTCTTGAACTTCCGATCTATATCATTCTCGGGGTGCTATCGGCCGTTGTTGCGATCATATTTATACGAGTACTGTATAAAGCCGAAGACATTTTCGACGAATGGACCATTCCGCAACCGGTGAAAGCATCTGTCGGGATGGTGCTAACCGGTTTGGTCGCGATGTTGCTGCCAGGGCGTGAGGTTCTAGGGCCAGGACTTGAATTGATTGGCGAAATAATTGCCGAAGATTTTAACCTAACGTTGACGACCTTAACCGCCTTGCTCATTCTTAAAATGGTTGCGACAACATTTACATTAGGGGCCGGAAATTCCGGCGGGGTCTTTGCCCCAGGCCTGTATATGGGTGCTATTTTAGGGGGAATCGTTGGCACGATTGGACATCAGTTTTGGCCTGAAGTTGTTGTACATCCAGGAGCCTATGCCATTGTGGGCATGGCGGCCGTTTTTTCAGGTATGGCTCGTGCTCCAATTACCGCTATCTTGATAGTTTTTGAGATGTCAGGTGACTACAAGCTAATCTTGCCCTTAATGCTGGCAACTGTTTTGTCGACTTTGATAGCGGAATATTTGTTTGAAGAATCGATTTACACCCTTAAACTAAAAATGAAAGGAGTGAGCCTTGATAAAGGGCGTGATGAAGACATTTTGCATAGTGTTGATGTATCAGAAGTCATGTCTGATCTCAACGATTTTGTCCGGCCGGAATCCTCAATTATCGAATTACTAGAGACACTGGGAAATACCCACCATCATGGCTTGCCGGTGATATGTGAAGACAACACTTTGTGGGGAGTTGTCACCCTCACCGATATTGATAAAGCTAGGCTGAGTGAATCAACGACCCTAATCGTCACTGATATCGGTACCCCCCGATCTAAGTTGGTGACCGCTTACCCAGATGAAAGTATTGGAGAAGCTTTGCGCCTTATGAGTGCTCGCGGACTAGGGCATTTGCCAGTTGTGGATCGGGAAGACCATACAAAGCTGCATGGATTTATTCGTCGTGAAGATATTATTCGGGCTTATGATATTGCACTCATTCGCAAGGCTGAAGTGCAACACCGGGCTAAGCGGACTGGAATTAAAAACTTAGACAGCACTGAGTTTTTTGATATGACGATTTCACAGAAAGCAAAAGTCGTAGGCAAAACTGTTGAAGAAATTGCACATTTGCTCCCAGAAGAGTGTGTTTTAATCTCTGTGCGTCGATCTGGGAAAATTTTGATTCCGCACGGGGACACAAAATTTCAAACTAAGGATCAGGTTTCTGCCTTTTTGCATACAAAAAACATCGATGATTTAAAAGATGTTTTGAGTTAAAACTGAACACCCTATCTCAGCACTTTTGTGCTGGGATAGGGTTCAACAGGTCCACAGCCTAACTACTCTGGTGTCACATAGGCGGCCGTGATGCCACCGTCTACCATGAACGATGTCCCCGTCATAAACGACGAATCGTCACTGGCCAAATAAAGCACCGCCTTTGCAATTTCTTCAGCTTCCCCAAAGCGCCCCATAGGCACATGGACCAAACGGCGGTTTTTCTTCTCGGGGGTATCCAAATACTTCATCAACAACTCAGTACGTAATGGGCCAGGGCACAAAGCATTGACTCGGATATTCTCCCGGGCGTGGATCGTTGCCAACTCGCGCGTCATCGATAGAACGGCACCTTTGCTGGCGGTGTACGCGAGCTGGGGTGTTGCGGCTCCCAAATGGGCCACAAACGAAGCGGTATTGATAATCGATCCACCACCGGCCCGGCGGAGGGCTGGAATGCCATATTTACAGCATAAGAAAACCCCTTTTACGTTGATGTCAAAAGTCATGTCCCAGACTTCTTCGGTGGTGTTCATTGCGTCGTCATCGGCCGCATGGCTGATTCCTGCGTTGTTAAACAACACATCGACCCGGCCGTAGCTTTCTTCCGTTTTAGCGATCATCGCTTCCACCTCGGCCGCTTTTGACTGGTCCGCATGCACGTAAATCGCCGTGCCACCTGCCTGATTAATCATGTCAAGTGTTTCTTGTCCACCAGCATCATTGATGTCTACACAGACAACCTTAGCCCCTTCTTTTGCGAATAAAATCGCCGTTTCCCGGCCGATACCACTGCTGGCACCGGTAATAATAGCTACTTTGTTTTCTAATCTCATTGGTTCCTTTTTAGCATTTCAGCACGTCAGCTAGTTAGGATTTCAGCGGGTTTACTAGCTGAAATCCTGACTAGCAATTGATAAAATATTTCAACAGATGGCGTTTGCCCCTTGCCCCTTGCTAAATTCTCTCAAAATACCGTTGACGTTCCCAGTCTGTGACGGCCGTGTCAAACGCCTTTTGTTCTGTGCGGAAGTAATGAACGTAATGCTCAACCACATCTTCCCCAAAAGTTTGTTTAGCAAAGTCACTATTTTCAAATAAATCAGTTGCTTCTTTAAGCGTGTACGGCACACGGGGTAGATGCTGGGCCGCATAGACATCTCCTTGAAAAATGTCAGGCGGTTCGATCTTGTTGGCAATGCCGTCGAGTCCAGACGCCAACACGGCCGCATAGGCTAGGTAAGGGTTGCAGTCTGCCCCGGGAATACGACATTCAATACGCAGGCTTTTCCCTTTACCCACCACCCGAAACCCGGCCGTACGGTTGTCATAGCACCAGGCGATACGGGTGGGTGCCCACGAGCCATCTTCATACCGTTTGTAGGAGTTGATCGTTGGCGCGTAAAACACCATCAGCTCGGCCGTATGTGCCATCCAGCCCCCTAAAAACCAGCGAAACTCATCAGAACATTGAACCGGCCCCAATGTTTTGTCACCAGCGAAAATATTTTCGCCATCTTTCCATAAGCTAAAGTGGATGTGGCTGCTATTTCCGGCCTGACCGGCAAATGGCTTGGACATGAAAGTCACGCTCACCCCCACCTGCTCGGCTACTTCTTTCAAGCACTGCTTAAAAATCGTATGACGATCAGCCATGTCAAGCGCCTCAGAGTAACGCACATTTAATTCGTGCTGACCCAACCCCCATTCCCCTTTTGAGTTTTCAACCGGTATGCCTGATTTTTTCAGATGCCGACGAGCCGCAGCCGTGAATTTCTCCTCTCTGGTCCCCTGCATCAAATGGTAATCTTCAATGTACCATCCGGCCGGTTCCAGGTCGTTATACTTTTTCAAAGCGGCCGCTTTATAGGTGTCCTCAAAAATATAATATTCTAATTCAGAGGCCGCCATCGCCGTAAAGCCCAGCTTTTCAGCTTTTGCCAATTGGGACCGCAACATTGAGCGTGGAGCCAGTGAAACGGGTTTGTGCGTTTGATCATCTTCGACATCGCACAAAACAAGGGCTGATTTATCAAGCCAACTGGCGATGCGGAGCGTGCTCATATCGGGCACAAGATGGAAATCAGCATATCCAAGCTCCCAATTGGCGAATTTGTATCCAGGGACAGGTTCCATCTCCATGTCGGCTGTCATCAAATAAGTGCAACCGTGTGTGCCGTTTTTCAACGCATCTTCAACAAAGAATTCAGCGTCGAACCGCTTGCCCATTATTCGGCCGATGTGATCTGTAAATCCAACGATCACAGTTTCGATTTCTTCCCTTTTAACCATTTCTGTAAGCTGCTCAATTGTTAGCATTCCACGTACCATACTTAACTCCATATTTGGGTTGGTAAACAAACAATGATGTATACCACATCGCTTGAATCTGATCTAATGAAAATAGAAGCTGATTTCATGGGTAGAAAACAGATTCTACTAATCTTGTCCAAAGTAAGCGGTATGGTAAACTCGTTTTAATGCCCTTCATTTTATGAACACATTGAATCATGAGCAGACTTTTCAAATTGAAGATTGAACAACTTAGAAAGAGAAGGAGAAAAAAGATGAAGCTGTTAAAAAAACTGTTGAGCTTAGTTATTTTGAGTTCACTTTTACTGGTCGCTTGTCGTGAAGCACCACAAGCTGAGCCAGAACCGGAACCTACAGACGCTCCGGCCGTTGTTGAAACTGAGGAAGAACCAACTGAAGCCCCCGAGCCAGAACCTACCCCAGAACCAATTGAAGCTGAGGTTGGTCCAATCAAAATTGGATTTATGGGCCCTCTCACCGGTGGTGCTGCCTTTATTGGCGAAGAGCAACTTGGCTTTGCCAAAGCGGTTGCCAAAGTATTTGCTGAACAAACCGGTTTAGAAATCGAAATTGTTGAAGGCGACACCGAAATTAATCCGGACACCGGTGCGATTGTGGCTGAACGCTTTGCGGCCGACGCTGACATCATTGGCGTCGTTGGCCCGGCCGGTAGCCAAGTGTGTGAATCAACCCAACCGATCTTTGCAGAGGCTGGGCTGGCTCACATCACCCCGTCGTGTACCAAAACTGATCTAACCGATCCTGGTACCAGTACTTTCTTCCGGCCGATTCCGACCGATGCTGATCAGAGCCAAACAGTTGCTGATCACATGATCGGAGCCTTGGGAATCAAATCACTCTATATCGTTGAAGATCAATCTTCATACGCCGTTGGTTTGGCCGATGAGCTAGAAACGCTTTTGGGCGATGCAGGTGTCACGATTGAACGTGTCTCTGTCACCCAAGAAGAAACTGACTTTTCGTCTGTGGCTACAGCCGCCGTTGCGGCCGGATCTGACGCCGTATTTATGGCAGGCCAGATCGAAGGCCAGCTGGGTACCTTGGCCGTGCAGTTACGCGAACAAGGCTATGACGGCATTTACTATCTGCCCGACGGCGGATTTTCATTGGGATGGGTTGAAACGGCCGGAGCTGCGGCTGAAAACACCTACGTTTCATTCTTCTCACCCGATCCAAATCTAGTCCCAGAAGCGGCCCCATACAATGAAGTGTATGCGGCTGATGTGAGCCCAGACTTTGGTGCCTTTGGGGGTGCGGCCGGTTTAGCGACCCAAGTCTTGCTTGAAGCGGTTGGCCGCTGTGCGCGCGACGGTGACGTAAGCCGAGCGTGTGTTGTGACTGAACTTGGTAATACCGACATGAGCAGCACCATGCTGGGGATTCCCATGCAATTTGGGGCTGGCAATCAAGCTGGTGGCGGATTCTCGCTCTTCCAAATCCAAGAGGGTAGCTTCCATTTGCTATCAGGTGCTGATGATGCAGGCATGATGGCTGAAAGCGAAATGATGGACGTTGGTCCAATCAAAGTTGCTTTCCTTGGCCCGCTAACCGGCGGTGC
>JBLIMP010000249.1:0-7129 GCA_047638855.1 Cellvibrionaceae bacterium | reverse complement strand
GATGTATGAGCGAGGGAAGGCGTTGAACATGGCGTCGTTTTTGGAGATTGATGAGGTGATTGATCCGGCGGAGACGCGGCAACGGGTGATTGGGGCGTTGAATGCGGTGGGTGAGCAAAGCGACAGTGGGGGGAAAGGTCGGCCGTTTGTGGATACTTGGTAAATGGTCTTTATTGAGAATTAGTTATTGACATCTAAACACCCATCTATGATACAATCAGTTGTACAACTAACAGGACGGTTAAACTCATGAACAAAATCCCAGAAATCATCCCACTGTCAGATCTACGCCAGGAAGCGGCCGGAGTCATCAAACGACTTCAAGATGGCAACTCTCCCATTGTCATCACCCAACGGGGCCGTGCGGCGGCCGTGCTCATTAGCATGGATGGCTATGAACGGTTGACCCAAAATCAGGAAATTCTAAACCTGCTGATTCAAGGTGAAAAAGAAATTGAGGCGGGAGTAGGTCACGATTTAGAAGATGTGATGGCCGAGGCAGAGGGATTACTACTAGAAGATGCAGATTAAATTTACTCCCAGCGGCCGGGATCAATTCTTGGCCGCAGTCGCCCACATCATCCGCCAAAACCCATCGGCCGGACGCCGGTTCAAAAAACAGGCTGAGGAAAGCTTAAAACGCTTGCAAGCATTCCCAAACTCCGGCCGAATCATTCCAGAATTTCCCCATCGAAAGCTAATCGTCTCCAGATACCGATTCTTCTATCGTGTCGTGGGGCAAACGGTGTGGGTTGTGTCCGTTTGGCACGATGCTCAGTTACCGACTGAGCCGCATTTACAAGATTGATTCAAAATGCGTGGTCACGGGTCAGTCATTGCCTATTCTTCATTGTCCGTTGTTTATTGCCCATTTTAAAATTATGGCTTGGCGAGCATATTGATCAACTAACCAACCTCCGGCCGGAAATGGGCAATGGGGAACGTACAACGAAGAATGAACAACGGTCACCCCACCAAATACCCCAACTCCTTCAACCGCTTGCGAAACTTCCCATCTTTTCCAGATGTTATCAACACAGTTGATCCACTCAGCATTTCTCCCTGAGACTTCAACACCTTATCAGTCTTCAAAAGCTCAGCAACGGCCGCGTTGACCGTATAAACAGTCGCCTTTTGCTTCAGCTTCACCGCCTTCAAGTTCGCCTCAAGCGTGTCGAGCCACTTCACAAGCGCGGCCGGTTGATTCCCCGCCTTCTTGTCTAGCCCATTCAATAAAAACGACTTGTATTGCGCAAATGACTGCCCCGCATCAACCGCATCCAACAGCTTCACCGTATCTAGCCTGTATTGATCAGTTCCAAGCGGCACGCCAATTGTTTCGATCAACAACTTATCCCCTGGTAAGGCGGTGTCAAACAGCGTTAGAGTCAGACCTTCACCAATAGAAAACTTCCCCTCTTCGGCCGGTTGTGATGAAGCATACTCATCATTCTGGCCCAAAAGATAAGCACCCCAGTTGGTTATACGAAAGGATTGAAAACTATCATAAACACCTTCTGGTGTATCTTCATAATAGTAGCCATCTACATAATCAGAGTAATCAACTAGCCCTACATCGATTAAGCCCAAAGTTGCTAAATATTCCAGCAAAACAACCTTGATATAAGGTTGCTCGATAAGCTGATAATATTCATTAGAGGACAAATCCCAATATTCCTCAATACTCAACATATAGTATGACGTTTCCTCGATATCAATATCAAAATTCCAGATTAGCATCGCTCGAAAAAACTCTTCAAGCTCAATCCATTTCCCAGCCGGACACCACGATAGTGCCTCAATAATCTTTTCTCGACGAGATCCGGGCTTTGTTAATTTCGTCTTTTTCGAGCGCAACCCCTTTATTCCTGGGACACGGCTTAACTCCTCAAAACGCCCTGTTTCAACCCATGTCTCAAACGCTTCTTCAAAGACCCCGTTGTCCTGTGTTTCCAAAAAAGCTAGCCCCGTTTTGGACAAATTCCCTCGATTGGTCATCATCCCAGAATCAGCCACAAATACATCGAGGCAAACCGGCCGAACAACGAGTTTGGCCGTCATCTTTTCCGGACTGTCTACAAAATCCCCATCGATTAGCTGGTTAAAAACTTTTTTAACACTCCCTGAAGTCAGGCGGCTATTGGTTCGCCCAAAACTGACCTGCCCTTGATCAACCATACGCAAATAAGTCAACAGATCGATCCGGCCGCTTGTCTCTGTTTCGATAATTTTTAGCGGCAACTCATCTCCCTCATCGTTCTCGTTATTGGCAAAACGTACAGTCAAAGGCGTGACATCAAAAGCGGTTATTTGAAAGCGATCTTCTGGCATAACCAAGTCTGCCAATAAAGGTGCCAAATCAGGTGCAATAGACCCTTTTAGCACAAAAAGATCATACACAATCGGATTATGAAAACTGTAACTAAAATAACTACGTTGTTCCTTTTCTGGTCTTTCAGGCAATGTCCCATATTGAGCAATAAATGCTTGGGAGTTAAATATCCCATTATTATGATATGCGGCCGAAACCGCTTGGCGACCCACTTTACTCAAGCTGTCCCAATGCTTTTTTGCCTGATTTGGCGTCAGCATCTGGTCGCAAATATAAGCGATTCGCTCCGCTTTCCGGGTGATCGTTGTTGCGCCACCCAAAAGGCTGACATATTCTTTAATCACATCAGATGTCCAATGCTCTAGCCGGGTCCCCAGCTTTTCCTCATGTGGATTGGTCGGTTCATTTCGACTATATCGACTCATTTTCTTCTTCCCCATTTCCCTCTGATGGTTTCGATTCCAACAGTAACTCTACACCCTTTTCAGTCATCACCTGCCCGGCCGGATTCAGCCAGCTTCCCAAATCAGGCAAAAAGTCAGGCGCACCCAAACGCTCCAACACCGGCATTTCCACCAACTCCGGCCGTTCAAAAGCCAGGCCTAACGAATTCGCCCCATCCCCCATCTCCCAAAAACCAGCTAACTGACCCTCCAACGGCGGATTGTCCCACACCGTCTCATCCTCATCCCCACCCCCTTCTTGAGCAAAAGGGTTAAGCAACCGCATAATCTCATTCCGGTCTTTGCCACGCAGTTTAAACAACAAAAACGGATCTTCATCAAAACGTTCAGCCAAAATATAATGGACGGCTGCCAAATGTTTACACACATCAGCATAATCAGGGCAACTACACTTTTGCTTTAGCTCACTGCGTGATGGGTAAAGATCAACTTTTGCCGCCTCAAACCCCTCTTCGATATCTTGCGGCATCTCGCCAGCCAGCAGTTGGGCGATAAAAATCGGCCGTTCAGCCAACGCCTCGATCACTTTCTCCCAATCTTTTTTAGACAGCATTTTAAGTTCAATCGTGATCTTGTACGGCCGACGGCTAGACCCTTGCACCTTTGCTTCAATCCCACCTGCCCCCTCTTCCAGAGCCACAACCTGCCCTTTGCGCGCATAGCGTCGCCCCCGCTGTAAGCGCCCTTTGTCCATCACCTTTTCCATATTGGTGATCCAGCGGTCGGCCCACCAATTTTTGACAAAAGTTCCTCGTTTGCTCTTCGCTTTAATGCCATCATCACGGCTTATTGTCGGTTTTGAATCGTAATACCAGCTCATATTTTTAACCCATCAGCATTTCAGCACACTTGGTGAACTGCGTTCACACCTTCGCTCGTTTGTCAGCATTTCAACTTTATCTTCTCTTTATCTTCTAACGAAACTAATTTCGTTATGGAGCAAAAACAGACATGCTGACTAGCTGAAAGCGAAGCGTACTGATTAGCTCCTTAAATTCACCAAATCACGCAAATCGGCCGTCGATAACTCCGTCAGCCACCCTTCGCCTGCACCAACCACCTGCTCGGCCAACGCCTTCTTCTCTTCAATCATCTGATCGATTTTCTCTTCCAGCGTACCGGTACACACAAATTTATGCACCAGCACATTCTTCGTCTGGCCGATGCGGAACGCCCGGTCAGTCGCTTGATTTTCTACGGCCGGATTCCACCAGCGGTCAAAGTGAAACACATGATTAGCCCGGGTCAGATTCAGCCCAGTGCCACCCGCTTTCAGCGACAGCAAAAAGACCGGAGGCCCGTCTGGGTCGTTCTGAAAACGATCCACCATCTCCGCCCGTTTTTTCGGTTTGACACCACCGTGCAAATAAGCGGTACTCACCCCAAATCGATTTTGTATGTAAGTACGCAACAGTCCGGCCATCTCTGTAAATTGTGAAAAGATCAACAAGCGATCATCACCGGCCAAAATTTCATCAAGCAACGCATCGAGCCGATCAAGCTTGCCACTCCGGCCGTTGTCTTCAAACGGATTATACGCTTCGGACTGATGCAGATATTGCACCGGATGATTGCAAATCTGCTTGAGCTGGGTCAACATGCTCAACACAATCCCCTTGCGTTTAATTCCGCTTTCGCTCTCATCTTCTATCGCTCGAATCGACTGCTGAACCACCGCCTCGTACAGTGTCGCCTGTTCGGCCGACAAACTGCAAAACACCTTCATTTCCTGCTTGTCTGGCAAGTCAGAAATCACAGTCGGATCAGTTTTCACCCGGCGCAAAATAAACGGCCGTGTCAGCTTGCGCAAGCGATCGGTCGCCGCAAAGTCCCGATCTTTTTCAATTGGCAACGTAAAGTTTTTGCGAAAAGCCTTTTGTGACCCCAAATAGCCAGGATTTAAGAACTGCATAATCGACCACAGTTCAGACAGGCGATTTTCAACCGGCGTACCGGTTAACGCCAGGCGAAAATCGGCCGACAGCTTGCGAATAATCTGTGCCTGCTTTGTATTCGCATTTTTAATGTTTTGCGCCTCGTCAAGAATCACACCTTGCCAGTTGATCGCGCTCAGCACCTCAGTGTCTCGGCGCACCAACGCAAAACTGGTCAGCGTCACATCTGCTTGACCAATCGCCGTGGCAAGCTCTTCGCCCCGCAAACGATCAGCCCCTTGGTGGAGCAAAGCGGTCAGATTAGGGGTAAACTTTTGCCGCTCCAAATCCCAATTAGTCACCACAGACGTGGGGCACACGAGCAAAATCGGCCGAGCAAACCGGCCGCCGCCTTCCTCTTTCAACTTCTGCAACATCGTCAACGTCTGGATCGTTTTGCCCAATCCCATGTCGTCGGCCAAAATCACACCCATCCGCCACCGGTTGGCAAAATGGAGCCAGTTGTACCCATACTCCTGATACGGCCTGAGCGTCGCATTTAACCCCACCGGCAGATCGATTTCCGCCAGCTTTTCGTCCTGCTGCAACGTCCCAATCCAACGGTTAAACTCCCCATCTAGCTCAACCCCATCAACGGGCAACCCATGATGCGTCTCGCCCGACTCCGTCAGCCCCAAGCGCATCCCGTCCATCAACGACATCGTCCCTTCCAACTCCGTTTGCCGTTGCCAAAACTGAATCGCCGCTTCAATTTGCTCCGCATCGAGCTGAACCCACTGCCCCCGAATTTGAACCAGCGGGGATTTTAGAGCCACCAACGCATCAAACTCATCATGGCTCAGCGTCTCTTCCCCAATCGAAAGCTCCCATTTATAGTTGATGAGGTTCTCAAAGCCGACCAAATTTTTAGAAACAGTCGCCCCACTTCCCATCTTTTTACTGCTACCCAACTTCAATCGCACCCCCAACCGGGTCCCTGGCTTATTCCACCACGGCGGTGTCAGCAAGCCAAAACCGCTACGGGTCAACTGTGGCGCACACTGGCGCAAAAAGGTGTAAGCATCCTCAGTTGTTAACTCAATTCCGGCCGGGTTTTTCTTGTTCAGGCTTTTTTGGATGGGGTCGAAAAAGCGCCCTGCGTAGCCTAATCCGGTCAACAAACTTTCTTGAGGTTTATCAAACCGCCGCCCCAACGCTTCGACAACAGCGCTTTTCTTCTCCCACACTTCAGATGCGGGTAGTAGCGCGGCCGCATCGTCCCTGGCTTGCAGCAAGTAGTGCAGCTTCCACTTATTTTTATTAGATGGCTTGTCTGCTGGCTTCTGACTCGGTGCTTCCAACCGAAAAGCGACCCGAAACTGTTTGTTTCCCGCCACCTTCAAGGTACGTTCCCAAGAGCGAAAGCTACTAAAGAAATGTTGCATCTGCCCCACCGGAGCGTCGATTTTAGACGAGCGGCCAAAAAGTGCCCGTACCCATTGCGAGGCGGGGTCGCTCTGGGTGGGCAGATACAGCTCATGTCCAATGAGCCAGTGCCGTATTCCGCTATCGACCATATGATTCAGAAAGTTCTCGACCAAATGCTGAGGGGGCGCAGTCACGCTTAAATCATTGGTCACGGCCCGGCAAACGGGCGGCATGGCGGCGACCAACCGGCCGATCCGCTCCCCGTCCGCTTCAGCATCTAAAATCGGCTGCCAACGAGATTCATAGCGATAAGTGGCCCCGTCAGGAATTTGAAGCAATGTCGGCCGGACCTGCTGCCGCACCAATATATTCAGCCCAAACAATAAAACTTGTTGCCAATAGCGACTATCGCTCCCCAGTCGCAAGCTGGCGGACTCCGTTTGATTCACTTGTGCAGTCAAATAACCAAATGCTTCTGCAGGGGATAAAAAAAGCCCATGTACGGTCCACGCTTGCCAATGGGGTGGTTTTGGATCGCTATCCCAATTGTGAACCAGCTCAGGTGATGGCAGCGGCCCAAATTTATTTGACGGGAGCTGTAGGGTCCGAGTGATTGTCTGAATTTGAGAGTGCCGCTTGGCGGTAGGCAAATTAAGTGATTTCAGAAGTTGGTCGGCGGCCACTAAGAAGTTATGTGGTTGAGTGCTCTTTTTACGGCCGTCCCGAACCGGTTGATCTCCGGCCGAACTTTCAGCCCAGACAAAAAGACCCGCCTCTTGATTGGCTTGTTGGGGCAAAACCCACTGATGGTGCAAAATTTTCATAGTTTTCAACTGCTCTAATCAAATCTGAACTTCCATTATATCGACCTGTGTAAGATTAGGCATAATAACGGTGAACAACCTCTCACATATTATTCCAATCGCGTCTAAGCTGCTTGGAAACATCAGAACCGAAAAGCTATAGATTTTGGATCAGCCTTAGGCCAATACCATAGAAACCTGGCTTCTCACCACCGCACACAGACAGTT
>JBLIMP010000248.1:0-7170 GCA_047638855.1 Cellvibrionaceae bacterium | reverse complement strand
TATGCGCGTGGACCCTCAAGGTGCATCGACATTGCGTGAATTGGTTCCTGAAGCGACATTTGTGTTTTTATTAGCAGAGTCAGAAACTGAGTTGTCAGAGCGTCTAAGAGCCAGAAACAGTGAAACGACCGAATCCTTTGATCTGCGAATGGCGATTACAAGACAAGAATTAACCCGCATCGAAGAGTTTGATTACAGTGTCGTCAATCGCTCCGGCCGGGTTGAAGAAACGGCCGAGCAGATTCTAGCCATTGTGACGGCCGAACGATGTCGTGTCGGGCGGCCACCAATTATTCTCTAGGGTTTGGATTTCAGATTGTCATTGAAAGATCAATCGTAAATTCAAAATCAGAAATCGCAAATTATTATGGGACAACTTGTAAACGGAAAATGGGAAATAAACCCTGTTTTTGTAAAAGATGCTGACGGGCGATTTCGGCGCAAAGATGCCGCTTTTCGCGACTGGATTAAAGCAGATGGGTCAACCCCCTATACACCTGAAGCGGGTCGTTATCACCTTTATATCGCCAATGCGTGTCCTTGGGCGCATCGGACGATGATTTTTCGCAAGTTGCGTCAACTCGAAGATGTGATTTCGATTTCTATCGTTGATACACTGATGTTTGACAATGGCTGGCGTTTTCGAGATGGGGAAGGTTATATTCCGGATACCGTCAACGAAAAGGATTTCATGCATGAGGTATACACGGCCGCAGACCCAACATTTACCGGCCGCGTCACTGTTCCAGTACTATGGGATAAAAAAACCGGCACTATCGTCAACAACGAATCTTCTGAGATTATTCGCATGCTTAATAGCGAGTTTTCCACTATTGCGGCACCGGGAACCGATTATTATCCTGAGCATTTGCGGGCCGACATCGACGAAATTAACGAGCGAATTTATCACACCGTTAACAACGGCGTTTACAAGAGCGGTTTTGCCCGGTCACAAGATGCGTATGAAGAAGCAGTTACAGAGCTGTTTGACACACTTGATATGCTAGAAGATCGTTTAGATAAACAACGATACTTGGTTGGGGAGCAGATTACAGAAGCAGATTGGCGTTTATTTACAACCCTTGTCCGTTTTGACCCAGTTTATGTAGGCCATTTCAAGTGCAACTTAAAGCGTATTGTCGATTACCCAAATCTTTCAAACTACTTGCGTGAGCTTTATCAAGTGCCGGGCGTAACCGATACAGTCGATTTAGCGCAGATCAAAGAACACTATTACAGCAGTCATGAGAGCGTTAATCCGTCACGAGTTGTCCCTGTTGGGCCAGAAATTAATTACGATCAACCTCACAATCGGGATCGATTCTAGACTATCCTAAAAACAATTACACGATAAGTTAAGCCTCAGTTTATTCAACTGAGGCTTTTTTATTTCTGCTGTAACCGGCTGCCCTATGTCTATAATTCAACAGTATTCCCTGCAAAAGCTCGACAGGTTCTTTAAGCGTGTTAGCGTTCAAAAATATGACTCAAAATGAAACAAAAATTTCGGGCTCAGCCTCAATTCTTAATAACACTCCGCTTGCCATCGGCATATTGCTACTCTTTGATAGTATGCATCTAATTTGGGCTCGCAGTCTTAATCATTCACTGCACCCGATCGCCGCCTCGTTTTGGGTTCTAGGATTCGCAACCGTTGAGATTGCCATCTTTCTAATTGCCACTCGCCAGGCTGATTTGACTGTCTTTAAAGAGAATTTTCGGTTTTTTATCACAATTGGATTATTGGTCGCGATTGCGACTTCGATGAACTACACGGCCGTTCATTACGTTGACGCCGGGACCGCCAGTATGCTCAGTCGATCTTCGACGATATTTGCGATTGCGTTTGGGGTTATTTGGCTCAAAGATCGCCTGACGCTATTGCAATGGATTGGAGCGATAATTGCACTGGGTGGCGTTCTGATCATTAGCTTCCAACCGGTCCGTTCGTTTCAAATCGGAGCATTGCTCGTGCTTGGCTCCGCGTTTGCATATGCACTGCATGCGGCCATCGTTAAAAAGTATGGGGGTGAAATAGACTTTGCCAACTTTATGCTATTTCGGGTCGGGACAATAGCATTTGTTTTGTTTCTGTTTTTGATAGGAGTGCCAATTGTGTCGGCTGAGCCGATCCATTTTCTCCCGAATGGCTTTGAATGGATCGCTTTGTTGATTGTTGCAACAGTTGACGTCGTTTTTAGTCGTGTCTTCTTCTACTGGTCGTTGCGTAAGATCGAGCTTTCCTTCCATTCAATTTTTCTGGTTTTGGCTCCAGTTGTCACTATTTTATGGTCATACCTGTTTTTTGGGGAAACCCCTAATTTGCAAACCTACATCGGCGGAGCAATTGTTATTCTTGGGATTTTTGTTGTAAATTGGGAGCGGATCCGATTACGGATTCAAGGCTAGCATCGGGGGGTCAAGGCATTCTTTACACCTAAAATTGAAATCAACTATTTTTCAGCTACATGGTTTTCTAGTGTTAAAGTGCCTACTGAAACAGTCACTTGATCGCCGGCTTGCAGTGTAAAGTCATCTTCAGGAACCAAACAGGTTCCAGTCATCAAAAACGCCCCGTGTGGAAAATCGATCTCACGCATCAGCCAGTCAACTAGCTCTTGTGGCGAGCGTTTCATTTGGTTTGTATTGGCTTCGCCGTCAAAAACAACCTGACCATCACGTACGATTTTTAGTTGGATGGGAAGCTGACCTAGTTCTGGGTTTTCACTCAATAACAGTCCTGGCCCAACAGCACACGATCCATCGTACGTTTTGGCTTGGGGGAGATAAAGCGGGTTTTCACCCTCGATGGAGCGGGATGACATATCGTTTCCGGCCGTATAACCCAAAATTTCCCCGGCCGAATTCAACACTAGCATCAGCTCTGGTTCAGGCACATCCCATGTACTATCCTGCCGAATGCGCACCGACTGACCGTCTCCCCTGGCCCGCCAGCCCAGCGATTTAAAAAAGATCTCCGGCCGTTCTGCTTCATAGACACGCTCGTATACATCCGCCACGTCAGACTCCTCCATGCGAGCTTGACGACTACGCAGGTAGGTCACACCGCAAGCCCAAACTTCTTGATGGGGTTCAATCGGTGGCAGCAGCGAATCAATGGCTTGGGTGCCGGTTTTCATCGATCCAAGAAGCTGAAAAGCGGCCGGCTTTGGCAACGATAACAAAAAGTTTAGGTTAAATGTTTGAGGCAAATAGCTACCATTCAATGCCCAGCACGGGCCAGTTTCCGTTTGATGTCGGGTTAAATACATGATTTTTCTCTTTAACTCACAGGAGCTGTGCTTTTTCGCACGATTAGCTCAGTTTCAAGCGTAATCGTTTCTAGTTCACGGCCGGGGTTTTCAATTAAATCGACCAGCAGGCGTGTCGCAGTGCGGCCGATTTCCCGCTGGGGCTGGCGCACCGTGGTTAATTGCGGCCGGATGTATTTCGCCTCTGGAATATCATCAAAACCCATAACGGAAAGATCTTCTGGAATCGACAGCCCCAACGATTCAGCCGCCTCATAAACGCCCAACGCCATTGCATCATTCAGCGCGAAAATCGCCGTCGGCCGGTCGGCCATCTGCAACAGCTTCAACCCACATGCACGACCCGACTTTTCATCAAAATCGCCCTGTTGGATCAGGCTTTCATCGGCCGAAATCACCCGCTCAGCCAACGCCTGGCGAAACCCCTCGATCCGTTCCCGGCCGCTTTGTACAGATGGGGTGCCGGTGATCAACCCGATTTTCGTATGGCCTAAATCAAGCAAATGATTGGTTGCTGCTATCGCCCCACGTCGGTTCGCCGTCCGGATAATATGCCCTTGACCAGAGCCGCTCTCGTGGTCGATAAGCACATACGGCACATTCCTCTGCTGGAGTTGTGCCAACCAAGATTCAATCTCTTGCGGTAGCATGATAATTAGCCCATCGACCATTCCAGAAGCAAGCTGACCAATGTAGGTTTTTTCCCGTTCACGTCGTTGATGGGTGGTGGAAATCATCATGTCGTAATTCAGGGCTGATACTTCTGCATCGATCCCCCGCACAACTTCGGTAAAGTAGCTGTTTTCCAGATCAAAAACGAGCAGACCGATAACGTTCGATCGGCCGCCAGCCAGGCTTCTCGCCTTGAGGTTGGCGACATAGCCTAGCTCGTCCATTGACTGCTGAACTTTTTCACGGGTGGCTGGTTTGATGAACTGGTAGTTGTTGACAACGCGTGAAACGGTTGAAAAGGATACGCCTGCGTGTTTGGCCACATCCATGATGGTGACTGTTACTTTTTTCAGTGATTCTGACATATGTCGAAGATTATCTATGATGTGCACCTTTCTGCACAATCAGTCTGTTTAGATTAACTTTTGCAAGCGCTTGCAAAAGTTAATCTTTTATGCTCAAATCTGTCTACTGCTCTCAGATTTGAGAGCAGAAAAACAAACTAGGAAGTTAAATATGTACACTCCAAAAGCTGAAGATAAATTTACATTTGGTCTATGGACCGTTGGGCATGTCGGCCGGGATCCATTTGGCGAACCAACTCGCTCAATTAAAAAGCCTCACGAATTAGTCCACTTGCTGGCCGAAGTCGGCGCATATGGCGTCAACTTTCACGACAATGATTTGGTGCCAATTGATGCAACCCCGGCCGAAAAAGCCCAAATCCTCAAAGATTTTCGGCAAGCCCTTGCTGAAACCGGGATCGTTGTACCGATGGCGACCGTGAATCTGTTTAGCGACCCATCTTTTAAAGACGGTGCTTTTACCGCCAATGACCCAAACGTGCGGGCTTTCGCACTCCAAAAAACGATGAATGCCATCGATTTGGGCGTTGACCTTGGTGCCGAGGTTTTTGTCTTTTGGGGCGGTCGTGAAGGAACCGAAACCGATGCCTCAAAAGACCCCATCGACGCGATTAAACGCAGTCGGGAAGCGATGAACTTTTTGTGCGAATATGTCTTGGATCAAGGGTATGATCTAAAATTTGCACTCGAAGCCAAGCCGAACGAACCACGTGGCGACATTTACAATGCAACAACCGGCAACATGCTGGCGTTTATCAACACACTTGATAATCCAGACATGGTCGGAGTGAATCCCGAAGTGGCGCATGAGCACATGGCAGGATTAAACTTTACCCATCATGTGGCTCAAGCCATTGAAAGCGACAAGCTGTTTCACATCGACCTGAATGATCAGGCGTTCGGCCGGTATGATCAGGATTTTCGTTTTGCGGCCGTCAATCTAAAAAGTGCCTTCTTTTTGGTGAAGCTTCTGGAAGATAGCGGTTACGCTGGTAACAAACATTTTGATGCTCATGCTTACCGGACTTCTGATTACGAAGATGTAAAAGCATTTGCGCGAGGCTGTATGCGCAACTACCTCGTCTTAAAGGAGAAGGTGGCCCGTTTTAATACCGACAGTGAAATTCAAGCACTATTGGCTAAAATCAACGCTGACAATGGCAAAATGGATCTGTTTAAGGGGAAATATTCGGCCGAAAAAGCGGCCGCCCTGAAATCGACTCAATTTGATCGGGCTGAACTTGGCGCACGCGGCTTCCCCTACGAAGCGCTTGACCAACTCACTATCGAAATTTTATTAGGCGTTCGCTAATCCCCGACCCTTCAGATTTCTAAAATCTGAAGGGTCTACTGATCCCATGTACTTTATTGGAATAGACTCTTCTACAACCGCAACCAAAGCCTTGATGATTGATGCTCATGGAGGTGTCATCAGGGTTGCTTCATCAACTTACGATTACGAAACGCCACATCCACTATGGAGCGAACAATCGCCAGATTTGTGGTGGCAGGCTACGGTCAGCAGCATCCAGCAGTTATTAAGCGAAACCGCCGTTTCACCGGCCGACATTAAAGGTGTCGGACTGACGGGTCAAATGCACGGCCTTGTCTTGCTTGATAAAAACGACAAGGTGCTGCGGCCGTCGATTTTGTGGAACGACCAGCGTACCGGAGCAGAGTGCGATGAGATGCGCGCAGCAATCGGTAAATCACGGCTTATTGATATAACCGGCAACGATGCCCTAACCGGTTTTACCGCATCTAAAATATTGTGGGTCAAAAATAACGAGCCAGAAATTTATGCTCAAATCAACAAAATTTTATTGCCAAAAGATTATGTACGATTTTGTTTGACCGGAGAGTACGCGATAGATCGGGCCGGGGGATCAGGCACTCAGCTTTTTGATTTGCGCCAACGCAATTGGTCGGCCGAGCTTGTCTCTGAGCTAGGTATCGAAAAAGCATGGTTCCCCCCTACCTATGAAGGAACAGACGAAACCGGAAGAATTAGCCCAAAAGCAGCCGACCTTATCGGCTTGATGGTAGGGACCCCGGTTTACGGCGGTGGCGGGGACCAAGCGACCAACGCCGTTGGAACTGGGGCAGTCTCTGAAGGAATCGTATCGATGTCGATGGGGACATCGGGAGTGATGTTTGCTTCGGTTGATGAGCCACTTATCGAACCTGATGGAAAACTGCACGCCTTTTGTCACGCTGTTCCTAAAAAATGGCACTTAATGGGGGTGATGCTATCGGCCGCTGGTAGCTTGCGTTGGCACCATGACAATCATGCCCCAAACCTGAGTTATGATGCATTTGTAGAGCCGACAGACGTGATACAGGCCGGAAGCAACGGCCTGTTGTTTTTGCCCTATCTGACCGGGGAACGAACTCCCTACCCAGACCCGCTAGCCAGAGGTGCGTTTGTGGGCCTAACGGTGCAGCACACCCAGGCGCATATGACCCGTGCTGTGATGGAAGGGGTAGCATTCGGAATGCGGGATATGTTTGAATTGATGAAAGATGTTGGGCTATCCAATGTTTCACAGATACGCGTGTCTGGTGGTGGATCAAAAAGTTTGATCTGGCGTCAAATCATGGCCGATGTGCTGAATGTGGAGCTGGTCACGGTGAACACGGCCGAAGGAGCCGCTTTTGGCGCGGCTCTACTCGCAGCGGTGGGTGCAGGTCATTGGGGCAATGTCGAAACTGCAACCGCTGAGGTGATTCGTGTGACGGGCAGTACCCGGCCGAAAAGTGAAAATGTCCCCATCTATGATGATTATCATCAGATATACCGCACCCTTTATCCAATACTCAAACAATCCTCTAAAAGTCTTTCTGAACTGAATTCCAGGTAA
>JBLIMP010000247.1:0-7203 GCA_047638855.1 Cellvibrionaceae bacterium | reverse complement strand
TATGTAGGCAATGTTGAACTATTTGAAGATGTGGCAACCGGTTCAACAGCGGATGCGATTATTATTCGGCCGGCCGCATTTTTGCCTTTGATTGCGAAGTAATAGCAAGCAGGGGTATTTATGCCCCTCTCCTGAACAATTACAAAAGGTTTAGGCTAAAGGAATCGTGATTGTAAATGTCGTGCCTTCACCGATTTTACTAGCGGCTGTAATCGTCCCATCATGGGCCTCGACCAATGACTTGGCGATGGTTAGCCCAAGCCCTGACTGGCCGCCATTGGTTTGGCGAGCACTGTCAGCCCGGTAAAAACGGTCAAAAATATGGGGGAGTTTTTCGGCCGAAATGCCTTTGCCTGTGTCGCTAACTTTCAGAACCCCGTGGTTCCCATCTTTGAAAGCTGTGAGTGTAATTGAGCCATCACGGCCGGTATAGCGTAGCCCGTTTGAGATCAGATTGCCTAATATTTGGGCGACCCGGCCGGGGTCCACGGCCATGTCAAATGATTCTAGCAATTCAGTTGACAATTGCACCCCTTTGTCAGATGCGGTCATGCGCCATGCGGATAGAGCTTGTTGTAAAATCTCTGCGGCCGGAACTATTCCTTTTTGCAACGACAATTTACCAGCATCTGCCAGTGAGAGTGTGCGTAGGTCGTCGATGAGCCGATTGAGCTGTTGGGCTTCACGATGCATTGCATCATATATTTCATTGTCCCCTTCAAATTTTCCATCGCTAAGGGCTTCTGTATAGCCCAAAATGACGCTGAGCGGGGTGCGTAAGTCATGGGCGATATCGGCCGTCATTTGTTGACGCTGGCGTTCCCCTTCAGCCAAATCTGCGCTCATCGTGTTAAACGCACCGGCTAACTCGCCAATTTCATCTGAAGATTTGACGTTAACCTGATGGCCCAGATTGCCGCCTGCCAGTTCATGAGTGGCCGAGGTGAGCTGGCGTAATGGGCGGGAAAGTGTGCCTGCAAGCAAAGCCCCCGCAAGTAGTGCCACAGCAATCGCGGCCCCTGCCCCTAAAAGAATCGCTCGCTGGAATTGGTTGCGAAAGATTTCTTCGGGCGAGATTAATGCTTCCCCTCGGTTTGAATTATTGTTTCGCCCATTATTGTTTTCCGGTGTTTGAAAATAGACGTATCCTGCGATTTGGTCATTGACCTCAATAGGGCGTCCCCCCGGTTGATCTGGTGGTTGCAATCGCTTACCTGGGTTGTATTGGGCCAGTCGGCCGAAAACAACAACAAAATCGGTATCAGTTAAAAGAACCCCTCGGCCGAATCTTGGGTTATTGTTTCCCCCTTGATTTCCATTTCCGTCTTGACCAATCCGATCAATCCCATCCCAACTACCATTTTTCACATACCACCCTTCGGCAAAATCGATAAAAGACTCTTGGCGGCTGGTTATATTAAATTCAGAAATTCCCGGCTCTATTCGAACTTGAACCAGCCAAGCCATCAGCAAAATGCCGGTGAGCGAAACAAGGACAAATGCGAGTGTGAGTTTTAGAGCAATTGAGCGCATGATTTAGTGGTTAGTGGGCGGCTTATTACTGATCACTGAGGACTGAAAACTAAGTTAGACTTTGCCGAAGCGGTAGCCTATCCCATACACCGTCTCGATATACTCAGGGTTAGAAGCATCTTCTTCGACTTTTGTGCGCAGGTTGCGTACATGTACGTCGATTGTGCGCTCGTATCCTTCAAAGGACGTTCCTTGAAGCATGTCAAGCAGATCTGCCCGGCTAAACGCTCGGCCGGGGTGCTTCATAAGTACGGTGAGCAGGTCAAATTCAGATGGGGTTAAGTTAACATTGTTGCCGTCTAGTTGGCACAGGTAACTATCGGGGTCGAGCATAATCTTTCCCGCGCGCAAAACACCTTGACTGCCGCTGGTGTTGGCTTTTTCAAAGCGGCGGAGTACGGCCCGCACCCGAGCGGTGAGTTCGCGCATGCCAAAGGGCTTGGTGACGTAATCGTCTGCGCCCAACTCTAAACCAAGGACTTTGTCCCCTTCTTCGAGCTTGGCGGTCAAAATGATAATAGGGGTATCAGCCTCCCGGCCGTAAACGCGCATAAAATCGTAACCGTCCATCTCCGGCATCATGAGGTCGAGAATAATAAGGTCCGGCTTTTCATCACGAGCGACAAAAATCGCCTCCCGGCCGTCTTTTGCTGTCACAATACGGAACCCCTCGCTGGAGAGGTATTTTTTGATCATGATTCGTAGGCTATCGGTGTCGTCAACAACTAATATTGTTTTCATGGCATTTATCGAGGGGTTAAACTCTCATCTAGAAATAGATTCGTTTGATTTTCAAGGATTATATGACGAGCTTATTTAGAAAATATGAAGGCAAGATGAAAAACCGGATTATCGGTCATGGTTTGACTTATTTTGCGTTAGTCGCCAAAAAACGCCAATAGGATATCCGATCATTTTAGCTACGTCGCCGACAATGCGAATAATCGGGATAAGGGCGAAGGCACGCACCCGGCCGGGTGGCGACCAGCCTCGGGTCAAGGGGTACAAACGTGTTGCAGGCCGATAACTGTAAGCGACTAAGCCAACGGCGGCCAAAACCCAACCGGTCCAGCGGGCACGCCAGATCATCCGGCCGATAAGCGGTAATGCAACCAAATAAGTCACATAACGAATGACATGACGCTTGGCCCACAGATTGGCTTTGCCGTCGCCACGGCCATACAAATAATATTGTTTAGAGAATGCTCGCAGAGAGCCACGCGGCCGGAACCATGCCACCGCATGAGGGGCAAATGCAAACTCCTTCACCCGATCTTTTAGATTAATGTCAAAGATCAGATCTTCACAAAAGTCGAGCCATTCGGGGTAGCCACCAATCGCTTCCCAGTCACTTTTTAGAAAGGCGATAGAGCGACTTGAAGGCAAAAAAGTTGCAGGGTCGATTTCGCGTAAGTTTGGCAGGACGGTGGCCCCCATGACCACCTCGAAATCGGTGTAAGGATCAGACTCGAACCAGCCCGCTGTGACTTTTGCTTCACCTGCTTCAATCGGGGCAGCCAGTTCTTCGATCCAAACGGGAGACAATACAACGCCAGCGTCGGTGGCGGCGATGATTGGCCCTTTGGCAAAACCGATGGCGATGTTGCGCCCTGCGCTGATGTTGGCCCCTTCGGCCGTTTCGATGCGGATCGGCAGCCAGGCGGCGTACTCAGTCAGCACTTCGAGCGTATGGTCGGTTGACCCCCCATCGACGATGATAATTTCGTCAGGTTGGCGGGTTTGGTCTATGAGCGAATCGAGCAACGGCCGAATCGCATCTCCTTCGTTGAGGACGGTACAAATGACTGAGACATGCATGTTTAGCTACAACAGTTGAGGTGGGAAAAGGTTGCTGGGTGTGTGGAAAGTTTTATTCTTTGTGTGGAAAGTTTTATTCTTTGTGTGGGAAGTGGGAAGTGGGAAGTGATCAGTTGCTTTCCAATTGATCGTAATAACCACCAATGGCGAAGATGTAAAGCGACTCGTCGTCAAATTGGTAAATGACACGGTTTTGTTGTGAGATTCTGCGTGACCAAAAGCCGGTTAGATTATTTTTTAGCTGTTCCGGCTTGCCTAAGCCTACGGCCGGATCATCACGCAACATTTCTTTTAAGATGTTGCAGAGAGCTTTGTGCATTCGGTTGTCTTTTTCGCGTAGTTTTTCGTAGGCTAGCCAACTCTTCCCCTCAAAGACTAATGATCTCATCCAGCTCCTGCGGTGTGGGGTTGTAGCCTCTTTTCAGTTTGTGCGTTTCCATGGACTCAGCAATTTGTTGCATGAGGGATTGGTTCTGCAAAATGTAGACTGTTTCTTGATGGCGATCCCAGTCATCCGCACTAATGACAACAAAATCGTCTCCATTACGTCGGGTAACGCGTAAGGGCTGATGATTATGGATGACTTGCTCGATAAACCTTTTTAGATTGTTTCTAAACTGATTAACGCTTGTGTTTAACATAGTGGCTTTATTATGTACTGTATCACCGTACGTTTCAAGTGGATTCTGTTTGATTTTGAATTTCCCTTAGAAGATTAAAGTAGAAGATTAAAGGTTCATTTCTATTTCTGATAAACTTCCGGCATGGAAGAAAAGGAACAAAAGCCTAAAATCGTGTTTATGGGGACGCCTGACTTTGCTGTTTTGTCATTACAAGCATTGATCGATAGCGAAGCGGCCGACGTCGTGGGGGTAGTCACCCAACCAGACCGGCCGGCCGGACGTGGCAACCACCTCAAGCCACCGCCGGTGAAAGTAGCGGCTGAAGCGGCTGCAATTCCTGTTTTTCAACCCAAATCTCTCAAAAAATTCGAGTCGGCCCAGCAAATTCGCGACTGGGCACCAGACCTCATCGTGGTAACTGCGTTTGGTCAGATTTTGCGGCCGCACGTGCTCGACCTGCCCCGACTGGGTTGCATCAACGTGCATGCGTCACTGTTGCCCCGCTGGCGTGGGGCCGCTCCGATTCAGGCGGCGATTTTGCACGGGGACGAACAAACGGGTGTCACGCTGATGCAGATGGATGTGGGGCTTGATACCGGGGATATGCTGTTTGTTGAAGCGTTTGATTTAGACCCGGCCGAAACCGCATCGACCCTACACGATAAGTTGGCTCAACAAGGCTATGACATGCTTTTGAAACATCTGCCAGCGATTCTTGAGGGTGAAATTACACCCCAAAAGCAAGATGACGCTCTGGCGACTTATGCGCCTAAAATCGAAAAAACCGATGGACAGATCAACTGGAGTCGGTCGGCCGTGGAGATTGAACGCCGCCATCGGGCGATGACCCCGTGGCCAGGGAGCTTTACCAGCTGGAATGGGAAAAATTTACGCATTCATAAAGTCTCAATGGTAGGGGTCGAAGGGGTCGGAACAACCGCTTCTCTTCGGAACCAAATCGGGTCCGACCCCTTCGCCCCCTACGGCGAACCTGGCACGGTTGTGAAGACTGGCGAGGGTATTGGGGTCGCAACGGGTGACGGGGTGCTGACCCTTGACATCATTCAATTAGAAGGTAAAAAACGAACAAGTCCGGCCGACTTTATAAACGGTCGGCCTGATTTTATTGGATCACGTTTATCATGAATATATTAATTTTTGGCGCTGGAGCAGTGGGTAGCTATTTGGCTGCATATTTGGCTCAAGCCGGGCATGAAACCATATTGGTGACTCGCTCAGGCGCGGACCGAATCAATGAAAATGGATTGACGGTATTACAACCTAAACGGGGGAGTGGCAGCCGGATTGATGTGCAGCCTGAGGCATTTTTCTCGTATCGGCAGGCGGTGAACCATTCGGCCGCAAATGGGATAACGATCGATTATGTCTTGCTCACAATGAAATCTTACGATGTTGAGTCGGCCGTCAACGAGATTGTGGCTTTCTCGGCCGAGCCGCCCAAAATCATCACCATGCAAAATGGCATTGATGCGGAAGCCTCTGTTGTGGCTCAATTTGGGGTAAATGCGGTCACGGCCGGATCGTTAACCACACCGGTTAGTTTTGACGGTAGTCTAAGCATCATCGAAGAGCGAGCTGACAGAGGGGTCGCTTTTTCTAGCCCCAATGGATCACGGGATTTTCAAAAGGTGGCCGGCATGTTTAAAGCGGCCGGGTTAAACACCGTGGGGGTTCGCAGTTATGAATCATTAAAATGGTCAAAAGCGTTAATTAATATGGTCGGGAATGCGACCTCGGCTATTGTCAATCGCCATCCGGGCAAACTGTACGCTTATGATCCGATTTACCAGATTGAACTGCGCATGTTGAAAGAGGCTTTAGCTGTGATGAAAGCAAAAAAGATCAGGGTCATTAATTTGCCTGGCTCTTCTTCAAAACGGTTGTCTCGGGCTTTGCGCTGGGTGCCTGATTTGATGTTGCAGTCGCTTTTAACGCGCCAAGTTAGTAAGGGGCGAGGGGACAAGATGCCATCTTTCCAAATTGATTTGGCTGGTGGCAAGCAGAAGAGCGAGGTGATTTATCACAATGGGGCGGTAGCGGAACACGGCCGTAAAGTGGGTGTGGCTACACCGATTAATTGGGCCTTAAATCGTATTTTGCTCGACATTGCAACAGGCAAGACAAGCTGGGATCAGTTTAACGGGCGGCCGAAAGAGCTGGCGTTAGAAGTGAATCGGCGAATTAAGGCGGCCAGAAGCAGATAAAGCACATCAATCGTAACCGTTCAGTCCCCCTGTCATTGATACGCATAACTTCGTAGGGGTGAAAGGGGCGGGGCGGTTTTAAGCCCCGAAGAAGAGATTTTCTTCCCGTCCCCTTACACCCCTCTGAACGGTTACCATCAATCGCTACCTGGTTGCAATACTGAAGAACTAAAATTGGAAAAGAAGCAATTTATCACTTTTACTGGTCCGCACAGGGCCGAAGCACAATCTGAATCTATTCAGCTTCCAAAAGAGGGAGAGGTATGGGTCCAAACAATTTGTTCGGCCGTGAGCGCAGGGACCGAATTGTTGGTTTATCGTGGAGAACTGCCCGAATCGATGCCCCTTGACGCCACAATTGAAGAGTTGAAAGAGCAAACGGAGTTGTGGCCGGTGCGTTATGGCTATGCGGCCGTGGGGCGCGTCCTTGTTTTGGGGGCTGGGGTTGACGCTGATTGGCAAGATCAACTTGTTTTCGCTTTTCATCCGCACGAAAGTCATTTTGTAACGCGGCCTAAAAATCTTATCCGGGTGCCGAATGGCATTGATCCTGAAGATGCGGCCTTTTTGCCCAACATGGAAACAGCGGTTTCATTTGTCATGGACAGCCGGCCGCTGATGGGTGAAACGGTTGTGGTGTTGGGGCTTGGCATTGTGGGGCAACTCACTCTGAAGTTGCTCGCACATATGTCGTTGGGCAAACTGGTTGGGGTAGACAGGATCGCATCCCGTCGTGAAGCTGCGCTGGCGTCGGGCGCCACGGCCGTCTTTGATCCGGCTGATCTTGCCCTTAAAACGGCTTTGGGTGAGATGGGGGCCGATGTGGTGTTAGAACTTTCGGGGAACCCGATGGCGCTCGATAGTGCCATTCAACTTGCCGGATACAATGGTCGAATTTTGATTGGATCATGGTACGGTAAAAAACAGGCCTCGGTTGACTTGGGAAGTTATTTTCATCGAAGCAATATCCAGATTTTTGCGAGCCAGGTTAGCCGTTTACACCC
>JBLIMP010000246.1:0-7227 GCA_047638855.1 Cellvibrionaceae bacterium | reverse complement strand
CGCGTGCTTGAGTCTGACATGGTGCAAAATTATCTAATCGGCGGAGCTTTAATCGCCCTCCCTTTTGGCATCATGCTGGTAACGGCCGGAACCGTTTTGTGGTTTGGGGCTGGCGGGTGGATACACACCGTGCTCTTGGGTGTCTGGACAATCGTCGCCTTTTACATCGGCTGGCGCAGGCTTGTACATGGCACAGAAGGGTTGCGCATCTACCGTGAGATGACCAACGACTTGGTAGAGAACATGATTGGGCATCGTACCAGACTGGCACAAGAAAACCGTGGACGTTGGCACGAAGATGAAGACAAATCGCTGGCACTATACACAGATATGTCACGCCATTTCGACTTAAACGGAGTACAGCTCGATGTGCTAATTCCGCGCGGCTGGCTCGTTTTAGGGCTGCTTGGAATTGCGTATCCATTTGTAACAATGTCAGCCTCAATCGAGAAGTTAGCCATTAGCATTGGCGGCATTATGCTGGCCAGCATGGCCTTTGAATCGCTGGCACAAGCGATGAAATTTTTAGCACAATCAATGATCAGTTGGCGCCAAATTGCACCTTTGCTTCAAGCCGCGAATAGAACTGAGCCTGTCACCGCTTCTGCAAACCTTTTGCCAGAAGAAAACAGCAAACATCACGCTCAATCTGATGACCACCGCCAACCGGTCATGATGCTGCGCGATGTGACCTTTCGCTATCATGACCGAGGGCAAGCGATATTAAAAAATTGCCATCTCACCATCTCCCAAGGGGACCAGATATTATTAGAAGGGACATCCGGTGGTGGAAAGTCGACCTTGGCGGCGATTTTATCAGGGCTACGCCAACCAGAATCTGGCTTGTTGCTTTTGTGGGGATTTGATGCCCACACCGTTGGCAACACGCTATGGCGAAATCGAGTTGCCACAGCCCCCCAATTCCAAGAAAACCACATATTTTCAGACACGTTAGCTTTTAATCTACTCATGGGGCGAGGCTGGCCCTCGTCTGAAGGTGATTTAGAAGACGCTGATCAGATTTGTAGAGAATTAGGGCTAGGCGGTTTGCTAGATCGTATGCCAGATGGTCTTGACCAATTGGTGGGAGACGGCGGCTGGCAATTGTCATTTGGCGAACGCAGTCGCTTGTATATCGCTCGTGCGTTGCTTCAAAATTCAGATCTTGTGATTTTAGATGAAAGCTTTGGCGCACTTGACCCTGAAAGTTTGCAACAGGCGATGGAATGCGTGTTAAAATGGACTACAACATTGTTGGTTATCGCCCATCCATAAAGGATTTTTATGCTACTTGATCAAACACTTGATATCTTCACAAAGAGCAGTTGGATTATCTTCATCCTTGCTTTACTTATCTACTTCTTCCGCACTTTATTTGAACAAGGACTAGGGGCAGCACTCAGCGCATTAATCGAACGCTGGGTATTGATTGGCTTGCTGATTGTGTTGAGCATAACCACTTTAAGCTTAAGTTTGGTTTTTGTAGAACCGCAGAACGTGGGGGTGGTTGTTTCGATCATCTCTCCAGCCGGTATTCGCCAAGAGCCAGAGCGGTCTGGGGTTCGCTGGGTATTTCCATTCGCCGAAGAGGTGCATACCTATCCGATTTATTGGCAAACCTACACAATGTCGGCCAAGCCATTGGAAGGGCAACAAGTGGGCGATGATTCGATCCGGGCACGTACCTATGATGGCCAAGAGGTAATCATCGATTGCTCGCTTATTTTCCGACTAGAGACGGAGCAGGTTGTGCGTATCCATGTCGATTGGCAAAGTCGATACATTGAGGATTTTATTCGGCCGTATGTGCGCGGCATTGTCCGGACAGAAGTCTCCCAATTCACCATTGATGAAGTAAATAGTTTTAAACGGCGTGATTTAGAAGTTCGATTAGAGGAGCTACTGCGTGAAGAATTTGCAGACAAAGGGTTTATTCTCGACAAATTCCTACTGCGTAACATCGCATTCACCAGTGTTTATGCCGCTTCAGTAGAGCAAAAACAGGTCGCCTTACAAGAGATCACACAGTCGCAACATCAAGCTAACCAAGTTCGACAATATGCTCAGGGTGAAGCGGACAAGCAAATTATTTTTGCAAAAGCAGAAGCAACCTCGATTTCCATTGTTGCAGAAGCTCAAGCAGAGGCTTTGGCAACGATTGCGGCCGCAGTTGAGAACCAACCCGATCTGTTAACGTATGAGTATATTGAGAAAATTGCGCCTAATGTAAACGTGATGTTATTGCCAAGCGAAAATCCCTTTATTTTAACCCTGCCTAGCTTAGAAGAGTCTCTGTCAACACCTCGAGAGGAGATAGAAGAGACAGAAACGGCCGAAGAGGCACCCGTCCCTACGGCCACACCGTTGGCCTCCCCAACACCAACCTCTGAACCATAAATCAGGAAAAGCAAGCCCCCAATCCACTTTTAGGCGATCTAAAAGAATAAATCTTCTAGATCGCCATACTTATCATTCCCAAGTATCAGCCAAAACCCGTAGCCAATTCTTATGAGTGATTTTCATCAAATCATCATGGCCAAACCCAGCATCTGAGAGAGCCTGCACCAATTTTGGCAATCCGGCCGCATCCTTCAAATCATCTGGCATTTTCGCCCCATCAAAATCAGACCCCAACGCAATATGATCTGTGCCGATGCGCTCAGCCATATAGACAGCATGGCGCACAATTTCAGACAGCGACGTGCCAGATTTCATCTGCCCATCTTCCCGCAAAAAGCCAACATGGTAATTCAAGCCAACCACCCCATTAGACGATTTGACCGCATCAAGCTGTTTATCAGTCAAATTTCGGGCTGACGCGCACAAAGCATGAGCATTAGAATGTGTGGCGACCATAGGGGCAGTCGTGAGCGATTCAACATCCCAAAAGCCCTTCTCGTTTAGATGAGAGAGATCAAATAAAACCCCCAACTGATTACAAGCTTTGAGCAAGCGTTTTCCAGCATCTGTTAACCCTGGCCCGGTATCCGGCAATGAAGGAAATTTAAACGGAACCCCATGTGCAAAGATGTTGTCTCGGCTCCAAACTGGCCCAAGTGAGCGCAAACCCGCTTCATAAAACACATAGAGGGCATTCAACCCTTCATCTATCATTTCAGCACCTTCAAAATGATAGACCATGGCCAGTACATCATTGGCCATACAGTTCTCGATTTCATCAACAGTTTTGACTATTTTGACCGCGCCGTTGGATTCTTTTTCAAGCTGAAACATCAGACTCCCCATCCCCATAGCGAAACGGGTTGCGTATCCGTAGTCAAGCCCTACCGGTTTTTTAAGCTCATATCCACCCGCAGCATCATCGTTTTTTGAGCCAGGGTAGTTATCTGGGGTCATTGTTTGTTCTTTGGGTGGATTTGTCACAAAGTGGGCAAAGAATCCGGCCGCCAGCCCCCCTTCCTTGGCGCGTGGCAGGTCGATATGACCATGTTCTGACTTCTCAAAAAAGGAACGTTCTTTTCCACGTTCTTTCAAATATAGATTTAAAATCGTGTCGTTATGACCGTCAAAAATTGGATATTTCATGATTGTTGTGTTTACGAATAGGTTGACAATACAAAATGCTAAGTTCGATAGAGTTTATTCAAATAGCAAAGAATCACAAGTACGTGACGATATTTTCGAGTGAATATTTGCGAAAGAGCACTAAAGAGCATTAGGCCAACCCCGAAAAATAATTATCTAGCAAACTAGCTCAAGGGGAATTGGCTGTGTCAATCAAGTTGACGAGGTGAGGTGATTTTGTTGATGGCGTTGCATGTTTTGTTTTCGGAAATCGCCTTATTTAAACATCCTTGTTCAGCAATCTTCTAACTTAATCGAATTTACCTGTTGATTTAATCTATAGATTGGTAAAATCACCAACACCCCCTATTAACATCCTTCTATAACAAAGTTCAGCAATGTTCAAAACATTAATTCAACCATAACGGCAGGGATTTTATGAGATGGCCCAGTTTTCAGTATATATTTTTTGATTGTGATTCAACCCTCAGCACCATTGAGGGGATTGATGTACTGGCGGAGTCGGCCGACAAGAAATGGCGTGTCGAAGTGTTGACAAACGCAGCCATGAACGGCGATTTAGATTTAAGCGAGGTCTATGGCAAGCGGCTTAGAGCGGTCCGGCCGACACGCCAGCAGGTTCACGAGATCAAAAACGCCTACAAAAAAACCATTGTAGAAGATGCGGCCGAAGTGATCGCCGCCTTGCAACATTTTGGGGTCGAAGTCTTCGTTATTTCAGGTGGTTTGCTTGAACCGGTCAGAGAGTTTGCAATTTCGCTAGGGGTACCGGCCGACAACATTCGGGCCGTTGATGTTCAGTACGACTCATTAAGCGATGAATGGTGGCAGCAGAGTGATGGACAAAAGGTGCGCTACAAAACGTTTGAAGATGGCGCGTTGACAATCACAGATGGCAAAGCCGATATCGTTGAAGAGATGCTAAAAAGTCGGCCGCCCGGCCGTTCGCTCCTCATTGGCGACGGCACATCAGACATGATGGCCGGACGGCGGGTTGACCTATTTGTCGGTTTTGGAGGAGTGATAAAGCGAGAGAAGGTATTTAACGGATCACCCGTTTTCTTGCACACTGAAAGCTTGGCCCCCCTGCTGGCTCTAGCCCTTGGCCCAAGAAGCTTGGCCTTCTTCAATGGTACAAAATTTGAACCTTTGATTAAAAAAGGGGCCTTACTTATCGAAAATGGAGCTTATACATTCAAAGACACAGACTTAGAAAAAAAATTCAATAGCGCATCGCTAAATAGACCGAGCTAATCACGAGTATTGAAAATGGAACATTTGTTAATTATTGACGAGATTGGGGAATCTGGCATTGAAATTCTTGCCAACGATTCAGAAGTAACCTACGAAGTACTACACGGTGCAAGCTCAGAGGCTTTAAAAGCCTGTATCCATAAATTTGACGCGATCATCGTGAACTCACAAACGGTATTAAATGCAGAAATTTTAGCGGCCGCAACCAAACTGCGTGTCATTGGCTGCACCGGTATTCGTGTGCGCCATGTAGAGCTAGATATCGCAACCCGTCAAGGAGTGATGGTGATCAACACCCCGCAAGCCAATGCGGTATCGGCCGCTGAGCATACGATGGCACTCATGCTGGCCACCTGTCGCAGAATTCCACAAGCACACAATGCGATGAAGGCGGGCAATCACGACCCCAAACCGTGGCAAGGCATTGACCTAAACGGAAAAATCCTAGGCCTCTTGGGGTTGGGCACAATCGGCCGGCTGGTTGCGACACGGGCCCAAGCATTTGGGATGACGGTCATGGCGGTTGATCCGTACATTTCCGAACTGGTAAGCCGTGATTTAGGGGTCATTCTTGTTGATATCGACGACCTTTTAGAAGAAAGTGATGTCATCTCGTTACACGTCCCTGTGACTGAAGAGACGCTAGAAATCATTAACGAAAAGTCGCTGAGCCAGGTGAAAGATGGCACCGTTCTGGTCAATATTACGTCGGCCAGCTTAATGGACCCTGCCGCTGTTGCAAACGCCTTAAAGTCGGGCAAGTTGGCCGGGTTAGCCATAGACGGGTCGTTAGATGAGTCTCTATCGATTGACCCGATAGCCGATTTGCCCTTTGTGGTTCAAACCCCAAGTTTGGCCACCCGTTCAGAAGGGGCGATTTACACCGTTTCGGCCGAAATTGTCACGAATACGCTCAATGCGTTACGTGGCACCTCGTTCCGCAATGTGGTCAATTTAGCTTGGCCAAACGGGGCTGAAGTCAGCGACGTACAGCCCTATGTCGACTTAGCAGAGACCATCGGCCGACTGCACGACCAATTGACGGCTGAAAAAATTGAAAAGGTTGAAATCGAGGTTTCTGGTGAAGACATGCGCCCCATGCTCCGGCCGATGGCGGCCGGACTGCTGACCGGCCTGTTAGAAGCCAGTTCCCCTGAAGTCAACCGGATAAACGCCCCTTTTATCGCCAAAGACAAAAAGGTACACATTACCCAAGAATATGGGATTGGCGAAGCCGATTATTCAAATTTAATCACCTGCCGGGTCCATTGGCGAGATGAGGCTGGAAACCCCGGCAGCCGGGTCATAGCCGGGGTGCTGTTTGGCGGCCGGGAGCCGCGCATTGTGCAGGTTGACGATTACCGTATTGAAGCCAAACCGGAAGGGACGATGCTTGTGTTGCGCAACAAAGACGTACCGGGTGTGATTGGGCAAGTCGCCACGTTGCTAGCCACTTATCAGGTGAACATCGCTGAATGGCGTTTGGGGCGGTCTGGCCCAGGTGGTGAGGCGTTGTCGTTTATCAATTTAGATGGGGAACCGCCAGATGGGGTGCTGCATGCTTTGAACCAGGCCCCAGCGGTGACGATGGTGCAGTTGGTGAGGCTGTAACCCTTCGAGAGCTTGTATCGGGATACGTGCGAAACCCTGCCACGCTATCGCGAATTTTTCAGTGTTTGAAGCATCTTTTTTACTGTGTGACCGAATTTAAGCTCAAATCACTCACAACTTAGGACAATTTGAAAGGCTTTACGGCCTAGAATCGTGATTTATATTGACCGATCAAAACGACCGTTATCTTGAGACACCAAAACAGGTCAGAATAGCTGATTTTCGGGTGTTCAATGGCATGGTTTTGCACGTAGTGCGCCCTTTAACGGGTGCAATGATCTCTCGAAAAAGGAGGTTCGGAATTGACAATATACGAACCAGGGTAGCGTAGTTAGCAACGACCGAAAGCGAGTTGTGAACATAGCATCTGCGAAAAGCGTGGCAAGAGAGGCCAGACACTCTCAAGATACCCCGCAAGCCCTGACCGATAAGGTTAAAGCTATACTGCTTAAAGTCTAGTCTCCAGCGAGTAAAAAACATCCATTTGGAAAACTGGCCGAAACCAAATGTACTGTGAGGCGATATGGTTGATTCGTGGTCATATCGTAAGTCAATCCACAGTAGCGTATCTCAGTGAGAGATATCAAGGTGACAAAAGGACAACCTAAGTCGGTCTACTACGTCATTGCAGACCGGAACTGGGGATCGCCTAAGGGACACGAGTCCTAAGGCGACGGAGTGCCCATATTAATCGTGCGAGTAACGCCGCACCAAGGAAAACGGGAAAGCCGTTTACAGGGTGAAGGGGTACAGGTTATTCTAGCTTTCTAGAAAAAGTTTTACCAAGCGAAATGCTTTTAGCAGACGAGTATCTAT
>JBLIMP010000245.1:0-7230 GCA_047638855.1 Cellvibrionaceae bacterium | reverse complement strand
CTGATTGCCCGTCGTGGTAGCCAGTGGTGGCTAGAAGATTTGCAGAGTAGCAACGGGACGCTTTTGAATGGAGCGGAGCTAGGACGGCCGACGGTGATCACAGCCGGAGACGTGATCACAATCGGGTCTACCGAATTGCGTTTAGATATGTAACCCTTCGACAAGCTCAGGGTAAACCAATCATCTACCTAACTAACCACCAACCAACCAACTAACCAACCAACCAACTAACTAACTAACCCCCAACCAACTTATGAAAACAGCAGACATTTTCCCCCCAGACTATTTTCGGCGTGACGATGAAGCCAACGACGCCAACTTTTATGCTTCACCACGCCTGGTGGTCCATATTGATGACGCTGCTATCAAAGCTTTAACCGCTTGTTATGCTGACACACTCCCTAAAAATGGATCGATCCTCGATCTCATGTCTAGCTGGCGTTCCCATTTGCCCCTAGATGTTCTGACCCCAACACGAGTGGTTGGTTTAGGGTTAAATGCGGAGGAGATGCTTGGCAATGGGGACATTACTGATGATGATATTTGGATTCACAATCTGAATGAAACACCCACGTTGCCTTTTGCAGATGGGGAGTTTGATGCGGTGATTTGTGCTGTTTCGGTTCAATATCTTGTCCAGCCGCTTGAGGTGTTTGCAGACGTTTACCGGATTTTAAAGCCAGGCGGCCGGTTTGTTGTCTCGTACTCGAACCGCTGTTTTCCTAGCAAAGCAACGGCCGTGTGGCAGACTACGACTGATATTCAACATGCGCAGATGATTGTGAGCTATTTTCAGCATTCGGCTGAGTGGGGAGAGGTTGCGGCCCGCATCAAGAGTGTGGATACAGGGGCACCGGCCGATGAGGACCCTCTGTTTGTTCTGTGGGCTGAAAAGAGCGAGTAATTGGGGTTTTGGATAAGAGCCAATGATTGCCGTCCGGCCGACCAGAGCCGTGCATTTGCCAAAAGACCTCGCCAGAGCTAGGGTTTCTTTCATCTTTTAGATGTCCTTAGCCTCATTTTGCACGCTTTAAAAGGGGCCTGTATGCTTCATAAATCAATCACAATTTGAGCCACCATCTTCCTCCCGCTCCCTTTTTATTCAAAGCGCCAGTTCAACCGTTTGCTAACAGCAAAACTGCCTGTAAAATACGACCAAGTTAAATTTTTCATTCTGGCGAGCCGATGAGGGCTAACACTTAAAACCTGCTATGCATATTATCTTACTGACCCTGCTGTGGCTGGCCGGAATCTGGCTCGCTTCAATCCTTCAAACAGACATTGACATCATTTGGTGGTGGTTACCAGGGGTGACCCTGTTGTCGGCCGCGCTGCCACTTGTTTATCTGCCCCATCTACGTCGTTACGCCCTTTACCTGGTCTATGTTGCCTGTTTTCTCCTAGGCGGAGCACGCTATTTGTGGAGCCAGCCGGTTATCGACCAAACCCATATCGTTAACTATTTAGACCAACGCCAAGTCACGCTTTCCGGCCAAGTCATAGACGAACCTGACATTCGAGACCGAGTCATCAATCTGAAAGTTGATGTGACTGAAATCAAATTATCAGACGGGACCATCTATCCTGTTAGTGGCGCGGTTTTGTTGCGAACCCCACGCTTTCCTATTATCGAATACGGGACTCAGATCACATTTTCTGGCGACTTAGAAATCCCCTTTGAGTCGGCCGAATTTAGCTATCGTGACTTTCTTAATCGCCAAGGTGTTTACGGTGTGATGAGCTTTCCACGTATTCACGAAAGCCACGCCGGACATGGGAACAGGTTGCTTGCCCGACTTTATCAAATCAAAGGCAACGCTCAAACGATTATTGCCCAAAAAGTGCGAGCGCCTGAATCGGGTCTGCTCAGCGGCATATTGCTCGGAATTGACCATACGATGCCGCCAGACATCGAAGATGATTTCCGGACGGTGGGCATCACCCATATTGTTGTCATATCAGGATTTAACATCGCTATTCTTTCCTCGATTTTTTTAACCCTGTTTACGCCGCTTTTCGGCCGTCGAGGGGCCGCTTTCGCCGCGATTATCGCTATCATCCTGTTTACCTTGCTCGTTGGGGCTGATCCATCTGTGGTGCGAGCCGCCATTATGGGGAGTTTATACGTGCTCACCGGCCGGTTGGTCGGCCGCCGCAATGCCCCTGTCCCCATCTTGTTTGTTGCCGCTTTTGCCATGACCTTGCTCCAGCCTACCGCTTTGTGGGACATCGGCTTTCAACTCAGTTTTGCGGCAACCCTAAGCCTCATGATCTACGCCAAACCGCTGACCCTTAGCGTGCGAACTTGGCTCAAAAACCGCTATTCGGCAACGGCATCCCGAACCGTTATGAATGCAATCGGAGATTCTGTTTTGGTGACTTTGGCGGCCCAAGTCCTAACCCTGCCAATCATCATGTTCTACTTCAACCAGTTGTCTTTAATCAGCATTTTGGCAAATGGATTGGTACTGCCGGTGCAACCACTGATCATGGTATGGGGCGGGTTAACGGTGATTTTTGGCTTTCTAACCCCGCTCATTGCTCAATTATCTGGCTGGGTGACCTGGGTGTTTTTATGGTATACGGTCCAAGTGGCTAGTTTACTCGCTCAGGTCCCTTTTGCGGCCGTGTCAGTTCCATTTGGCTTGGGCAGTTTGGCCTTTACATACCTGCTCGTAGGGGGGCTAACTTGGTTTTTTCGCCAAGAAATCGAATGGCGGCAAAAGTGGCTGGCCGCTGTGAAAGAAAATGGGGGCCGGCGTATGGCGATCGGGTTGAGCACTGTCTTGCTTGTTGTCGGCTGGCAATGGAGCCATAACCGGCCGGATGGTTTGCTACACGTCTATTATTTTGATGTGGGTCAAGGGGATGCGACATTGATCCAGACCCCATCCGGCCGACAAATCCTAATCGATGCGGGCTATTTCCCTACAGAAATTAACCGTTATTTGGGGCAAACCATGCCATTGGGTGACCGGGAAATCGACATTTTAATCGCCACTCATCCTGATGCGGACCATGTTACCGGCTTGCCCGAGTTGTTTGACCGATACAGGTTTGATCAGTTGTTCGTTTCATATCCACCCAGCGGTTGGGAAAATGACGACGGTCCTTATGCTGAAACGTTAGCCCGTGCGGCTGAGCAAGGGACTGAGATCATCCGGCCGGTAGCGGGGCAAACGATTGTTATCGCAGATGGGATTCGGCTTGAAATTGTTCACCCTGGCCCAGAATTGGTTGCTGAAAACCGCAACGATAATTCCCTGTCAGTTCGCTTGGTTTACGGCACAACTACTTTTTTGTTTACTGGTGATGCAGAAGATGCTGGCGAACGTGAAATGCTACAGAGCGGCTTGCCTTTGCAGTCGGCCGTGTATAAAGCAGGCCATCATGGGGCAAATAATGCCAGCAGTGACTCGTTTTTAGATGCGGTCCAGCCGAAGATTGCGGTGATTTCAGCCGGGGCAGACAATCGTTTTGGTCACCCGCACCCAGACGTTTTGGCCCGCTTTCAATCGCGGAATTTAACCGTATTGCGCACCGACACAATGGGTTCAATTGAGCTAATTTCCGATGGGGAACAGCTTTGGTGGCGGGCTGAACATTCAGATGCGGATCGTTAGTCGGTTTAAGTCGATATGAGCGGAATCGGTTGAGTAGGTGGCGGAAAGAGACGATCAAGCTGCTCTGAATCGGCCGTATCTAACTTGATATCACGCGCGTTTACATTTTCAATGACCCGTGAAACCTTAGCTGATTTTGGAATCGGGATCACACCAGGTTGGCCCATGAGCCATGCCAGTGCAATTTGGGCGATTGTCGCATTGTGCTTGTCAGCGATGGGTTGCAAGCGGCCGTCGTTGACAATCCTCCCCTGATCAAGCGGACAGTAAGCCATTGTGGCGACATCCTGTTTTTCTTGCCACGGCAGCAGATCATATTCAACACCACGAGAACCCAGCGAGTAATAAACCTGATTAACGGCACAATTCCGGCCGGATTCTAAACCATACAGCTTTTGTATATCTTGTGGATCAAAATTTGAGACGCCCCATTGTTTGATCAAGCCTCTTTCGCGTAACGTTTCAAACGCTTCAACCGTTTCTTTAAGCGGATGTGATCCCTTCCAATGGAGTAGATACAAATCGATTCTATCTGTTCCCAAGCGGCGCAAACTACGTTCACAGGCTGTAATGGTTCCGGTCAGACTGGCGTTTGACGGCAGCACTTTTGTGACCAAGAAAATATTATCTCGAATCCCTTTAATCGCTTCGCCGGTTACTTCCTCAGCCCCGCCATCGGCGTACATTTCGGCCGTGTCGATGACCGTCACCCCCATTTCGATCCCGGCTTGTAAAGCGGCCACTTCAGCCGCTTGCTCTGACTTAGATGATCCCATTTTCCAAGTTCCCAACCCGATTCGTGGTTGAAGTAAATCCTTGTTTCTTGTCATTTTATATTCTCCTATATTTTCTTTGCGCACTTAATCTTAAAGCGCAACCTAAATAAGCTACAGGTCTAAACCGAACCAAAAACTGATCAATGTCAACCCCATCACGATGCCATTATTGGTTAAGTGGCAAATGATTACGGGCCACAGGCTGTTTGTTTTTTCATATAGCCATCCAACAATTAGCCCGAATAAAAACGCAGTAATGATCTGTATCGGGAACCCATGAAATAACCCAAATAAAGTTGAACTCACAAGGGTGGCTCCCCAAACGCCTAATCGATTTGCCGCGCCATTATGCAAAACACCTCGGAAAAATATTTCTTCGTAGATCGGGACTATAAATGTGGCAGCAAGCCCGACGACAACCATTTGCCATGATTGTTCAAAAACGAACATTTTGCTTAATTCTTCTGCACCTGCCTCAAGTGCGGGAAATTGCTCTAATAACACAAAGCCAATGCCCATCCGCACCACTGTGCCCGCAACGCCTAGCCCTACAGACGGCCAGAGCCACCCTTCAGGCATTGCGCCCAAGCCTAAAGCTGAAAGGCTGTGCCGTTTTCGAAGCGCATTGATTCCAAAGTAAGGTAGCAACATAGCCAAAAGCGTGCCGCCTAAGCTGTACATGACCAATAAGAAAGGGTCGCCATCGGCCGTTATTTCGCCATTAAGATTGAACCTGGACCCCGCTAAAAAGAAGGCAGCGATAGACGTGATCATCAATAAGAAAAAAAAGATGATAAGCATGAGCGATATATCTTTCCAGTCCCAAAGCCGACTCAATATCCGCCCATTATTTTTATTTGTTTTTACCGAAAAATCACTTTCTAGTTGTTCGGCCATATGAGATTGTCTCCTTTTGTGAACATTTATTTGTTTGCATTTTATAAAGCCCTGATCCAGAACCAAGCCAGTGGGGCTGCTTGCATACCCCAAGCTATACGTGAACTTGTGATCATAGACTCTGGTGATTATATACACTCGGTCACAACAAGTTTAGGGCAAGAGCCATCATAGGGTTTTTAGTAAAAATTAAAATAGTATGCAAACTCACTTTATGTCTGACACATTCTTACAGCATATATGCGAAATCTTTTATACCCTTGACACGGCTTCGACTTGCTGATGTTTCGTGGCGAATTTCGAAGAATGAGTAAGGTTTGGGCCCATTGAATTATGATTTTGATGTGTTATGATCCAAATTAATTCACTTATGGATACTCTTGACTCTTGATTTAAGCTTCACTTAGATTTAGATTCAACTATTTACTAGGATCATTCAATGGAATTACTTTTGATGCGGCATGCTAAGTCAGATTGGGGTGAAGGGGTTTCGGATTTTGATCGCCCCCTTAACGAACGAGGCGAAGACTCGGCCGAAAAGATGGGACGCTTACTTCTGGATGAAGGGCTTGTACCGGATGCTATTTTGTGTTCATTGGCTCAAAGAGCACGTGAAACGGCCGAAGGCGTGCTTGAAGGATCTGATTATGATGGCCCGAAAGTTTTCTATACCGACAGGCTCTACCTTTGTGATATTAGAGATTTTATAGCTGTCATCAAGCAATATGGTGGAGATCATCAGCGGATTTTGGTTATCGCTCACAATCCCGGAACAGAAGGGTTTATTCATCATTTAACCGGTGAAGACAAGCGGGTTACAACTGCTAATCTCGCTAAGATCGACTTGGAAATCGGAGCTTGGGCTGATTTTGATGTTACAACCAAAGGGACATTGACGGGATTTTGGCGGCCGCGTGAGCCTCAGTTCTAAATTAGAGTAAAGGTATTGCCTTAAATGATGACGATTTTAGTAGTTGAAGACGATGACACGCTGCGCGAAACAATTGAATACAATTTGATTAACCAAGGTTATAAAGTTATATCGGTAGCCGATGGCGGCCGGGCACTTGAAGCGGCTCGCACCGAGAAACCCGATTTGATTTTGCTTGACGTTATGTTGCCGGTATTAGACGGTTTTGAAGTCTGCCGTATTTTGAGCCAAGAAATGTCGGTTCCCATCTTAATGTTAACCGCCAGAACCGAAGAGATTGACCGTGTGGTTGGTCTTGAAATGGGGGCAGATGACTATATTTCTAAACCATTTTCAATGCGCGAGCTGATGGCTCGGGTGCGGGCAACATTGCGGCGCGTTCGCCTTATCCGTGAAGAAATTGCGGCTGAGCAGCCTATTGAAGATGAAAATCGCAACTTGACCCCATCTGGTAGCACATCGGCTGGCATTCAGTTTGATGATTTAGTGATTGACACAGAACGGCATGAAGTTCGTAAAGAAGGCATCGCTTTACGCTTAAAGCCAAAAGAGTTTGAGTTGCTAGAATTTTTAGTCCGTCATAAAGGTATTGCGTTATCTCGCGAGCTGATTTTAGAGCGTGTTTGGGGCTGGTCTTACAGTGGAAATAGCCGCACGGTAGATGTTCATATCCGCTGGTTGCGCGAAAAAATTGAAGCGGACCCGACGAACCCCGGCCGGATTATCACCGTTCGGGGAATTGGCTATCGCTTTGAGGGATAACGGGGTGCAAGCCTAATGGACCTGAACAAACTGTTTTTTCGCCGGATGGCAGTCACGCAACTAATCGTAGTCATTCTATCTGTTTTAGCCGTTTCGTTGCTGATCAACAGACCCGATTGCCGTTTGTCAGGAACTTGCGTGCCATCTGCTCTGTTCGGGGTGTTGCTTGTAGCTATTCCGCTTGTCGTTGTGCTTTCATGGGGGTGGGAACGTTGGTATCACAAAAAAACCGTTGTGATGA
>JBLIMP010000244.1:0-7230 GCA_047638855.1 Cellvibrionaceae bacterium | reverse complement strand
GGCGTGAACTATCACACATAAAATCACCCATTCCAACCGATCGCATTGTGATGGTAGATGTGCGTAACTTAGATGAAGCCGAAGAAGCGTTGGTACGGGCAACGGGAGTTGTGACCGCTGCGCCAGCGGCCGGATTCCCTGGCGTGCCACTTGAACCAGCGATCCAAAATCTAGCCGAAAATTGTGACATCATTTATCTACATATCGATTCAGACATTTTAGACGAACGATATGTTCCCAATCACGGCACAGTAGAGCCAAATGGCCCTAGCATGGATGAGGTGATGGCAGCTCTGGATGTGGTGATGGAGACGGGTAAGGTTGCAGTGTTGGCCTTGGTATCGGTTTACGGCGAAGGGGAAGGAGCCGATACCTCTATCGCTTCGGGCATCGAGGTTTTGGAACGTGGGTTAGCGAGTTGGAACGCAGAGGGATTGCCAGTAAGTTAGCCGGTTGGTGGTTTTTGTTTGGCGGAGATTAAGCAGATAAGACAGGAAAAAGGTGTGGATGAGTTTAATTCGATATATTTATAGGGTGACCGGCTTTTTAACGATTTTAGGAATAGGCACGGTTGTTGTGTTTCTGATTGGCTGGATAAAAGTCGGCGAAAATGGGGTGCGGCTTGGACCCAAAATAGTTTCTTTAATGGCCCGCAGTGCGCTTAGTTTGGTTGGAATTCAAACGACAGTTGATCGGCCGGAACTACTACGTAATCATTCTGGTTTTATCTTTTCAAACCATACAAGCTATATGGACGTCATTGTCATGATGGGGTTTGAGCCGGTGCGCTACGTAGCAAAAAACGAAGTGCGCCGTATGTTTTTTATCGGCCGTTTGGCGTGGGCCATCGGCTGCGTGTTTGTAAAGCGTGAGAAAAAAGAGTCTCGAGAAGCTGCACGCAGTACACTCGGCCAGCTAGAAAGTTATAAACCGGCAATCGTGTTGTACCCAGAAGGGCGAACCGCCCCGATAGGCAAGTTGCAACCTTTTCGTAAAGGGGCATTTGAAATTGCCCAAGACGCCGGAATCGCCTATTTGCCAGTTTCGATGATTTATAGTCATCCACACTTAGTTGATTGGCGTTCAGTCCCATTTTTTACAGCTGTATGGAATATTATGAGTCGGGAGTATCCGCTTGAAGCGACGATGCTAGTACATGACCTAGTAAAACCGTCGGCCGACGACGATCCTGCTGTCTTATGTGACATGACACGGGCCGAAATGCTCTACACATTATCAACCAAAGGAAATTACCAGCCAGAACCTGAAATTGGTCAGGCTGTACAAAAACAAACTGTATGACATCTCAAACTATCGAGAATCAACCTATCGCCCGCCCCTTAGAACCGAAACCGGCCGCCATTGTCGTTGGCGCTTCTACCGGAATCGGAGCCGCCTTGGTCAAAGATTTAGCCAAACGTGGCTACCATGTGGCGGCACTGGCCCGCCGTGAAGACAAGCTGACTGAATTGGCTAAAAAGATTAAAGCGAACCCATCGATCCAGACAAAAGTTATCACCCGTGTACACAACGTCACCGATTTCGACACCATCCCCCCTTTGTTTGCTGAACTTGTTGATGAGATGGGTGGCCTTGATCTGATCCTCTATGTAGCCGGAGTTATGCCCAATGTGGCGGCTGATGAATATGATTTTGAGAAAGATCGCCAGCAGGTTGAGGTAAATTTATTAGGCGCGATGGGGTGGCTTAATTTGGCGGCTCGCCGTTTTCAAATTACAAAAAGCGGTACCATTGTCGGGATCGGATCGGTCGCCGGTGATCGTGGGCGCAAAGGAAACCCTGCTTACCACACCACAAAAGGGGGGCTGGCGATTTATCTTGAATCGCTTCGCAACCGTTTGTCTGAGCATGGTGTGTGTGTGACCACGATTAAGCCAGGATTTGTCGATACGGTTAATTTAGAGGGGCTTGAGAAAACCTTTTGGGTGATTTCGCCAGAAAAAGCAGCGAGTCTGATTCTGAATGCGGCCGAAAAGAAACGCCAAGTTGCTTATGTGCCATTTCAATGGCGTTTTTTGATGTTGATTATTCAGCACATTCCCTCATTTATTTTTCGCAAGCTTAGTATTTAGCCTCTCAGCATTTCAGCATGTTCGTTTCACTCACTTTCAGCACGTCAGCATTTCAGCACGTTCGTTTCACTCACTTTCAGCCACACACCAAGGCGACTGACAAGCTGACAAGCCAATAAAAATGCAACCACTTAAACCTGAACTACCAGATGACCATCTTGAAACAGTTACCGCATGGGGAGGAGCCAGCGATAGTGCGGCCTATGTCTATCGGCCGTCTACGCTTGCCGATCTAAAAAGCATCTTTGACCTAGCCCGCAACACCGGCCGGACCATCGGCTTGAAAGGGGGTGGTAACAGCTACGGCGATGCGTTTAGCAATCGGGAACAAATTGTGCTCGACTGCTCGCGTTTAAACCGCATCATCGATTGGAATCCAGAAACCGGAGTGATTAAGGTGGAAGCTGGGGTAACCATTGATCAGCTTTGGCGGTATGTACTAGCTGATGGCTGGTGGCCGCCTATCGTAACTGGCACAGCGAAAACAACTGTTGGCGGTTGTGCGGCTATGAACACGCATGGTAAAAACGGCTGGAATATGGGGACATTTGGGGACCATGTTCTCGAAGTGGAGATGCTGATGGCAAACGGCCGGAAAAAAGTGTGTAGTCGAGAAAAAAATGGAGAGTTGTTTCATGCGGCTATCGGTGGATTTGGGATGTTTGGCTGTTTTACAGTGATCACGCTCCAGCTGAAAAAAATCTATTCAGGCTTGCTCGAAGTGGAGGCTTGCACCCGGCCGAATTTAACTTCGTGCCTCAGTTGGTTTGATGAAAATCGGGACAATTCAGATTATTTGGTTGGATGGCTTGACTCGACGGCCAAGGGGAGCCGCTTCGGCCGGGGGGAACTGCATCGCGGCCGTTACCTGCAACCGGGTGAAGACTCTGCCCCTGCAAAAACCTTATCTTTAGAAACACAGGCTATTGCTGACAGCATTCTAGGCATCATCCCCAAGTCAAGCATGTGGTTTTACATGGGGTTCTTTTTCAATAATCCTGGAATGACTGCAATTAACACAGCTAAATATTTGGTTTCTAGAGCGACGAGCGGGCAAAAGGGTAAAACCTATCAACAGCCACATGCCGCCTATCATTTTCTGCTCGACTATGTTCCTGGTTGGAAATGGGGCTATGGAAAAGGTGGCTTAATCCAATATCAGACGTTCTTCCCCAAAGAGACGGCCGAAGATGCCTTTGCCGCTTTGCTGAAGCTCAATCAAGAGCGCAAAATGCCCAACTATCTAACTGTCATAAAACGGCATAAACCGTCTGACTTTTTGATCGCCTACTCGCCCGATGGCTATTCGATGGCGATGGACTTTCGTATTACAGAACGCAACCGTCAACAAGTGGTTCGCATGGCAAGAGCGATGGATGAGATTGTTGTGAAGCACGAAGGGCAGTTCTACTTTGCAAAAGATAGCACTATGCGGCCGGAAATTGCTGAACAAACGATGGGAAAAGAAAAAGTGGAAGAGGTGATACGATTGAAGAAAAAGTATGATCCCAAAGGCTTTTTTCAAACTGATTTGTGGAATCGCATTTTTGCCCCGTTGCTTTTGAGTCGTTAATGATTCGCTTGATTCGCCTTGTAATAGTGGCGAACAGGGGGTGTGATTCGAGCGCTTTTTGGATGACAGAGTGGCGGCCGATGCACCGAATAGATTGACCTGATGTCTAGCCTCCCTTTTTATCGCTTTTAGCCTACCGCCTTTGACACACCTTTGTCACATTCATCACATTCTAGCACAGCCGTGACACAGCTTTTTCACTTTTTTCGTCTTTATGCCTGCTAAAATTCCTTCAATCAGGTGGTGAATAGCCCCTCCCCAATTCTTAAAGTAAATAATATGATCTCGCTTCCTGCCAACTAGTCACTATGCTGCCTACAAGCTTTACTTGCGAGTCTGTGTCCCTTGGAGAAGAATCATGAAGAAAAATGGTTTAATGTTAGGCTTGTTTTCAGTTGCCTCTTACAGCTTAAATACCCCACTTTCCAGAGCAATCATGCTGGAAGGTATGTCCCCAATTTCCCTTTTATTGCTACGCTTTGCTCTTGCTGGAATCGTGTTTTCAGTCATTATGCGCTTTTCAGGCTTTGCAAAAGCAAAAGAAGGCCAGTTGAAAATGAGTTGGGGCGGATTTTCTTTGGCTTTGTTTGGCGGCATTATGAATGGGGCTTCGGCCGTTTCTTACTACTATGGTGTGCTTCAGCTTGATGCTTCTATGGCAGCCATGATCGGTGCGGCCGTTTATTCAGTTACCGCTTTGGTGATCGGCTCGTTTGTCAATAATGGATTAACCCCACATACATTGTTACGGCTTGGCTTAGGCTTGCTGGGGCTCTATTTCTTGATTGGCCCATCTGGTGGAGATATTAGCATGCTTGGGGCTGGGCTGGTGGCTTTCGCTTCATTTATTTATGGGGCATATTTAGTGTTTATCCAAAAATATTTAGGGGACTACAACATCAGTGCCATTTCAGAGATCAGTATTTGGGGTGTTGTTATGACGATCTTAAGCTTTTGGGTATTGTTTGATGGTGGGGCAATACAAGTCTCTTCGACCGCTGGTTGGATCACCATCGTGATTCAAGCGATTATTGTCAGCATACTGGGGCGCTTTGCGATGCTGATCGCTATTAAGCAGATGGGTAGTAGTGAATATGCATTGCTCAGTCCAATGGAAACATTGCTAGCCGTCTTGTGGTCAATCTTGTTCTTAAGCGAAACGCTTTCACAAGGGCAAATAATTGGGGCTACCCTCGTTTTGTCCGGCTTGCTTATTTCAGGCGACTGGTTTTCAACGCGCTTTAATCAACTATTCTCCGGCCGCCGTCGGACATTGCGCCGTGTATCAGTTGCATAAAAGAGGCGGGTAGCAAGAGGCATGGAGCGACACCATGCCCCAGGCTCTTTTTTAAAACGCCTCTTTGAACTCTGTCACAGCCCGTGGCCCGTTGCGCTCTAACCCAGCATAGAACTGCTCTTGGTCTTGATTGCGATAATCAATGCGTTCAACCCGGAATGGGGCCAAACGCTCTTTGTTTTTACGCCGCTGAGTCACATCTAAATAATAAGCGATGGCACTGTCAATGCTATTTGCGTCGCTCCAATCTGATTTGTAAATCGGCGTACCTGAACGGTTGAAAATCCAGGTCATATTAGGCTGTGATCCATAGCGCAGGTGGCAAGAACCATCGAGGGCGTCAAGCAGAATCGGCCGAGTTACCCCGTATATCTCACGCAATTTGGCGGCATGAGCAAACTTTTGCTCCATCGAGCGCAACGGGGGCATGATTTCCCCGGGGTGGGCTTCGTTGGTGTACAGAAAAATCGAGCCGACATCTTGGTCTGCGTATTTATCGGCCATTGCATTCATGGATGGCGACGCCATCCCACAATACGGTCAGGTAAAGCTCCCAAATTCAACAACTGTGAACAAATTGGCAGACCATATTGCGCTCAAGCTCGTTTCCACCTGTGTATCTGCGTCCCACAGCGGGAAATCTGGAGCGGCTTCTCCAAGATTTGGGCTTTTTGCAAAATTCATCAACGGCATAAAACTTTCTGGGACAAATTTTTCGTAATTATATTTTTCTGTTCGTTCTTGATTAGACATCATATTCTCCGTTTTAGTTATTTACCCTGCTTTACTGCGAGCAACCTAAGCAGTTGCATCTCTTAGTTTGTGTCTGGCACTTCGCCTATGGTATTTATTTTAGCTTTAGCTTGTTGAATGAACCAGCTTAGTGATTTCCAAATCGCTGCTTTTGTAAGGTCTGGCCGTCCCAGCTCTGGCCATCCGGCCGCCCATTGGGGTATTCCGGGTGCCGCGCGTAAGGCGGCAAATAAATCCCAATAGGGAAGTTGGTGTCGGTCGATAGAGCTGTTTTCAAAATAGCTTTCCGTCAGGGCTTGCATCGCTTGGCGGCCGAAAATAAACAGCGTATCAAATCGGCTAATAGCTAAATCTTGTAGCCGATTGCCAACTTTCGCATCTTCCCAATCGATGACGCCAACTAGGTCAGCATCTTGCCAAAGCATGTTGCCTGGCCAAAAATCCCCATGAAGTAACACGGGTGAATCGGTTTGTGGCAACGGCCATAGCGGCTCCAGAATATCTAAGATCGGCCGTTCGGCCGGGTGGCCGCTGGATTCAGGCAGATGGGTACTGTCGGTTGGTAAAAACGACAGATCAAAACCGGTTGTTTTAATTGCATGGATGCGGGCGAGCTGTGCGCCGATTTTTTCTCCGGCTTGGACCTTGTTGGAAAAACGATAACGTGTTTCTCCACTGATATAAGTAAGTATCAAAAAGGGAGCTGGCAGCAGTTCACAACTCTCATCCAAAAATAGCGGGATGGGGCTTGCCACGCCGGCCGACTGTAAAATTTTCAGCAGTTTGTATTCTTGGGCCGCTTGTGGGATTTGTCGGATGACAATTTTGTAGTGGCGATTATTCTGTATCAGTTCGACAATTGTTAAGTCGGCCGAAATCCCACCTTTCGGCCGACTTAATCTGATGATCTCACTTTGTGGAAAGTACCGCTGAATAACTGTGCTGTGGGGCATGTAAAGCTTATTCAACAATGATTTCAATCTCTTGACCGATCAGTTGAGTGCCAGTTGCAAAATCTGTTCCATCATTGCCATTCAAAATCACAACGATATTGTGATTGCCGGGGGTCAGCTGGCCCAAATCGAACCACGGGGTCAACATTCGGCCTATTTCTTTGCCATTGTCGTAAACAACCCCATGTCCTTGGCCTGGAAATACCGGCCCGCCGACCAATTCTGGCGTAAAGATAAAATTTTCAATCTGCGCATTGAGCGTCCAATTGCCAGCCCCATCTGCAAATGCTTCCAAAGATGCGAATTCTGGGACTGTTCCGGATTCGCTTAAATCCATCACTTCAGGGTTAGCGTTTACGTTGGCGATAGCATTGTTGTATTGCCAGCGGGCCGAACCGGTGTAAGCAAGGCCAAAGATGAGCATAATGACCACAAAGTTAATAACACCAAATGCGACTCGCCAGTTTAGCTTTTGATGGATGGCGATTGGCGGTTTGTAGAACGCACCGGGTCCGTTGAAAAGAAAAACGATGAGGGCGGCGTGGATCGGTGTGTGGCCGA
>JBLIMP010000243.1:0-7254 GCA_047638855.1 Cellvibrionaceae bacterium | reverse complement strand
AGAGACATGCGAATACCGCGCAAAATACGAACGGGGTCGCTAATAAATGCATTTGAGTTAGTCATGCGTAAGCGGCCGTGTTTTAAGTCATCTTCTCCACCTAGCGGGTCAATCACTTCGGCCGTTGTTCTGGCTAACGCCGGTAATGCCATTGCGTTCAATGTAAAGTCACGGTCTGCCAAATCACCACCTAGCGATTCCGACCGAAAAGTAGCGATGTCTAAAGAGATACCGCTGCGTTTAAGCACCACCCGGCCGACGTTTCTCTCCTCATCTAGCGGAAAGGCTGCGGCTCGCAAGAAGTCTCCAATCTGAAAAGCTGTTTTGATCCCATCTGTGGCTACGACAAAATCAAGATCATGGCTAACGCGGCCCAAAATCGCATCGCGTACCGCACCCCCAACCAAAAAAATCGGCTGGTCTAACCGTGCAAATGCGGGTTGCAGACTTTCTAACAAAGGTGAAAGCGTCAGTGGCTCTCCTGATTCATCGGGAACGTAGCGCAGGCTCAGTTTTGTTTTCGGCCGATTTCGACGCCCTTGGCGCAACGCTTCAGGGCCAGTTGTTCCGGTTCCTATAATCTGATCGGTCTCTTTTAGTGTGGCGATCCAGCGCCCAGCATATGCTTGCATCACACAATCATACCGGTGAAATAATGATAAGTGAAGCGGGATCGATGAGAGTTATTCCACTTATTACGCTTCGTCATTTTATTCATCAATCATCATGTTATAATCTTGTCTTTTAACCATACGAGGAAAAAATGTTTCAAATTGGCGATCAAGCTCCAGATTTTACCCTTACCTCTGACGAAGGGGTTCAAATTAAATTATCAGACCTCCGTGGCAAACGTGTTTTGATTTTCTTTTACCCAAAAGCATTTACCGGCGGCTGTACCACCCAAGCGTGTGGCTTGCGTGATGCTTTCCCCCAAATTGAAGCGGGAAATGGGGTGGTACTGGGTATCAGCCCAGATGAGCCAGAGCGTTTGGCCGAGTGGCGTGTTGCAGAAAATCTCCCTTATAACCTCTTGTCTGATCCCGATCACACGGTATCAGAGCTTTATCATTCATGGGGCGAGCGCAGCATGTATGGCAATAAGTTCATGGGGATTATCCGCAGCCATTTTGTGGTTGACGCAGATGGCAACTTTGAAGATGTTCAGCACAAGGTTAGCCCAAAAGCTAGCATTGCAAAAGCGGCAAAAAGCTTTAGCTAACCTTTTCTATCCAATTTTTTTTATCCAGCCCGACAGACATTTAAAAGCCTGTCGGGTTCCTTCTAAAATTGAGCCGATTTTCAAAAAAAGCACGTAAATTTTTATTAGACGAGTGGCCTGCTATGCTGATGGCAGCGTTCTTTTTCGCTGCCATGTTTACCCTTCAGCTATTGCAACACAATGCCTTTAACTCGCGCATTGGCGATTTTGCTCGTTTTAGCCAAGGGATTTGGAGTGTGCTGGATGGGCGGTTCTTGTGGACTCCGAATGCGATTCGCGGCCAATCGTTGATGGCGAATCATTTTTCGCCGATTTTAGTTGTTGCAGCTCCGTTTTTCCTTGTTTGGCCTGACGAGAGAGTTCTCTTTGTTGTACAAAGCATCAATATTACTGCTACGGGCCTTATTTTATATCGAATTATGAAGGAAGAGCGGCCGAATCTAGCACCTTGGTTTCTGCTGCTTTTTTTTCTAAATCCGGCCGTTCATGATTTCACACTAGCCGATTTTCGCCGTATCTTTTTTGGATTGCCCTGGATGGCGTTGGCGATGTTGGGCTTGGTGCGTAAGGATCGTCGCCTGCTATTGATTGGGTTGTTAATAGCCCTTTTATCAAAAGAAACCGTTTCGCTTTACATTGCCATGATTGGCATTTACCTGCTTGTGGTTGAAAAAGATTGGAAATGGGGGATTTCTCTTTTTATTTTCGGCATGACAGCACTCGTCTTTTTAACTGTATATTTGATTCCAGCTTTTGGTGGGCGAGAAGATTATCCGCTCCTGTTCTACTATGCTCATTTAGGGGATGGCTATTCTGAAATTGCTAAAACAATTGTCACCCGGCCGATCTGGTTTTTACAGCAAGTATTTGGTCCCAATCAACTTTGGGGGATTTTCAGAATCTTATTACCGCTGGGTTTTTTGTGCCTACTAGCCCCGCGCGTCACGCTCATTTGTGCCCCATTTGCATTGCTGATGTTTATGAGCGGCCGAAGTGGCCCGATTCAGCTTGAAGAGCATTATTCTGCATCAATGATGCCGATATTGTTTACCGCTATTGTGATCGGCCTACGCCAAGTTGCACCCAAATGGGATAGGTGGATTATTGGATGGATGATGCTCTCTGTCTTAACCGGCTATCTCCTTTTTAGTCATGCGCCGTTTGGTGGAAGGTATCAACCTAGTCGCTTTCGGGTTGATGACCATGACCGTTCCGGTAATTTAATGGTCAAACGGATACCTGAAGACATTAGCCTGCTGGCCCATACAACCTATACGCCTCATCTCACCCACATAGACGACCTGCATATATTTCTCGATCATCATTCTGGTACTCCTTTTTCAGAAGATCGCATCGCAGCGGCCGACTATATTCTTATCGACCGGTATTTGGCTCAACCGAATTTAGGGCTTTTTGAAACAGAAGATGTGGTACAAGAGTTATTGGCGAATCCAAATTTTAAAATTATCGAAGAAATTGACGGCATTTATTTCTTTGAGCAAACTACTTCTGACTATCCAGCTGTATACCCGAATATTGTGTTTGGCGAGACGATGCACCTAGAGAAAGTAGAGCTTTCAACGACAGGGCAAGATAGCTTTTTTGCCCCGTTTCTGCTGGATGGTTCGTCTACTGTGGCTGCTGGCTCTCAACTTCGAGTGTCTTTGTTCTGGGAGTCATTAGCAGAAGGTGCAGGCGAGCGAACGGTCTCGGTGCGGGTGTCGGCCGCTGATGGCTTTTTATTAGCGCAATGGGATCAAATTCCGGCTGAAGCTAAACGGCCGACCGCATTTTGGAAAAAAGGGGAAAAAATAAGGGATGTTTATTATCTTGAACTTCCGGCCGATCGTGCGGGGCAAACGGTGACAGTCGACCTGGTTGTTTACGACACTTTTACTCAGGAAATTTACCCGGCCGCAGGTGTCAATGACATTTACCACATCTCCCCTTTACATCTAAAATAGTTGATCGCTTCTTTTAGATATTTTAGCCCTTTGAATATCATCAAAGGGGGTCGCGAACGCCCTAAACAAAAAAGAGCGAAACTGATTTCAATCAGTTTCGCTCTTTTTAAAACACAGCTGTATGTCAGTTGTATCTAACGATCTATTCTCTATTCTACATTGACAAATGCTGTCATACCCCAACGAATCGGTAATCCATCGGTGTCGACCAGTGAAATTGTCACTTCGTAGACCACATCACCTTGTGAGATTGTTGAGATCAAGGAAACGTCGGTCACAACCCCATTAAGCGTTTGTCCAGGGATCGCATCAAATTCAATCGATACATCTGCCCCGACTCCTACACGCGCCACATCAAGTTCAGTTAGGTCGGTCGTTTTAATTTCCCAAATCCCGAAATCGGCCACGACAACAACTGGAACCCCAGGATTAACCAGCTCGCCAACTTCGATATTAATGCTGCTTACAATCCCTGAGATCGTCGATTTGATCTCAGTTCTAGAGAGTGCCAAGTCAGCTGATGCCAAGCCTGCTTCCGCAGCTTTGACCCCAGCTTCTGCTTGGGTAACGGCCGCTTCTGCTTGTAAAATGCCAGCTTCAGCAATTTTAATCGAAGCTTGAGCTTGCTTAACAGATACCTCAGCTTGGGTAATTTGCTCGGCCGATGCCCCTTGCTGAACTAATGCCAACTGTGCTTTGGCAACTTCTACATTTGCCAAAGCCAATGTCACACCACCTTGTGCTGCATTTCGCTGCCCCGGTGTTGCGCCACCTTCTAGTTGAGAAACCTGCGCAGAAGCAGCTTGTTCGCTTAAACGTGCCGCTTCAAGTTGTGCGCGAGTCTGCTCTTCAACAGGCCCATAAAGCGGGCAAACGGTTCCTTTACCAGGCACATCAAAACACGCGTTTATGATATTGTCATACGCATTCTCAACCGAAAGCAACTGGGCTTGTGCTGAAATAAGCTGTGCCCTCGCCCCTGCAATCTGAGCACCTGTAATCGCATTGACGGCCGAATTACGTTGTCCAACCGCTTGGGTTACATTTGCTTCAGCGGCAGTTAGCTGCTTTTCAGCCGCTTCAATTTCTTCAGGGCGTGCTCCAACTTTGACAAGATTAAGCTGCGCTTCGGCCGCTTCAACCTGCAAGCCGGCCGTGCTCACACCTGATCGAGCTGATTCAAGGTTTGATTGAGCAACAAGCAATCCTGACTGAGCTGAATTAAGCCGTGCCTCAGCCTGATCTCGCTGAATTGCAAGGTCAACCGTATCAAGCCGTACTAGCACGTCGCCAGCAGCAACAGATTCACCCTCTGTTACCAATACTTCAGAAGCGACACCGCTGATCTGGAAAGAAATATCGCTTGACGCAACCGGTACCACAACCCCTTCCGCCAATACAGAAAGCTCATCCTGAGAAGGGACAGCTAAAGCCTGTATGCCTTCATCTAAGTTTGCTTCTGTGGCCTGTTGGGTAGAGGGGGTACAAGCGATGAGACCCATCCCCAAGAGGGAAATAAAAATTAGTGTATAAGTCGATTTTTTTAACATGATATTCGCCCCTACTCAACATCGATCCGTACAAAGGAAGTCATTCCCCAGCGCAGATCAAGATCATTTGTATCGGTAAGATCAATCGTTACTTTATAAGTAACATCTCCCAGAACAATTTCTGAATTTGAGGCGATATCTATAATCGTTCCGCTTAAGGTCTCACCTGGAAATGCATCCACAGTCACTTCAACCGGTTTTCCTACAGCGATATTTACCACACTCAGCTCGGTAAGGTCGGTCGTCTCAACCTGCCAAGACTCAAAATCGGCAAGTGTGACGACTGGAAGACCTGGAAGAACAACCTCTCCAACTTCTGGCGTAATATCAGCTATCACTCCATCTGCAGAAGCCTTGAGAATAGTTTTGGCGATAAGCGAGTCAATCGCTTCAATCGCTTTTTCAGCTTCAACCACAGAGGTTTGGGCTTGGACTAAACCAGATTCCGCCTGATTTACAGACAGCTCCGCTTCACGAACCCCATTTTTAGCCTGATCAACACCAGTTTGCCCAATAGCAATTTGCTCTTCGCGTGTACCAGCTAACACAAGGTTTAGTTGGGCTTGAGAAGCTTCTTGTTGGGCTTGAGCTGCCGCTACTGCCCCGCCTACTGCGACAATGTCAGCTTGACGTGCACCGGCTAACAACTCTTGTAATGCGGTTTCGGCCGCTGCAACGTTTGCTTGGGCCGCTGCCAGTTGCAGGTTGATCTGATTTCGTTGATCATCAGAAACAGAGATAGATCCTACATTGATTTGGCTGATTTGAATTTCAATAGGGACAACCGCTGCGCGTGCGGCTTGAATTTGAGCTTCAGCGGCTAGAATTTGAGCCTGTGTTGCTCCTTCTACTACAGCAGAGCGTTGCCCATTGGCCGCACTTACGCCAGCTTCGGCCGCTCCAACTTGGCTTTCACTAAACGCAATTTGTTCCTCAGTAGGGCCGGTCTTAAGCAGTGATAGCTGTGCTTCGGCCGCGTCAACGCCAACGGTTGATGCTTCAAGAGCCGCCTTCGCTGTAGCAACACGCGCTTCGGCTGTTTTAATATTTGCCTGAGCTTGAATTAAACCCACCTCAGCCTGTAGCCGTGCAATCTGCTGATCAGAATCATCTAGGCGGATTAAAATGTCACCTTCGCTAACTGAATCACCAGGAAGCACAGCGACTTCGAGAACGGTGCCGGCCGTTTGAAATGCCAACCGAATCGAGCTCGGGGGTACAATTTTACCTTCGGCCGTAACCGTTCCAATCCCCGTATCCAGAGCAATCGTATTAGGATCAATCGGGGTATCATCTATCTCGTCCTGTTGGCAACCAGCTATTCCTAAAACCAGAAATAGTAGTGCAAAAGGAATAAGAAATCTTTGTCTCATATTTTCTCCAATCAAATTAAATGGGCTGTAGACTTTGCATTTACTACAGCAACTAAACCAAACATTGCTTACAGATATTTAATCTCACGCAACGTATCTTCTCAAAAAGAGAGGGAGGTATCCTTCGACAAGCTCAGAATGCGCACCCTGAGCTTGTCGAAGGGTGCTTTTCCCAGATTGTTGAGAAGATACCACGCAACCTACTAAAATTTAGAAATAAAAACTGTACAAAACACGGGTTTTTGTGAAGGATTCATTTGTTTTAGGCTTTTCATAGTGGCACCAAGAACCTAAATGTGACCGAGCGATAAAAGCAAGTCGCAAATCACCAGTCTATATTGTCTAAGATTTTGTAGATTTGTGCGGAAAAACAAATGAGATTCCAGTGCTTTTCCCCTCTACGTATCTGTCTTTAGAATGTTGTTGAATGTACAGCATGTAGACGCACTGTCCAACATTGTATTTACTATCTAACTAATTGCAATAAGCAATCAAGAGAGTTGTCTGAAATTAGACATGAATCTAAAACAAATAGTTGATATAAGTGATCCACGATACTTTCTACTAACAAAACAGAGTAGCCTTATTCTAAATAAAGCTACTCTGTTCAAATTATGCGTACATGCCAAAAAAGCGAAACTTAACCACTCTACTTGTTAATAAGTGGCAACCAAACTCCATATTTACCAACAAAAACCGTACCTGAGCCAAAGTTGTTGCCTGTGGCTGCACCTGTCTCTTCTGGTGATTGAATGGTGACATTAAAGTTAAATGTCCCTTCTGCTGTTCGTGGCCATGTTACAGAGCCATGATATAGCGCAGTTGTACAACCTTGGAAATTTGGTGGAATTATAAATGTCCCAATAACGCTATTATTACTAGCATCTCGGAATTCAACGGTTGTGTTTTGCCCTGTAGGTGAGTTTCCAACATTGCGCACTGATAATCCAATTGTTGTTGTGACAGTATCGCCAGGATTCATTAAAACACCCGCGCCATTTGACACACTGTCAATGACAAAATCAACTGAGGGTGGTGTATTTGCATTTTGAACTGCAATGACATTTTTATATGCTTGGCCAACAACGGTCAGCGCATTATTATTTCCCGCATTAGCAATTTTGCTTGGGAAATCTTGAGAACCACAA
>JBLIMP010000242.1:0-7318 GCA_047638855.1 Cellvibrionaceae bacterium | reverse complement strand
CAAAGCGATGTTGATTATGAAAAATCCCCTAGCGATTTGATTTGATAGTTTAGATTAGACAGCATAACTTTTTTTTGAGAAATGATAAACTTTCGACATGGATTTCCAACGTCGAAAGTTTTTTTTGTTTATGATCATCTTGGCCCCTATTTTTGCCTGCGCATTGCCAAATTTTGCCGCCTTGGTCCCAACTCCAGTTGCGTCGCCTAGTTTATCGGCGCGGCAGTCTGATTTACAGTTTGATTCAGAAGAAGGTGTTTTAAACCTTGATGTAAGTGTCCCTGCCCCGTCGAAGCCTGAATCTTTAAACCAGCTTCCTGACCTTCCAAATCTAGAAAATCTTGTAGATATTGCGTCATCACCTTCTGACGTATTCGAAATTGTGTCTGGATTGCGTTACAGCATAGAAAAATCAACTATCTTAAGCCATCAGCTGACGGCGGGGCAAAGTATGCTTTATTCGCTTTCGGCCGAGGGGTCGATAACCTTGTTAGATCGGGATGGGGTTGAACTATCTAATGTAATTGCCGGGCAAACAGAAGATTCTGCCTATGTGTTAATAGCCCAAACATCCCAAGACTCAGTGCAGATCAAAGTTGAATTAACCGAGCCAAGCGCAATACTTTCGGTTGAAAACTTGTCGCAAGTTGATGATGTTGCCTTGAGCTTAGCTGGCTTTGCAGATATTGGAGATGTCGTGCGAGCCGAGCTGGAAAGTACGGCCGGAAACGCCATTGTTGCAATTTTGCGGCCGGCCCCCGGTTTTGATGGCATTTTAGAACTTTATGGTCCTGATGGAATCATTCAATCTCTTGATAAATATGAAGCTGGTGGTGCCGAAATCCTTGTATATGTGCCACGCGAGAGCGAGAAAGTAACCTTTGTTATTTACGGCTATCAACAATCTTTTGGTGAATTTGAGTTGACAGTCATCGAACTAGGTCGCTAATGCATCTGTAAATCACCAGAGGGGTCAATTTGTGGCACGGAGACTCGAAGGCACCTTCGGCCAATGTCAAAATTTATTGATGCACGAACCCTTTACGTGGATGGTCAGTATCACATTCACTCAAGCTCCATGTGGAAAGAGCCTCACATAAAATCATCACAGAATAAGACAAATGCAACAAAGTTATAAATAATCCTTTCTATATGGGTAGAATCCTGAAATTACTAGTATAAAATGATATGACCTTACTCTACAATGCGGCATTTTGTTAGAGTTGGAGATTTTCAATTAAATATCAGCCTTTTGACCTAAAAATCGAGAGGTGTGATTTAAAGGACTTAAATGGCTTTTCCTTGGATTAGTTTTTTAATCGTAGTTGCTTGTATCTTTGGCCTGTACTTTGGGGCTGATTGGCTTGTAGCTGCGGCTGTGCGTATCGCTCGTAAATTGGGCGTTTCCCCATTATTTATCGGATTAACTATTGTAGCAATTGGGACATCTGCACCTGAGTTTGCTGTTTCTATCAGCTCGGCCGCTCGGGATGAAATCTCGATTTCTGTCGGGAACATCATCGGTTCAAATATTTTTAATCTTGGCTTTATCCTTGGTGGATTGGCCTTTTTTATGATCATCCCTACAACGCGTAAACTTGTCGTGAGAGACGGTGGCATGTTGATTGCAACAACTGCTTTGCTCGTTTTGTTTTTTATGGATGGGGTCATGTATTGGTGGGAAGGGGTAACTTTCCTGACGATACTCGTTATATACATTGGATGGCTTATCTATCAGCAGGAAGGTAACGACGAGGAGCTTGACGCGGCTGAGTTTAAATGGACGGATGTATTGCTTTTGCTGGTCGGTATTGGAACCGTCATTGTCTCAAGTCAATACTTTGTAACTTCTGCATCCACAATCGCACATTTTTTCGGGATCTCTGAATATGTGATAGGGGTAACCATTGTCGCGTTTGGAACTTCTGCACCGGAAATCGCGACATCAGTTGTCGCACTCATTCGGGGTGACACCGACATATCGGCCGGTAACCTGATCGGCAGTAACCTGTTTAATCAATTAGGTGTTTTAGGAATGGCATCAATCATCACCCCCGGCCGATCAATGGTCATTGACCCAAACGCGCAGGAAAGTGCTTGGATTTTACTTACTTTGATGATTGTTGTTGTTTGGTTCATGCGCACTGAGTGGAAGATCACTCGACGAGAAGGGGCATTTCTGTTTTTGATCGCTTCAGTTAGCTGGGCATTCAACTTTTTTGATGCCACAGTAACAAGTATGATCAGTGGGTATTTTCAGTAATCCGTTAGATCGGGTTTTACTAACCAAAGGAAGAAGATTCCCCGGAACAATCCGGGATAATCCCAGTTTTTGGCGATCTAAAAGAATTAATTATCTAAATTGGAAAGCTTGGATCGCCTCATAGCCATCCTGAAAACAATTTCAACAGATGATTATTTTTTCAAGATGGCCTTTGTCCATGCCCAAAGCATTTGAAATGCTTTGGGGTAACAATTTTTTTAAGGAGAAAGAAATATGGAACGCAGAGACTTTTTAAAGATGGCTGGTGCTGGTATCGCCGCCACAACACTTGCTGCTTGTAGCAGCGGTGAACTTGCCCAAGAAGCGGCTGCCGATGCAGCACTTCCTGAAATTACTTGGGAAATGGCCACCAGTTGGCCGCCGATTTTAGACACCATCTTTGGTGGTGCAGTTACATTTGGTGACAGAGTTTCAGCAATGACCGGTGGTAAATTCAAAATAACCGCACGTGCTGCTGGTGAAATCGCTCCTGGTTTAGAAGTCCTTAACGTTGTGGAAGAAGGGTCAATTCAAATTGGACATACCGCTTCTTACTACTATGTAGGAAAATCAACCGCGGCCGCTTTTGGTACAGCCCTTCCCTTCGGTTTAACAGCGCGTCAGCAAAATGCATGGTTGTATGAAGGTGGTGGTCTGAAACTCATGCAGGATTTCTATGCGGACCGTTTCAACGTGATCCAATTTCCGGCCGGTAACACCGGTGCACAAATGGGTGGTTGGTACAACAAAGAAATCAACACGGCCAAAGACCTTGAAGGGTTGAAAATGCGTATTCCGGGCCTTGGTGGCCAGGTGATGAGTGCATTAGGTGCAACTGTTCAGGTTTTAGCTGGTGGTGAAATCTATCAAGCATTAGAGACGGGCGCGATTGACGCAACTGAATGGGTTGGCCCATACGATGACCGCAAAATGGACTTCCACAAAGTCACCAAGTATTACTACTACCCCGGCTGGTGGGAGCCAGGTCCAACTCTTGAAGTCCAGATCAACCTTGATGAGTTTAACGCTTTGCCAGAGGTATATCGTGAAATTATCCAGAGTGCGGCATGGGAAGCGAACACTCAGATGTTGGCCAACTATGACACGAAGAATATCGGCGCTTTTAACGACCTAGTTTCTGAAGGCGAGGTTGAAATCCGCCCATTTAGTGATGAGGTTTTGCAGGCGGCCGAAGATGCTTCTTTTTCACTGTACGATACATTTGCTCAAGAAGATAGTGACTTTGCTACCATCTACAAAGAGTGGAAAACATTCCGTGACGGCATCCAAGCTTGGCACGGTATTCAAGAAGGTCGTTACCTCGAGTTCATCGGGAAATAATCCTCTTGAAAGCGGATAATTAAGAAGGTTTTTGACAGGCCGGAACTTAGCTTCCGGTTTGTCAAAAACCACTATCTGATAGGTCTATGCAATGCTCTGCATAACAAGAACGGAAAGGAGAATTCCCATTTTATGAAAGCTTTAAAACCTTTCGTCGATTTTGCTGATCGTTTAACTGAAAGACTCGGTTTTTTGGGTCAACTTCTTGTTCCACTCCTCGTGCTCATCGGTTTTGCAAACGTTGTTTTACGATACGTGGGTCAAGTTATTGAAGTGAAGCTTACCAACAATGCTATTATCGAAACGCAGTGGTATCTCTACACGCTTATCTTCTTTTTTGGTTTTTCTTACTTACTCAAACATGATCTAAATGTCAGGGTTGATTTTTGGTTTGCAGAGCAAGAAGCGAAGCGTAAAGCATGGATCGACTTTATCGGTCATTCAATTGCGCTTTTACCATTTTGCGTGCTGGCTTTGTATGTCACTTTTAATCCGGTTTTGACCTCGTGGGGCCACAAAACTAGTGCCGGAATATTCGAAGGGTGGGACCAATGGGAAGGGACGGCCGGCCGTTTGACCGACTACCGCATAAAATGCCACGAAGATCCTGAATGTGGTTTGCTTTCTTTTGAAAGCTGGCAACGAAGAAGCAATATTTTACCGTGGGAAGTTTCCCCAGATGCTGATGGGTTGCCACGCGCGCCCATCAAGAGCATGATTATTATCGCCTTTGCCGTTTTGCTGATTCAAAGCGTGGCTGAATATATCAAGCTCATTGCGATCTTACGTGGTGATGAAACATTTAAGCGCATCGAGCTAAATGCACCCATCAGAATTGAATAAGATTCCCGCTTGTTTGCTGGCTCATATTCTGCCAATTTTAAACCCCTTCGACTCATTTTAAACACACTCTGTCTTAATTTTTGTGTGTTTGCAATTCAATTGAGTGAGGGCATCATTAAATCTTCCCGAGGAAAATCGTATGACTGGATTCGAATGGCTCGCAGTGGTCATGTTTGTCCTATTTCTTATTCTTATTCTGAGTGGCTATCCAGTGGCTTTCTCTTTTGCAGGGACCGCTATCGCATTTGGAGCGATTGGGCTTGCTTTGGGCGCGTTTCCATTTGCCCGTCTAGGTGTTTTGCAAAACCGCTGGTTTGGCTCAATGTCAGACTTTACACTGTTGGCGGTCCCTTTCTTTGTATTTATGGGGGCGGTATTCGAAAAGTCCGGCCTGGCTGAACAACTATTGACAACAATTGGTCAGGCGATGGGACCTCTGAGAGGGGGGTTGGCGTTGGCCGTCGTGTTGGTGGGAACCCTATTGGCGGCCGCAACCGGGGTTGTCGCTGCGACCGTTATCGTCATGGGTATCCTTTCATTGCCCATTATGTTGAAATATGGGTATGACCATCAATTAGCAACCGGGATTATTGTTGCTTCTGGAACAATGGCTCAACTGCTGCCACCAAGTCTTGTGCTTGTCGTCTTGTCTGACCAAATCGGCGTGAGTGTGGGCGACTTGTTTGTAGGCGCCCTGATTCCCGGTCTTATGTTATCTAGCTTCTATGCGCTATATGTCATTTACGTCGCTTATAGATATCCAGAAAAAGCTCCTGCATTGCCACTTGAAGCACGTGACCTAACTGGTTTACAACTGACCGCAAAAATGATTATCGCAGTGATCCCCCCTCTTGCTTTAATTGGAGCTGTACTCGGTTCGATTTTCGCTGGTTTGGCTACCCCAACTGAAGCGGGTGCAGTAGGTGCATTTGGCGCGCTATTTCTGGCCCTGCTAAACAAGTTAAATCTAGGCTGGTCGTTTGTTTTTATGGCCTTGATTATTGTGGGTTTGCTCGGGTGGCTACCCTGGTGGTCGATTGCGATCTTGTTTGTAGGGATCGCGTGGCTTTTGAAAGACTCGGCCGAATTGCCGGGCAGGCTAGAATGGGGTGCTTTATTTGGCATCATGCGTAAGATGATTTGGCAAGCGTCTCGCTCAACCGCCAATATTACAGCCCTTGTTCTGATGATCTTGTTCTGTTCAACCTTCTTTGGTCTGATATTTGACCAGCTGGGTGGGCAACGATGGGTCACCAATATTTTGGTCAACTTACCCGGTGGCTTCTGGGGCTTTATCATCGTGGCTAATATCGCCGTATTTTTACTGGGTATCAACTTGGAATTTCTCGAGATCAGTTTTATTGTAATGCCGCTTTTTGTTCCATCGATGGCGCTTTTGAATTTCACAAATAATCAAGTGGTTTGGTTTGCCGTGATGATGGCGATCAATCTGAATATGGCCTTTATATCGCCACCTGTTGGATTCTCGCTCTTTTATTTGCAGAGTGTGGCCCCGCCGGAGGTTGAAACAAAAGACATTCACTTGGGTGCGTTACCGTTTATGGTGTTGCAAGGGGTGGCACTAATTGTTGTGATGGTTTTCCCAACAACTGTCACATGGCTGGTGGACAGGGCTGGCTAGTGCCCATGGTCTAACTGCAGTTCTCAAAAACAAAAGGGGCTCGATTTTATTAGAATCGAGCCCCTTTTTGCTTTTACAATATCATGTCAAAATAGATGAGATGTTCAGGTGGCCGCTTCGACCATTTTGAATTTAGCCCTTGGCTGAACACTCCATCTACCGCACCACTACCGGTAGAAAGATGAGGTGTTTAGCCGCTTTAAAGCTGGCAGAAACTGACTGCGCGGCCGTCACCATTGTGCCAGCCGATCTGGGAGACCGCTTTCTGTAGTTCAATACCATCAAACCCACCATCTCCCAAAAGAATAACTTGGGCATGGTCAGGCATGATTTCAATTACTTTTGATAGCAACTTCAAGTTGGATAAATGGTAACTTCTCAAAAAGAGAGGGAGGTATCCTTCGACAGCGTTCGACTGAGCTCACGCCGAAGTCTCAGGATGCGCACCCTGAGCTTGTCGAAGGGTGTCTTTCCCCAGATTATTGAGAAGGTACGATAAATGGAAGAAAAAACGTCTCTGCATCAGTCTCTGCATCAATTGAATGATGCTTCATTAAGCAAATCATTTACTATTGCTATACATCATTTTTGTTTGCCCCTTTTAAGAAAACTTCTAGACGGGTCATTGCATATTTCTATGATCAGAAAAAGACTCAACCAACCTACGAGCTGTGGGTTCGTCAATGATTAAATCTGTCAAATACCGGCCGTTTAAAGCTCCTTTTAAACTTTCTAACTTGCTTAAACCTGAGACAGCGCAAATGACACGATCTGCGTTTTGGAATAGAGAAAGATTCGGCCCACACGCTTGCTGGTTGAGTGGTATATTGTCAAAAGAGCCGTCTGCTCGAATCAAGATATTTGCGATAAGCCCAGTCGCCTCAGAATCAGCTAAACGTTGGTTAATCAAAGTCGGCCGGTCCTCCCCCTCTGTTTTTTCAGTAGTGATATTTTCGGGACTGAACAAGATCACGTTTGAGTGATTTTGTAGATCTAGAATCCGTTGAATACTACTTTCTTTCCACAAGACCTCTTTTGTTTCTGGGTGATCAAAAAAGGCTGGAACGGAGAAAAGGTGCCCCATTGCCTCATAGTTACTGGCGATACGCGCAATGAGATTTCCCGCATGTTCCCGGCCGGGTCCTGGCACATATTCACCCCCATTGAGTTGTACAACATGGGTGTTGACCAATGATTTCGGAGTAAGACAAGCAGCGATATGATTAACC
>JBLIMP010000241.1:0-7338 GCA_047638855.1 Cellvibrionaceae bacterium | reverse complement strand
GATTACTACATTAAAAGAATTATTCAGGTACAGCAATAAGCTTTCGTGGGATTCATTCTGCCTGATTCGGGAAAATACTATTCAAAAACAACTCTAATCAAGATCGATAAACCTGATCCTTACCAATAGCTCTAACTAGGAGCAGGATTAGGACAGTCTTAATCCTGCCCCTAGTATAACAATACTACTGACCTATCACAATCGGCAGAAAAATCTGCTACCCACGTGTCAGTATAAGTCCTTCAAATTTCTTTGCGCTTCGCTTCAAAGGGGGTTAATCCAAAATAATAGCCTTTGCGCAACGTTCCTATAGATTTTTCTTCTTCCGAAAAAACCACCCTAGGACACCAGCGATAACAGCGAAAACTCCGACTCCTGTCACAACTACGGTGCTATGTTCGCGTGCAAAGCGACGAATCGACGGCCGGGCAGGCTGTTCAGTAAAAACAACCTCTCCCTTTTGCTCACTCCCGCCAGATTCTATTATTTGTTGCGCGTATCGTTCGGCTAACTCTCTACGGCATTCAATTTGTGCAGAGGCAACCATTTCACCATGTGCCAAAATTCCGGCTCGAATATAGTTGCTCTTCAAAGCCAGATCACGAATATCATAAACGTGCTTGCTACTTAACTCGCCTACCAATCCATAATCTACAAAATTCCCTCGAATTGCGAGTAGAGCTGCTTCGGCAAAAGGTGCCGTCACCAAATCGTGCGGCAAGTTTCCACAAGCTTCGCCCATTGACGGTTCTGGCAAACGAAATACCGTTGACTCGACTAGGGTAAGATCGGGTCGCTGGGCCAAAAGTTCAGGTGTAATGACGGTCGGCTGAGAAAAATCACAAATGACTGCGCCCGGATTACAGATTTCCGGATTAAATATCATTCGTTTACCTGCCATATTACGGCCGAGCACAATCAAATCGCTATGGCGAATCGTGTGATTGGCATTCGTTGCGATTGTGACCTTTGTATTGATATGAATATCTTCGATCTTGCGTTTTAACTCTATCAACAGATCAGGCTCACTGCCGATTAGAGTAATTATAGGGATGAAACTAGCAAGCACTTCGGCCGCAATCGCCCCAATTGGGTCGTTCGCATTAATGACGGTACCCTGCAACCCTACCGCCTTATTGCTTGAGCGAACACTGTTTTTAGTTGCGATCTCAACCCCACTGGCCAAAGTTCCGTATATTGTCATTGCCTGCCCAGTACAGATAGGCACATTCGTTTTAGGTGCGATAGCACTTAGCGCATCGCTGACTTCACGCGATGCGGTATCTACCCCAATCAATCGGGCTTCAAGTCTTTCGGCCATGCTTGCCGCGCGCAACATTCGTCGAGCAATCAATTCAGCATCTTGAGCAGCAAATTCTTCTGGGGTTCCTCCCAGCATCATAATCTCCCCAACAGCGCTTTTACGGCTCCCTTTTGCCTTAATGTTTTCCATACGGCCGCGAAATACGGGGGGGATATGGACCGCGGTACGATGGATAAACGCTTTAGGTAAAAAACGAGCGGCCGTGATGTTGGCTCGTATTTCGGCAATACTCCTAGGTTGGGTAATAAATCCAAAACGATTAACCGCCACATCGGCCGGCTGCAAATATTGAATCGAAGGTTGCCATTCGATTTCAGAAATTAAATTAAGAAAGTCATTTTCGCCTAAAGCAAGTTCACTCTCAGAGACGGCTGTTAGACAGGCCTCTAGAGTTGCCGCACTGTGGCGAGCCAGTTTGTGCTTGTCATAGCTAAGATTCGGCAAAAGGGTAACGATAATCGAAACCCCTCTATTTGTAAGTGTAGCAACTTGCTCATCAGTGATAGCAGGCACAGCTACTATTTTTCTTTGCAAATATGACGGGGAAAAATGACAGATCGACTCGATATCCCCCGCCAGAATATCGGCCCAATCAAATAGTTTAAATATAGCATCGTTCGCTTGCTTAGAAGCTTCATCAAAAGTGTGGTTTGAGGAAAAAAGTGTTTCGAACGGAACCGCTTTTAATTGATTGAGCAACTCCCAATCGTCTTGCTGCGCAGAACGTCGATCGGGCAACAGACCTTTAGAAACAGGTGGATCAAGATTGGGGTATAGCAAACGGTCGGCCGATTTTATACTCGCTGCATGATGCTCAAGCCCCTCTGACAACCCCGTATGGTTCAGGCCGGGAACCATTAGCACTCGCTTATGAGCCCAAATCCCTGGCTCCTTTCCATGTGCCATACGTACGCTCCAGCGCTCTATTGCTGGTAACAACACAGATCCATCTAAAATCGGTGTTTCATGCACACCTTCAAACAGAGGCGTTGCTAACAAGTGCTCCACAGAGCGGTTGCCTAAACGCAAATTTTGAGTGACGCCATTGAGTGCAATTGCATCTACTTGGCCATCAAGCAATTCAATATGCGCTTTCATCTGGTCCAAATCACCCTGACAGTGAATGTGTTCAATCTCAACCGGCTGCCCTAACAGCGTGATGATTTCTGACTCAGTTAGATGGGTATTAAAATAGTGGAGAACAGTAACTTTTTTACTCACAGAGATTTCGGTAACCTTTTTCTAATTATTTGATTTTATATCCAACCACTCATCGTCTTGACAGTAAACGCTTTCTACCGCATTTACGAATCCAACATGGCCCTCAACTAACAAGGGCTTAGATATTTAAGAATTATAAACCGCTAGCCTTCTCAGTCAATTCTTGCATGGCAACCAAAGAGCTGATTGGTATAATCGGCCGAGTTATATGACGCACCGCACCATGTGACTAAATTATAAGGTCAATACTTCTCGCATCTGATTAAAATTTGCAAAACTTACCCCACAAATGCTAACAATTAAACGGTACACAAACAGGAAACTATACGACACTGATGCACGTAAGTATGTCCGTCTAGATGAAATTTCAGAACTCATCCGGAGCGGCCGCGAAATTGAAGTCATCGATAACACAACGGGGGATGATTTAACCGCTGTTATATTGACGCAAATTATCTATGAGCAAGAAAAAAAGAACAGTGGTTTTTTGCCTCGCTCTGTACTGCAAAGTTTGGTGAAATCAGGTGGCAACACTTTAAACAGTCTACGCACCGGCCTGTCATACCCGCTTAATTTAGTGGCCCATGTTGATGAAGAAATTCGCCGTCGGGTTGATACGCTTGTGAAAGAAGGGGAAATTGCTCTAGAAGATGGTCAGCAGATGATTCAGAATCTAATTACAGATGCAGGTAGTCTATTTCAAGACGCTACAAGCGGTAGCGATTTTTTTGAGCGTTTAAAGCTACTGGGCATTCCATCAAGATCTGAAATAGATGATTTGAAACAACAAATCCAAACGCTTGAAGAGGCATTGCTTGAGTTAGTGCCCAACCCTGAACCTGAGAAAAAGAAACTGAAAGGGTAACTGTTCGTTTTGTAAGCTGTTGAAAATGTAAAAAGAGGGTTTCTTGATTTTCCGGCCGCAAAGTGTACAATCTCAAGTCGATTAATCAGTCAATAGAAAAAACGAATTGCTCTAGCGCAATTTTTTTAACGAGGAATTCCATGGCCAAGAAAAAAGGCGCACGTATCGTCATCAAATTAAAAAGCACCGAAAGCGGTCATCAGTATGTTTCATCTAAAAATCGCCGTAATGACCCACAGCGAATTGAGTTGAAAAAATACGACCCACTTGTTCGGAAACACGTTATGTATCGTGAGACCAAATAATAATTAAAATATTTAGTTAAGCCCCTGTTTACAGGGGCTTTTTTTTTGCCCAAATCCTAGCTAGTCATTAACTCATCAGCCTGTAAACAAAAGTAGTAAACTCAGAGGGATGATACTAAAAAGTGTGGTAAACAAAACACCTGCGGCCGCAAACTCTGCATCCCCGTCAAATTGAGTCGCCAAAACCCCACTGGTTACCCCCACTGGCATCGCATAAATCAGAATAAACACACGGGCAGTCAGGCCGGAAAGGTCAAATAAAGCCGCAACTAAAAATGCAATACCTGCTCCAATACCATAGCGGGTCAAGGCGATCAGGATCAATGGCTTCCATCGGCCGCGCAACGTTGCCGAGCCAAGCTGCAATCCCAAAATCACCATGGCGCATGGCACAGTGGCTTGCCCCAATACGGTAGCAGCTTGCTCAACCGGTTGAGGCAAACTGCTATTTGTTAGATTAAGAATGATTCCCAATAGGGCCATATACGGAAGTGGCATTTTAAATACATTCAACAGAGAGTCTTGGATATTTTTTGTCCCTCTTGAAATCACAAATGTGCCCAAGCCATACACGATAAAAAGTTGTCCAATCACAAATATAACTGCTCGTGATTCAGCTTCTGGCCCAAAGGCAAAAGTAATAAACGGCAAGCCAAAATTGAGCGAGTTCATAATAATGGCGGTCAGTATGAATGTGGCCGTCATACGTCGATCAAAACCAGCCAATTGTGATACTCCCCACGCGGCCGCAGCCATGAAAAAACCACACACAATCGTAGCCGCTACAATTGTTCCCATTTCCCCGGCCGACATGGTTGAATTCAGGGTACTACTAAGTGCAAGGCATGGAGCAAACAAGTAGATATTCGCACGCGCAAAGGTTTTGACATCCATCGTTATTTTACGGCTAACCAGCACAACACTGCCCGCAATTAAAAATAGGGGGGTAAATGTCGCATAAATTAACGAAAGAAATTCACTGGTTGAAGACATATGGCGGTCCGATAATAGTTTTCATAATAATACGGCTAGTTCTTCGAATCATCCTCTGTAACCGTTCAGAGGGGTGTAAGGCCGTAGACATTCCCTTCGGTCGGGACGGGAAGAAAATCTCTTCTTCGGGGCTTAAAAACGCCCCGCCCCTTTCACCCCTACAAAGTTATGCGTATCAATGACAGGGGGACTGAACGGTTACCATCCTCTTGTGAAGATTAACTTTTACAAATACATCCCCTGATTAACCTAATTTTGTCTCGTGCCGCAAATACCATTATTGGGCAAACGAATTTAGCTTGCATCACTTTTATCGCTTAAGGCTATTTCCGAGAATAAAACATGCAATTGCATCAACAAAATCGGCTCACCTCGTCAACTTGATTGACATAGCCAATTCCCCCTGAGCTAGTTTGCTAGATACTTATTTTTCGGGGTTGGCTTAACATAAAAATTTAGTTGAAAAGTTGATAATTGAGTGAAAAAGGTTGACCCAAAACCGACCCCATGCTAACATAATGCGATGCTTGGCACTCTTGACTTGCGAGTGCTAAAATTTATCAGGGGCATTTTGGACTCAGAATTGTGCGAAGTGCCAAAACAGACTTATGGACATTCTAACTGATCGCCAAGACCATATTTTAGGGCTACTCATTCGTTCATTTACCGATGACGGTATTCCGGTTGGGTCTAAAACGTTGGTTGATCGATTTGGTCTATCTGTTAGTTCGGCCACTGTACGTAACGAACTCTCTTTTTTAGATGAAATGGGCTATTTGGTGCAGCCTCACACTTCTGGCGGCCGAATTCCAACCGAAAAGGGGTATCGCTATTTTGTTCAGCGGCTTTTAGGCGAATATGAGCTCCCACAGTCTGAAAAACAGATGATTCAACACCAGTTTCATCAAGCCCGCTTAGAAATTGGGCAATGGATGGGATTGGCGACGGCAGTTCTGGCCCGCACTTCGGCCGGGGCTAGCTTTATCACTTACCCTCGCAGTGCGTTTAATCGTATCAAACACATACAGCTTATTTCGACTCAAGGGTCGATGGTGCTCATGATTTTGGTACTTTACGGTGGTGAGGTTTCGCAACAAATGTTGCAGCTGGCGGAATCGATTCCACAGGCAAGGTTAACCCAAGCGGCTGACCGCTTGAATCGAATGCTTGAAGGGCTCACGACTCATGACGTAAGAATGAAAGTTCAAACAATCGACTGGTTGCTTGAAAGGGAAGTCGGCCGTTTAGCACTTGAATCTATCGGACGCTCTGATCATAGATTAATTAGCCGGGTACAACGGGCCGGGATTACGAATCTAATTGATGACGACGAAACCCGTTCAGCCATTCATCTGCTTGAAGAAACCTCACGCTTGGCCGGTATGATTTCAACCATGTTCGAAGAAAAAACCTCCGGCGTACAAGTTGTGATCGGTGGTGACGGCCGTTGGGAAGAACTAAAACATTGTACAATTATTCTGTCTCGCTACGGCGTGGGGAATAATTTAATGGGTGAGGTTGCAGTTATTGGACCCACGCGTATGGCTTACGGCCGGAATATTTCCGCCGTGCGCTATGTCGCAAGTTTAATGACTGAATTTGTCAGCGACTATTATGCTGACTCCTCGTTACTATCTGGCAATTCAGTTTCAAATTAGCTGAGTAAATAGAGTTTTTAGGTTTTTAAAGCTTAAAAGGTCTTTGTTAGCTTAAAACAATCATTATCAAAAGGGTGCTTTTACCAGACAAACTGGTAGAAGCACCTTTTCTGTGTAAAACAATAAAGATAAAAGGTGCGTTGTGAATAATTCAGAAGAACAAGAAAGAGACGAAGTTCTCGAAAACGAAAACATTTCAGAATCATCAGAAGCAGTTGAGCTAACTACTGAGCAGCAGTTAGAAGTAGCACAAGCTGAGTCAGCTAAAAACTTAGACGGCTGGCAAAGGGCTGTAGCAGACCTATCAAATGCGCGTAAACGTTTCGATCGTCAAACCCAACTCTCATACACCAACGCAACGGTTGATGTAGTTGGCAAACTGTTACCTGTCATGGATGACTTTGATAGGGCATTGCAGAATGTTCCGGAAGGGATTGCAGAGAATAGCTGGTTTGAAGGATTAGGCGGAGTAATGCGCAAGATGGATCGCATACTAGAAAGCATTAAAGCTGAACGAATCCCATCAATCGGTGAAGTCTTCGATCCAAATGTCCACGAAGCGCTTTCTACCGAGGCCTCCGACGAATATGAAAGCGGAATGGTGACGCGTGAGCTTCAGCCTGGGTACCGTATTGGAGACCGGGTTATACGGCCCGCACTTGTATATGTAGCGGAATAGAGTTTAGGTCTCTGAACTTTACTCCCAACTATAATTGCCTGGAAGCGGTATGAACTCTAACCGCCTACAGTACAAATCAATTTATTATCATCCTAAATATTGTGGTCAAAGAAGGTTTAAACAAGCATTGCTGATCATCAAGTTTTATCAAAAAGAATCAAAATGGCAAAAATAATTGGAATTGACCTGGGAACAACAAACTCAGTCGTGGCAGTAATGGAAGGTGGGGAGCCTGTTATAATTCCCAGCGCGGAAGGCGGACGTACATTTCCGTCAATTGTGGCAATGAACCC
>JBLIMP010000240.1:0-7339 GCA_047638855.1 Cellvibrionaceae bacterium | reverse complement strand
AAGGAAAAGAGATCGCTTTTGCATGGTTGTACCCGGCCGGTTAGACGTAATGGGTGGTATCGCTGACTACTCCCGGTTCTTTAGTGTTAGAAATGCCGATCGCAGAAGCAATACGGGCGGCCGTACAGCCCAATCTGACCCAAACGCTTGAAATCATGAGTATTCGGGAGGATCGGCCGCATGTTTTTAGAGGAAGTTCGGCCGGGGCAGAATCATTTTTGAGTTACTAACAATGTCTTAATTCAAAGATCACACGGATTATTTTGATCAATGTTTTGTGGCACATTCCACTTTTTATGATGATGTTGTTGGAAAAAAATAAGGGAAGTTGCAGCTGCCTTCTCAAAAGAAGCTTTTGAGAAGGCGATGGAAAAAGGTCGATTGCAAGGCATTTGGCAAATAGCGGGTGATTTTTTATCTGCTTCAGATTTATAGTTGATTAATTCAATTCTTGAACGATGTATTGAGCCTGTTCTTCTGTCGAAAGATCAACCGGAATCGCAATGGCTGCAACCGGTTCTTCCAACGTCGCAAACTGACTGTGCAACATATCCGGCCGCATCCAATGCCCTTCACGGGCCTGCATCCGCTCCCAAATCAGCTCAAACGTCCCGTGTAAATAGACAATTTCAGTGGTGGGGTTCCCATCCACTAATTGGTCACGATAGGTTTGCTTGAGGGCTGAGCAGGCCAGCACCATCGGCCGACTGGCCCGAATGTGCACATTGATGAGGTCGTGCAAAATCGCCAGCCACGGAGCACGATCATCGTCGTTTAACGGATTTCCGGCCGCCATTTTGGCCACATTTTCCGGCGGATGATAATCATCTGCATCAAAAAAGATCCAGCCTAACTCCTGAGCCAGCTTCTCCCCAACCGTCGACTTCCCTGAACCGGAGACCCCCATTACGATAATTGCTTGCGTCTGCATATTTTCAGTCAATCAGTTTTAGCTAGAAGTGACAAGTGATCAGTCGGTTACTGCCTCACTTGTCACTTCTGACTTGTCACTAATTTTTAAGCGTTATAACTCGTCGAAGTCACATTTCCACCTTGGCCGGTCCAATTGGTGTGGAACACTTCCCCACGAGGCTTATCAAGTCGTTCGTACGTGTGCGCGCCAAAGTAATCGCGCTGACCCTGTAGCAAATTAGCCGGAAGCCTGGCGGTACGGTAGCCGTCATAAAAGGCCAATGCGCTAGACATTGTTGGCACCGGAATGCCATGCATGATGGCGGCCGCCAATGCCTGCCGCCAACCGGCTTGTGACGTGTCAATCGCATTCTTGAAGTAGTCGGCTAAAAGTAGATTTTGCAGATCGCTGTCAGCCGCATAAGCGGCCTTGATGTCGCCTAAAAATGCGGAACGAATAATGCAACCTTCACGCCACATGAGGGCGATGCTGCCATAGTCGAGGGACCAGTTGTTTTCGGCCGCCGCTTCGCGCATCAGCATATACCCTTGGGTGTAAGAAATGATTTTGGCCGCATATAGCGCATCGTGCAGATCTTTGAGCGCTTGCGCTTTGTCACCTGAAAACGCAAGCTGTGGACCCTCTAAAGTTTGGCTAGCAATCACACGTTCATCTTTTAGGGCAGATAAGAATCGGCTAAAAACAGCTTCACTGATCAAGGTCAGTGGAATCCCTTGATCTAGGGCGTTCACGGCCGTCCATTTGCCGGTCCCTTTTTGTCCTGCCGTATCGAGAATCAGATCAACCGTGCTTGTCCCATCCTCTTCGGTGTGGGCCAGAATTTCGGCCGAAATCTCGATCAAATAAGAACTCAAGACCCCTTTATTCCATTCTGCAAACGTCTCGCTCATTTCCTGATTCGACATCCCCAACACAGATTTCATGAAATGGTACGCTTCGCAGATTAACTGCATGTCCCCGTATTCGATGCCGTTGTGAACCATTTTCACAAAGTGACCCGCACCGTCAGCCCCGACCCAATCGCAACAGGGAGTGCCATCCTCTACTTTTGCCGCAATATCTTGGAAGATCGATTTAACATGGGGCCAAGCTTCGGCTGATCCGCCAGGCATAATCGATGGGCCAAAACGGGCACCCTCTTCGCCACCAGATACCCCGGTGCCGATAAAGAGCAACCCGGCCGCTTCAACCTTAGCCGTCCGGCGGATCGAATCGGTGTAAAGCGAGTTGCCCCCATCAATAATGATGTCGCCTGCTTCAAGCAGTGGCATCAGTTGATCGATGACCGCATCAACCGGGCCACCCGCCTTCACCATGATCATGACACGGCGTGGCCGTTTTAGATTGGCGACTAAATCTTCTAAAGTTAGGGTGCCGATCACTTTGGTTCCGGCCGCTTCATTTTCAACAAAACGGGTTACTTTTTCAGTTGATCGGTTGAAAACGGCTACCGTGTAGCCATGGTCATCCATGTTAAGGACAAGATTTTGTCCCATTACGGCCAGTCCAATCAGGCCGATGTCAGCTTTTGCATTCATAAGGTATCCTTGCTGGTGATTGTAAAAATTCAAGTTTGTAGTAGCGACTTTAGTCGCTTTAACCGGAAAAACAATGGCTGAAGCCATTACTATAAGCAGGTGTTGAACAATTAAAAATTTGTTTTATTTGATTGAGGCGGTTGAGAATCTTAAAACGATGAGTGAGGATCGCCTCGATCGTGTTTTCGACGTGGTCTAAAGCATTTTCTTAACGTTTAACGATAAAGTTCATACGATTGTAAGGTCAAAATGGTCGGATTGCACCTATCTACTCACCCAAGGGTGCGCAGACAAATTATATGTCCGTCGCAAAAACTATAGCACGCCAGCTTGCATCCCAATAGCCTCGGTTTTTAAGCGTTGCTGTTGTTTTTTAGAATCTGATCAACGACCCAATTGGTACGCGCGGCCGAAACACCGCTACTGGGGCAAATGCCCGTTCCACCGATTTCTGACAAAATCGTTTCGACTAGAGGCTGGTGTACATGCTCAGGATCAGGAATCTTGATCAAGGAAGTTTCTCCATTAACCGTTAGTTCAATCGGCCGAACGCTAAACGATGCAAAGGCAACGCTCCCTTTGGTACCGATCAATTCAGTTTGATCAAGCTCATGTTCGGTTGAAAAACACCAGTTGCCGGTTCCAATCGCCCCATTTGCAAAGCGGAAAACCGCGCTCACATTGTCCTCGGCCGGATAATCGTCCAGTTGATTAACTGCAATCCCATGTGCTTCGTTAATAGGACCCAGCACATAATCTAGAAAGTCGAGCGTATGGCTGCCCATGTCGACAAAAATGCCGCCGCCCGAAATTTCAGGCATAAATCGCCATGCGATATTTTCTGGGTCGGTGACAATATGTTTGTATAAATTAACCCGCACAGATCGAACATCACCAATCTGGCCGCTATCAACGATCTCCTTGATTTTTTTAAAGCGGGGTAATGCCCTTCGATAATAGCCCACCCACAAAGGAATATTTTTCTCCTTACTTTTTGCGATCATGGTTAGACAGTCTTCATAAGAAAGTGCCATCGGCTTTTCGCAATAGACCATTTTGCCCGCCTCTAAAATACGTAAGGCATACTCCATATGCAGATGGGGGGGCGTGGCGATATAGATGATTTCAACTTCGGGGTCGTTGATCAGCTTGTCCGCATCGGTAGTCCAGCGGGCAACTTTGTGCCGGTGGGCAAAACTCTTGACCCGTTCTGCGTTCGGGCTCATCACAGCGACAAGCTCTGATCCGGCCGCTTTGTACAACGCTGGCCCGCTTTTGATTTCTGCCACTGAACCAGTTCCGATCATTCCCCATCGAATTGTTTTCATGTTACCCTCGCATATTGGTAGTTATTTAGCAAAATAAAAAAGAGTCGCTAACATTTTGAAATTCTAGCGACTCTTTCGCATTTAAGCGTTAATTTATATGTAGTTTGCCTTAAACACACGGCTGATCGGCCGCGACCAGGGTCTTTCCAAAGTCGGTAAACTGTCCAGCATTATTTGCCCTTCACCATTTTTAACCGATAATCAGACACTATGAAGAACTCACCCGTTACCCAAGAACAGTCGGATCATGCGGCCGGATTTGATATCCAGCCAGACTTTGAACGCTTTAATCAAAAAGATGATGTATTTCGCCGTTCGTGGTGGGATGAGCGGATTAAGAGCCCAAAAAGTAAACTCTTTTATGAAACCTATCGCGAACCGCTTAAAACGTGGCGCAAAGCAGATGGATTTACCCAAAAAGATTTCGCTTTGCGCAACGCCGCATGGCATGTCAGCGATATTTTTACCGAACTGAAAGAAGGTCAAGATAGGCGTGAGGGGTTTTCTGACGAGTTTACATTGAACCGTGAGCCATCTAAAAACAAAATCGATATCGGCACTCCGGCCGAAGCGGCGGCCGATATCAAAAAGGTGGGAGAGCTATTCGGTGCAGGAATGGTCGGAATCACCGGCTATGACGAGCGCTGGATGTACGTGAATAAGTACAGCGACATGTCCCAAACGGAAAAGCCACAAGAAATTCCTGAAGGGCTCAACAATGTCATTGTGACCGCCCAACCGATGGATTACAACCTCGTACGCACAGTGCCATCTGCACTAAGCGGCACCGCAACCGGTCTGGGTTACTCGCACGATGCACTCGTCGTGCTTGCAATTACCCAATACATTCGCAATTTAGGCTATAACGCTGTTGCCAGTATGAACGACACAGCGATGGCCATCCCGTTGGCAATCAAGGCTGGATTGGGCGAGTACGGCCGGAATGGACTCCTGATCACCCCAAAGTTTGGGCCACGGGTTCGGCTGGGCAAAATCTTTACCGACATGCCGCTTGAGCATGATCAACCGATTCAATTCGGGGTTAAAGAGATGTGTGAAGAGTGCAACGCATGTGCGGCCGGATGTCCGGTTAAAGCGATCCCGTTTGGCAAGCCATCGGCCGAACGCCACAACCAGTCAAACTTAAAAGGGGTGAGCAAATGGTCAGTTGATGGGGAAAAATGCTTTAGTTATTGGACCGCTCAAAACAGCGACTGCTCGATTTGCATTCGAGTGTGTCCGTACAATCGTGAATATGACAAATGGCAAAATCGCGCCTGGCTTAAGCTGGCACAAGCACCCCTAGCACAGGGGATGTTCCGCAAGCTCGCATTGTGGTTAGACAAACGCCAAAAGCGGGGCGAACGCATGAAGCCGAAGCTTTGGTGGGCAAGCAAAAAAGGCTAAAAACATGAGATACTCGTAGAGTCAGTTTCACCGCTTGGCTGTCAGTAAAAGCTAAAATGTATACTCTAACTTCCACATTTCAACATACAAGGGTAGAGATACCCCCACATAATCTGCCAATAGCGCACAACATGCAGGCGGAACTCGCCCGACAGAATGGCGGTATTTTGCGTGTGGATAACCGTTTGACATACCACGGATGAGTTCCGCCAGTAATTTGTCAGTAATTGAAATTTGGTTCGGGCGTATCTCGTCTCTAACCAAACTTGTCTAGCATCAGATAGGACATCGAAACTGCAATCGTAACCAAATCTTGCTAAAATCTTTCGCAAGCCTACCGTCCAAAAATTAACTATTAGTCGTTCGTTATTTCCTATTAATTATTACTATGTCTCTACACCCTTTAGCCGGCAAGCCGGTCCCCGTTGAACTTATTCCAAACATTCCACGGCTCATGTCAGCCTATTACACCTGCAAACCGGACGTTTCAGACCCCACTCAGCGGGTCGCTTTTGGCACATCGGGCCATCGTGGAACATCGCATAAAGGCAGTTTTAACGAAGATCACATTTTGGCGATCAGCCAAGCGATTGTCGAATATCGTGTATCGGCCGGAATTTCAGGTCCGCTGTTTTTGGGCATGGACACCCATGCTTTGTCCGAAGCGGCCCTAGCTTCGGCCGTAGAAGTATTTGCCGCCAATGGCTTAACCGTCATGCTTCAGGCGGGATTGGGCTACACGCCGACCCCCGTGATTTCGCATGCGATTTTGACCCACAACGACCAAAACAAACCGCTGCTGGCCGACGGCGTTGTGATCACCCCATCACATAACCCGCCCGACGATGGAGGCTTTAAATACAATCCACCTAGCGGCGGACCGGCTAATTCAACCATCACCGGCCAGATTCAAAATCGTGCCAATGAAATTCTTGAAAACAACTTGACAGATGTTAAACGCATCTCGTTTAAGGCGGCGATGGCGGCCGACACCACTCATGAATACGACTATATTTTCCCTTATATCTCAGACTTGAAAAATGTCGTCAACATGGAAGCGATTGCGGCCGCTGGGCTGAAAATCGGCGTTGACCCGATGGGCGGAGCTGGAATCGCCTTTTGGGAACCAATGGCTGAAATGTACGGTTTAAACCTAGAGGTTGTTAATAAACGGGTTGATCAAACCTTTAGCTTTATGACGGTGGACAAAGATGGCAAAATCCGCATGGATTGCTCTTCTCCTTATGCGATGGCGAGCCTAATCGATTTAAAAGATCAGTTTGATATCGCGTTTGGCAATGACCCAGACTATGATCGCCACGGCATCGTCACCCGTAGTTCTGGGTTGCTCAACCCCAATCACTATCTGGCGGTGGCAATCAACTATCTGTTCCAAAACCGGCCGGGATGGTCGGCCGATGCCGCTGTGGGCAAAACGCTTGTGTCTAGCTCAATGATCGACCGGGTGGTCGCATCATTAGATCGCCCCTTGGCCGAAGTGCCAGTGGGCTTTAAATGGTTTGTTGATGGATTGGTCGATGGCTCATACGGCTTTGGTGGCGAAGAGTCGGCCGGGGCTTCTTTCCTGCGCCTGGATGGTAGCGTTTGGACAACCGACAAAGATGGGATCATCATGGATCTATTGGCGGCCGAAATTCTGGCTGTTACCGGCAAAGACCCTGGCGAACATTATGCTGAGCTAGAAGCGAAATTTGGGTCACCCGTTTACAGTCGGATCAGTGCGCCCGCCTCGTTTGAAGAAAAAGCGATTCTATCAAAGCTATCGCCGGATCAAGTTGCCGCGACACAACTAGCGGGTGAAGCGATCACGGCCAAAATGACCCAAGCACCTGCCAATAACGCGGCGATTGGCGGATTAAAAGTCACAACTGAAAACGGCTGGTTCGCCGCCCGGCCGTCTGGCACCGAGGACATTTACAAAATTTATGCGGAAAGCTTTAAAGGAGTAGATCATCTAAATCTAATTCTTGAAGAAGCTCAGGCAATTGTAAAAGCAGCTTTGGGCTAATTTGGGCTAATCAGAAAAGCAGTTGGTTTTGAAACCGCTCGGTTTTGTGGTTTTTCGCATCTGTTTTAGGGAAAATAAGAGCCTACACCAGACACTGTCTGAT
>JBLIMP010000239.1:0-7363 GCA_047638855.1 Cellvibrionaceae bacterium | reverse complement strand
CTCACCACCGCACACAGACAGATAATCAGTTTAAATCCCGTATGTAGTGACTGTCTTGAATAGCGTTAGATGGACCATTCAAGACCTATTTGGAATCGATCTTGAGCCTTTTAAACCTTGAGTCTAACTTGAGTCTAAATAGAAGGTGACGGAGCATTCTACTCATCAAATCTGCTATACTGCTGCCTGTTGATGAGCCAATCCCTATTGAAACATCAGCCTATTTACCAACGCATCATAGCGATTTCAGTTTAATCAAAAAATCCATATGCCTTTAAAATCAAACTCCTTTCGTATCATTTCACCCCTTGTCTTAGCCACTTTCTTTTTATTCTTTTTGGGACTCAGTCTGCATTCAGAACCAACCCAAGCCGCAAGTGGCATTATTTACGTCAACCATGCGGCCATGGGCAGTAACAACGGCATCACTTGGACCCATGCTTACCAAGATTTGCAAGATGCATTAGGCACCGCCACGGCCGGAAATGAAATCTGGGTGGCCAGCGGCGTTTATACCCCAGGGCAGCTGCGCACAGATAGCTTTGTGCTCACCAATGGAGTCGCTATCTACGGCGGATTTGCAGCAACCGAAACAGTCCGCAGCCAGCGAGATTGGAAGGCCAATATCACTGTGCTCAGCGGCGATATCGATGAGAATGACACGGCCGATGAAAACGGTGTCGTACAAAAAACGGACGATATTACCGGAAGCAACAGCTACCATATCATCCAAAATAACAACATCGACAACTCAGCTCTGTTAGACGGCTTCACCATCACGGCCGGGAATGCAGACGGCAATTCCCCACACAACACAGGTGCAGGGATGAAAAACGAAGAAGGCAGCCCCACACTGACCAATCTGATCTTTTCAGCCAATCGTGCCACAGTGGGCGGGGCCATGTTCAACCGAACACGAAGCAGCCCCATCATCAGCCGGACTCAGTTTATTGCAAACAGCGCCACCGAGGGGGGTGCGATCTATAGCGACCCAAATAGCGACCCAGACATCAGCGACTCGACCTTTACCAAAAACATTGCAACAAGAGGAGGGGCCATTTCCAATTTTGCCAATGTACCTACCATTGCTCGATCAACTTTTTCTGGCAATGAAGCAACTCAGGCAGGAGGAGCAATCTACAATGATCTAAGCTGCTTGACGCTAACCGACTCAACATTCAGTGGAAATGTCAGCTGGCCAGAAGGAACAGGTGGCGCAATCTACAATTATGAGTCATGTATCACCGTTCAGCGGACTCAGTTTACTCGCAATATTGCAGGCTATGGCGGCGGAGTTTATTTTGAAAATTCGTTACACGACATATTAGTCAATGTCACATTCGCCGGGCAAGAGGTTGGATTTGAAGGAGGAGCGATCTATGTCAAAAAGTCGACACCTAGATTAGTCAACAACCTGATTATTTCAAATATCGCTCAACAGGGTGCTGCCATCTTTAACGAAGACGGCAGTACAACTGAATTAATCAACTCAACGATATCAGGAAATATGGCTGATTTTGGAGCGGGTGGCATTCAGAATCTTTTAGCATCCATGCACATCACCAATTCGATCATCTGGAACAACCACGGGAAAGATGGGGTCGATACTGGATCGATTACCAATCAGGCCAGTCCAACCGTAACGGTTGAGTCAAGCCTCATCCAAGGGAGCGGTGGCAGCACCAATTGGAACAATGATAGCGGCATTGATCGTGGAGGGAACTTAGATGCTGATCCCCTTTTTACCGAGCCGAAAAATCCTAGCTTCTTTCCACGCACAGATGGAGATTATCGTTTGATGGCGAACTCACCGGCCGTCAATGCTGGCAGCGATTTTACTTTTTCAGCAACCGATCTGGCTGGCAACCAACGAATCCAAGCCTCAACCATCGACATGGGGGCATACGAGCTCCCTTATTACACGCTTAGCCTCGATCTGACAGAACCAACCCATGGTGAGGTTACCGGCACATCCCAAATCTGCACGGCCGATTGCAACGAAAGTTATCCGCTAGGATCCGTTATTACCCTCACAGCAATTCCTGATGATGGTTACCTTTTTACAGGTTGGTCAGGCGGTTGTTCTGGTATAGGCGTATGCGTAGTTACGATGTCGGCCGACCGATCCATTAAGGCCTCATTTGCAGACCGCTTCACTATTTTCCTTCCGTTGGTTACAGTGCCCGATTAGCTAACTTCTCCTCAATCTCAGGTTCGGTAAGATTACGGCGATGCACACCGTGTACCTCCCTATCCTGACAAAGCCGTAACAACTGGCTTTGAGTCACAAATAGTCTTTCTAGCGGCCGTGGTTCTCCAATTCTCATAAGAGCCACGGCCGTTTTACATTCTGCCCATTCCGCAGACAAACGCCTGCACCATCAACACCACGACATAAACAGCAGCTTCAAATGAATAGAATGAAATTTATGCACAATAGTGATATAAATCAGACCATTACCCCTACCCTCATCCCTCCTTAGCAAAAGCAAATCAACTTTTTGACAAATACAAAAGACAACGCAAAAAATCATTAAATAACTAGCGACACCGATATGCCAAAAACAAGCACCCAACTAAATGAGGAAGAGCGTAACGCCATTGTGAAAGGGTATCATTCAGACCCTTTTACCGTTTTAGGGCCACACAAAATCGGGACCCAATTGGTGATCCGGCTGTTCCAGCCTTTTGCCGACACGGCCGAAGTCGTTTTCAAGCGAGGCAAGTCACACCCGATGGAAAAAATAGACCCGGCCGGACTATTTGAACTCAAAAGAAAGGGCACGGCTCAATCGCAACCCGCCTACACCTTTAGGCTAACGGATCACCACGGCGTCATCTGGTCGGCCGAAGACGTCTATCGCTTCGACTCCCCCCTATTAAAAGAAGGAACCGACAAACGCTGGTATGAAGTCAACGGTGCCCGCCCCATGACCCTCGACGACGTTGACGGAACCCTGTTTGTAGTGTGGGCGCCCAATGCGGAACGGGTTAGCCTAATCGGGGACTTCAACAACTGGGACGGCCGCATCCACGTCATGCGCAAACACATCGTCGATGGCCTTTGGGAGCTGTTTATGCCCAACGTAGGGCAGGGGGCCTTGTACAAATACGAGATCAAAACAAGTTTTAATGACTACACCGTCACCAAGACCGACCCCGTTGGCTATTTTAGAGAGCTACGGCCGAAAACCGGAGCGATTGTTTGGGACATTGACGACTACACATGGCAAGACCAAACTTGGGTTGATAATCGTCAAATCAAGCAAGCCCTATCTGGCCCGATGTCTGTCTACGAAGTGCAATTTGGTTCATGGCGGCGCAAAGGAGAGGGAGGAAAAGATTGGTACAGCTACAACGATCTAACCCAAGAACTCGTCCCTTATCTTATCGAGATGGGGTACACCCATGTCGAACTCATGCCGATCACCGAATATCCATTCGACGGCTCATGGGGATATCAGGTCACCGGCTACTACGCCCCCACCAGCCGCTACGGCACCCCTCAAGAATTTATGGCCTTTGTTGACGCCTGCCATCAAAATGGGATCGGCGTTTTGCTCGACTGGGTTCCAGCCCATTTCCCCCGTGACGAGCATGGTTTAGGCTTTTTCGACGGCACTAGCTTGTACGAACACGCTGACCCTCGCCAAGGAGAACACCCCGACTGGGGCACTCGCATTTTTAACTACGGCCGCGAAGAAGTCTGTCGCTTCTTAATCGACAACGCCCTATTCTGGATCGATAAATATCACATCGATGGGGTCCGCGTTGACGCTGTGGCTTCCATGCTCTATTTAGATTTTTCCAGAGAGCCAGGTCAATGGGTTCCCAATCGATATGGCGGCCGGGAAAACATCGAAGCGATCAATTTCTTACGCCGCATGAACGACGCCATCCATACAAATTATCCCGGTGTCCTAACCATCGCTGAAGAATCAACCGCATGGCCAGGTGTCACCCGGGCAACTGACGACAACGGCGGGCTAGGCTTTGACCTCAAATGGAATATGGGCTTCATGAATGACACCCTTCGCTATTTCCAAACAGAACCGATATACCGCTCATTCCATCAAGGGGTACTCACCTTTTCGCTCTTGTATGCCTTTAGTGAAAAGTTTGTCCTCGCTTTTTCACACGATGAGGTTGTCCACCTCAAACGCAGTATGCTCGATAAAATGCCAGGCGACACATGGCAAAAATTTGCAAATCTGCGCCTCCTCTTCGGCTATCAGTATGGCCATCCCGGCCGGAAGCTAAACTTTATGGGGACCGAATTTGGACAATGGCGTGAATGGAGTGAAGATCGCAGCCTTGATTGGAATCTGCCAGAAGAGACAGAAAACCACGCCCAGCTGCAACTATTAGTCAAAGATCTTAACCACACCTATAAAACCCAACCTGCACTATATGAAAATGACGATTCAGAACAAAGTTTTTACTGGATCGATTTTCGCGACGCTTTGCACTCTGTTTTGATTTTTGCTCGCATCGCCTTAAATGACCCAGAGCATCCGATTATTGTCGCCTGCAACTTCACTCCCGAGGTACGTAAAGGGTACAAGATCGGTGTCCCTTTTGGTGGAGACTGGTCTGAGTTTGTAAACACCGATCACGGCCGATATGGTGGTAGCAACGTCATCAATACACAAGCTTTAACCGCTAACCCCATCCCATGGCAAGACCAGCCCTTCTATATACAAGTTGATCTTCCCCCCTTGGCCGTCATCTACCTTAAGCAAATGGCTAGCAAATAGGCACTCATCACCCAAAATAATAGAGTTGTTCCTGAATAATTTTTTGACAGGACGAGGTGCCCCCTGTGGGTATAAACAGGATTGTCAGGATGAATATGATCCTGTTTATCTTGTAAATCCTGTCAAAATTGTTTAAATTTCTTATTGGGGAACAACTCTAATGCCCAGAGAATCAATGGGGATCAAAGTGCATGGAAATCTTATGAAACAAGAATCGATTTTAACCGACTACATCCGGCCGCTCTACCCCCTCTTCATTTTAATCGCCATTTTCTGGGTATTAGAAGGATTAGACCTGACGATCCTACGCTTTCTTCAGCTCGACAACTACGGCATTCACCCCAGAGAATTTTCATCACTTCAAAATATCTTTTTCGCCCCCCTACTACATGCTGGCTTTCAACATGTAGCAGCCAATAGCGTCCCGTTTCTCGTTTTGGGGGCCTTCATCATGTGGCGGAGCCAAAGAGAATTCTGGCTCGTCACCCTTTGGGTCGCCATTATCGCCGGGCTTGGCACTTGGCTCATTGGTGGAGCAAACTCTGTACACATCGGTGCCAGCGGCCTTGTATTTGGCTATTTCGGCTTCCTGCTTTTGTTGGGATGGTTTGAACGCAGCCCCACCTCTATCCTCCGGGCAGTTATGATCGCATTCCTATATGGGGGGTTAATTTGGGGCGTTTTACCTGGCGAGCAAGGGATTTCTTGGCAAGGGCATCTGTTTGGCTTTGTTGGAGGGGTTTTATCTGCCTATTGGTTAGCACGGATCAAAAAAGACTCTTTCGATGACACTTTTAGTGATAAAATTCGCATCGGCTAATTCGTAAGTCTGTGTACCGGTGCTTCAGTAGGGGCTATGTCATTTTCGTAAACGAAAATGGCTCGCCCCGTGGCTCTCCATGGGGCTATGTCATTTTTGCAAACAAAAATGGCTCGCTCGCCCCGTGACCAGATGGTGTTATTTACGGGGCGAGCCACCCCTTAAGGGGTGACATAGCCTCTACAATCGACCGTACATGATATATCTGAATAGTTATTCCTTATTAATTATTATTCAGGAGGGGCATAAATACCCCCGCTATAAACAACGCCCTTCGGACTTCAGCCCTCTGGCGAAAATCGACCCGCTGAACAATTACCTGTATTAATTATTACCATGTCTTTTTACCCTTTACTTTTTGAACCCGTCTTAAAAGATTATATTTGGGGCGGTCGTACGCTTGAAACACATCTAGGAAGAACGCTTCCGGCCGATACGATCATTGCCGAAACTTGGGAAATCGCCGCCCATAAAGACGGCACCGCAACCGTCACCAACGGCGAACATGCGGGCAAGCTCCTCACAACTTTACTGGCTGAACAAGGGCTAGACTTGATTGGGCATCGCTCAAAATGGGCCTTTGACCGAAACCTATTTCCGCTACTCATCAAAATCCTCGATGCCAATCGCAACCTGTCGGTCCAAGTTCATCCTGACGATAAATATGCGCTTGAGCATGAAGGCAACGAGCTAGGCAAGACTGAAATGTGGGTGGTTTTGCACGCAGAGCCTGGGTCAGACGTTATTTTGGGGGTCGCGGAGGGCACAACACCTAGCTTGTTCAAGCAAGCGATTGAACAAGGGCGTTTAGAACCCTACATGCACCGTATTCCGGTTCAAGCGGGGGACCATATCAATGTTCCGGCCGGTTCATTGCACGCCATTATGGGCGGCCTACTCATCGCTGAAATTCAGCAAAACTCAAATACAACCTATCGAGTGTATGATTGGAACCGGGTTGGGCACGACGGAAATCCCCGGCCGTTGCACGTTGACAAAGCGCTTGACGTAACTAACTTTAGCCAAGTAACCCCCGGAAAATCAGAAGCGATTGTCTTATCAGACGCAAACGGAATAAAACGAGAACAACTCAACAAAACAGACTACTTTACCGTGGAGCGAATCACGCTTGATGCTAACACCAGTTTTGACGGCCATTGCGACGGACAAACGTTTGAAATTTGGGGCATCATAGAAGGGAGTGGGACTGTGTCGGCCGGAGGCACGGCCGAAGAGTTAAACACTGTGCAATTCACCCTTTTACCTGCGGCCGTAGGCGATTTCTCTGTCGTTTCAGGCCAAAAATCGACATGGCTCAGAACTTTTGTCGAGTAAAGCATCGCCACAACACCAATCACAATCATGAAATTCCCCCTATCTTTTCGAAAAAACAGTGCCCAAACACACGAAGCAATGGATGCGGTCAAAGATCAGGCTGAGATCTTTGAACAGCTATTTCGGCATGAATTCCCAGTCGAGTTTTTACTGTCAGCCGAAATCGCTCAACTGCACAGCTTCACATTCCCCAACGGAACCCGCTTGTTACATGCGACGGGTGAATTCGAAAAAAACAGCCTCAAACGGCTCGATGATACCCGCGCCATTTTGCACGAACTCGGCAAAGATGGCTTTTACTCATCGACGGCCGAAGTCGCGGCCGAACACCTGAACAAAATCCACGGCCACTACAACATCCCTAACGATGAGTTTCTACACACCCTCAGCACCTTTATCTATGATTTGTGGGACTTCATCAACCGGTTTGGTTGGCGCAAACTAACCCCCA
>JBLIMP010000238.1:0-7396 GCA_047638855.1 Cellvibrionaceae bacterium | reverse complement strand
AGCCGGTTCTTGTCCCATTATATCGCCAATAAAATCATGGAAAATGACCCGTTCCAAGTGCTAGATCAGGAGGGTGTGGGTGAGTTGGTGAGGATCGGGGTGGAGCGAGGGCGTCGCACCCGGCCCGATTTGAAAATCGGGATTTGTGGCGAACATGGCGGCGAGCCGAAAAGTATCGCTTTTTGCCATGATTTAAACCTCGATTATGTGAGTTGCTCACCTTACCGAGTGCCGATTGCTAGATTGTCGGCCGCACAGGCGGTTTTAATGGAGCGTGAACGGACAATGGTTCGCACAGACGTAGCTCCGGTTTCGATGAAAGACTCGATGAAAAAATCTAAGTCAAAATCGAAATAACGATTGGCGCAACTTTATTAGAGTTGTTCCCGAATAAGTTTTTGACAGGATAAACGTAACTTCTCAAAAAGGGAGAGAGGTATCCTTCGACAGCGTTCGACTGAGCTCACGCCGAAGTCTCAGGATGCGCACCCTGAGCTTGTCGAAGGGTGTTTTCCCCGGATTATTGAGAAGATACGGATAAACAGTTAGATTCCTTATTGAAAAACAACTCTATTGATCTGGGCGAGCCAGCAAAATGCTCAAAGCCCCAGACAAAACCCGAGCATAGTAACTTTCCAACACTCGAGGAAATTGTTTGATTGCGTCCAAAAGCTGGTTGTTACCCAATCGGATGCTATCCCGTTCAAACGCTTCAAACACTTGTACACCTTCTCTCGAAACCATTTTCATCTCATGCAGAAAGCGTTTGTCCTCTTTGTCGAGCAAGGCACAATAATCTTTGACTAAAATCACAGTCGGGTCATCTTCGTTTGGCTGACGCTCAACAACTTCGTTGATACGTTTTTGCAACTCGTTACTTATGCGCCTTGCCGTCTCAGCCTCTTGACTCTGATTGATTCGGTCTACCTCATCTTTTATCCAGCGTATATCTTGATTTTGGGAGCAGATGCTGCTGGTAACCGCCCACAGATTTTCTAAGATCGAGCCGGTTGTGCCCTCTACAAAATTAGCCATAAAACGGTCGTGTACTTCAAGCAAATATTGCATTTTAATAGGTGGATATGCATCGGGCGAATCGTCGGCAATAATCGTTTGTTCTTTTAGGGAGTAGTCGTTATAGAGTGCATTTTCCATTTCAACCACATTGTAAAGGAAGCGAACCCAAGTTCTGTACACGTCAGCTAGACCCATATAGCGCAGGCCGTCTGGCGCAACCACAATGCCCCATTCCATACCAAAATCTAGGCGACGGACCTCGCCCAGCTCGTACATGCCCAGCATTGAATTCACTTCAGGGTTGACATGATGTTGAACTTTTTCATAAGCCTGTGTGCCGTCCATGCCAGCATAACCATGAATAATTTTGAAGCCACCGGCATGAATGTGCGCAAATTCATTCATGTCGTACACACGGCCGCTGATGACTATCCAAAAGCCGTCTGTAAAATTGTTGTGCAGCACGATCTCAGAGGCATTGTAAGCTTGTTTTTGATCAATGTGAGAGCCGGTATAGGTGGTAAAAATGTCTTGCTTGTATCGATCTTCACCAACCAGCCGATAGAGAATTTGGTTGGCCTGTGCTTCTTTCTCTTCGGCCGGACCGTGGCTGTAACGGCGCAAAATCTCTTTTATGGCGTCCATGACGGAGGTGGCAAAGCCGGTGCGGCCGCAGACGTAAAGATGGCCACCTTGGCCACCCTCTTTTTTGCTACGAAGTACATTCCATAGCATTTCGGCGTTCTCATCGCGCAGCATTTCTGCGCCAATGTATCGTTTTTCGCCTGGTTCAAAAACAAAGTGACCGCTGTCCGGCCCATCTTTGACAAACTTGGTATCAACAGCGTCGCGTGAGAAAGCGGGGCGAACGTGCAAACGGCCGTTTGCTACCATCGGCTCAAACTGCTCTTTGTAGTAAAACTCTTGACGAGTGCGGACCCCTAAAAAGAGCCAGTTCTCTCCCACATTTGCTTGTTGATCCCGTTCGATGACAAATCCGCGAAAAGGGGCCACCCCTGTTCCGCCGGCAAACATCACAATGGGTGTACGGGGGTCTTCCGGTAGATTAAAACGAGGGGGATGTACCAATTTTAGGGAAACGTGGCCCCGATCTTCGGGAGTGGCAAAGGTGGTATCGGCTAAAAAGTGGGACGTTGTGCCGTAGCGGTTTTCGGATCGAGAAACGGCCGTTTCCGATGTGTCATACGACAATCGGCCAATCGTTAGCGTCAGCTCCTCGGCCCCATCAAGCGAATCATGATCCATGGTGGACGAGATAGAGTACATCCGAAATGATTCAGGTGGCACAATGCGGCAAATGTGTTCTCGTTCGCCAGGGTGCGCCTTCCAGAGCCGTTTAGGATCGAATCCGGCCTTAGAAATCAAGTTGAGCATGTCCCACAATTCCCACTGATCCTCTGCCCGCGTATCAACAATGCGCCGCAGTTTTTCATTTAGGCTAATCGCATACAATGCTTTGGCTACTGGGCGTTCTACCGGCCGAATTCGGCCGAATTTGAGTAAAGTGCGCAGGGGAAGAGTGATTGTTGTCTCATTGTCATAGCCATGTCTCAGCCCCACCGCCTGACGCCATTGGGAAGTCAGCGTAATTTTTTCATACCCCTTGGCATTCAGCGCAACCAGTGTCTTTTCGATCAGGTCATCGCTATTTTCAGGCAAAATGGCGCAACGGTCGCCGGGCAGATAACGCATACCCGTTTGCGACACATCAAACACAACCCGTTTGACCCATTGGCTCGTGTCCCCTTCGGGATTGGTCACCTCTATCTTTTTAATAGGGGCGTGATGGCTGGCATGTGGCGAAGCTTGTACCCGCTCGTTCTGCGAGGAATCCAACTCGTCAACTGCAAGGTCCCAAACACGATCCTTAAACAAGCCGCTGAAACCACCAATGGTTACGCTACGGCCGACCTTGAAAGCGATATCGAGATAACCATATGCTTTTAATCGATGAACGGTCAAAAACCCATTGTCACCGACATATCCCATCGCTGCTTCTTTATAGATACCGCTAAGAATGGGGTCATTTCGTTTGATAACATATTCAGCGATAGAAATTTCTTCAAGAGCCTCAAAAAAATCTCGCCAATGTTTGGGATACCATTTACGCATATTTAGCATTTCTGCACCCAAATGAGATTCATAGTCATGGCGGCCGAAGAAAACATCGAGCATATGAAAAAGAGGCGCGCCAACCCCACTTGGCCCAACCGTACCTTCAGCAATAGGGACAGCAAATGGAGCCACTGTTTTGGCCCAAACAACGGGGTCAACATAGGTGTCGCTGTAGGGATTGGGGTTGAGGGCCATAAAAATCTTATTGCCAAACTCCTGCATCCCATTGGTGATAAAGATCAATTCTTTCTTTAAAGCTTCAATGTCGTCACGATAAACCGCCTCTTGCGCGCGAACGATAGCGCCGGTGATGGGGCCAATCTTGTAATGCGCTTCCACCTGCATCAGGTATAAAACCTTTTCTTCCTGATTATCAACCGTTGAAACAAGCAATTCTAGATTACTGAGACGGAACGGATCATCAGCCAAATTTGGATCAACTAATCTCCAGTTGTAGATAATAAGGTCGATATAAGATAAGTGTGGTGCTAGACGGTCGAGTCTGCGGGTAATTTGTTCCCAGGGCAACTGAATCCCATCGGGCATTGGTTGGTCAGGTGGGTCATCAGAAATTCGATGGTAGGCGTGAGCCAACACGCTAATAATGACAGATGCTCGTAATAGATATTCATCCGGCAATTCTTCTTTAGCCGCGCTTAGAATGGGTAGTGCTTGTATCGCCTGGCGCACTCGAATGGCCCGCCAAAGGTCGGGCAAGTTCTTCGCTATTTCATCCCAAGCTTCATAGCCAGGGGGCAAGCTAAGGGGGGGATGGGTGGTGGGCAGGAAGCCAGATTCCTCGGACAAAAAGCCTAAATTCTCATGGCCAAGCCGCTGATTGGTTTTGGCCGCCATGTCTAAGATCATCCGGGCCGGGACAGTATCTATATTTTTTGGTTTTGGCAGTTTTGAAACAAAGGTGAGTTTGGTGAGTGACTCGGCGGGTACTTCACCTTCTTCTACAAGTTGGAATCTTAACGTGGTTTCCCCAATCCCAATTTTGTCACTTGATTTGAGCTGTTGTACCTTGGTAAGCCGGACGCCGTTTAAGGTTGTGCCATTGCTGCTATTCAAATCTTCAATAATATAGACACTTGCCATCCAAGTAATCCGGGCGTGGCGTCGGGAAGCCAAGGGATCATTCACAACAAAGTCTGCAGAACCTGAATCGCGGCCGATGACGACCTGGTGTTTAGAGATAGGATTTGTTGTACCGGCTACGGCCCCTTTTTCACCGACTAGGTTAGCCGGAGGGCGAGTTTTTCCAACGATGGTTTCAAATTCAGACATAATAGTTATCTCCTGTTTTTGTAGTTAATCTACAACCTACAACGTACCCACAATCGCTCGACAGACATCAGCACGAGAGATTGTTCCGATTAACTTCCCATCTTTAACGACGGGTAACAGGCGGATTTGTTTGTTTAATAAAACGGTAGCCGCTTTGGCTACATGATCGTCTGGATCAACGGTAATTGGTTCTTCGATAACGATGGAGCTGATTGGCAGATCTGACAGCTCGCGGCCTTTACTCAGAAAGATATGAAAAGCATCGTCTAATGACCCTCCCTCTTCGAGAATCTCATCAATGTCAGGTAGAGCTGTGCGGAGAATATCCCCTTCAGAAAGAACGCCCCGAAAATTATCATCATCATCGATGACCATTAGATCGCTCACGCGTGACAAAGCGACAATTTCGGCCGCATGTTGGATGCTGGAGTTATAGCGTACCCGAGTTGTGCGTACTATCATGAAGTCTTTGACTCGTGATTGATTTGTGTCTGTCATAATTGATTCACCCTTCATCATGTAAAAATGCAAACTTGGATTGACTGATATTGATCGATGTAGATAGCAATAGCATGAAGGCCAAATCATTCCCCTGTTTACAGTGTCATTCTTCTAAATTTTAGAGAGTTTAGTCTGAATCGAAGATACCATCTATCTCATATTCAGCAAGATAGCTTTTACCTGAAAATGGCACCATTTAAAGATAAGCTGGAGTTTTTTTTTGCTAATTTAGGTAACTTCTCAAAAAGAGAGGGAGGTATCCTTCGACAAGCGTTCGACTTAGCTCACGCCGAAGCCTCAGGATGCGCACCCTGAGCTTGTCGAAGGGTGTCTTTCCCCAGATTATTGAGAAGGTACTAATTTAGCTTGTAAGATCGCTTAGGTGGCTACACCATTGGCCAAGGGTAGGGTCGGCCGGGGCCGGGCTCTGGAAAAACTCTCGTTTGATGCAATCGTTGAATACGTCGGCCGAACGCTCCCAGTTCGCGACCGTTTAGCAACTGCTCAAGCTGACTCTTCAAACTATCTTTCTCAGAACTGGCTAGCCCCGCTTTTAATCGTGCTAAGGCCTCTAACAAGTCTTCAGAGATAGGTTCCCCTGCATAATCCCATACAACAGAACGGAGTTTAGGCTCGTCATGAAATGCAATACCGTGATCTATCGCCCACAACCGGCCGATTTCTCTGTCAACTTCTTCTGCAACTTCCCCACCAACTTCTTCGTCAAATTCAACCTCATCAGTGTCTGGGCCATTAACCTTGTGATCTTCTTGGATAATATGCCCCCCTTTGCGGTCTGCATTGTTGATGATTAAATCGAATAGACAAATTGTTTTTAGAGAATCATGCAGTTGTTGTTTGTGTTCAAAGTTGAAAAAATGAACGTTGGGATCATGTTCAATAAAGGCTTGAAGTGAGCCAATCCCTTGCGGCCCTCGTGTTAACACGGTGGGCGGCACAATGTCCCATCCGGCCGCCTGGCTTACCAGATATGCAGCCCGCTCTCGATTGCAAAGTGTCCCGGTTGGAAAGTCCCACAAGGGCTGTTCCCCTTTGCGTGGTTTGTAGACAGCTGTTAATTCATCACCCTCATAAATCACAGTCACAACAACTGTATAGTTTGACCCCCATGGCACATATCCATCAGGTTCGATGATGCCGTGAGTTAAATGGTGGAGAATGTCAGATTCAAGCATGCAGATTTAGGAATAACGATCTAAGATTTACGATTAGTGTCCGAATCAATCGTCATTCGTAAATCCCAAATCGTAAATTGGTTAATGGTTGTGCCCATTTCGACGAGGGCAAAAATGCCCATCTTTATCCATCGATACGCCACAGTTGCCGCAAATCGGCCGACCGGACTTCACCAATGTTCGGGTTTGCTTAATCAAAGCCCGCATTTGATCGAAGGTGCCCCAAAAGCTAACCAAGCCAGGATCAACCCCCTCTTCTACCATTTCATAGGCGGCAATAATGATCCGGCCGGATTCTTGGTTAAATCCCAGCCCCAAATTGCCAACTCGAAATAAGGCAACCGCAGGATCGCGTAACCGAACGTCAATTGTTGCGAATTCAGATTCAAGTGGGGCAAGCTCAGGGTGGTCTGTTGCGACATCTTTCATCAGCCCTTCAATCGCCTCCGCGATCATAGAAGCCTGCGTTTTTTCGATTATTAACGAAATAACAGTTTCTCTTTGACTACCTTGCAGGTAAAAAGTTCGGTTTCCTGGTTCGCCAACCGTACCAATAGTGATGTGTGATGCTGGGTTAAGTTCGATTTGTTCTGACATAGTTCCTTTAAGCTATTAGCCGTTAGCTAGCAGCTTTCTTCTCTTTCTTTTCAGGTGGTTTGGGAATAGGGCCATGATCATTGACCCGTAAAACCCGGATAAGCCCTTTTTCACCCAGCATAATGACGCTGGCAGAGCAAGGGGAAATGACAATACGCTGGAACAGATCAAGGTGAGTGCCCAAATAATGGGCAAGGGCCATTTTGATGAGGTCCGCATGCGCGCATACCACAATCATCTCATCCCCGTGTTTTTCTGCCAATGACTCTAACGCATCAACCATGCGAGTTTGCACAGCCCGCATCGACTCGCCACCTGGAAACGCATGGCGGCTGGGTGCATGTTGGACCACGTGCCACTCGGGCAATTTGGCCAGATCTTCGATCTTTTTCCCTTCCCAATCTCCATAGCGTACTTCGCCAACTTCTGGCAATTCGACGATTTCCAAGCCGATTTTAGTGGCCAAAACCTGAGCTGTTTCCATACAACGTTCAACCGGACTTGAATAGAGAGTGGTGATGGGCAAATGGGCCAGCCGTTCGGCCGCATCTTTGGCCTGCTGGCGGCCGTTTTCATTTAGATGAACGCCGGGAATCCAGCCAGCCAGCTTGTGTTCTTTTACCCACTCGTTCTCGCCATGTCTTAATAAGATGATGATT
>JBLIMP010000237.1:0-7405 GCA_047638855.1 Cellvibrionaceae bacterium | reverse complement strand
CATAAGATGTATTTCGACGAAGATAATAGAGGTTTTTTAGACAAGTTGTTTTCTGTGATAAAGCTGAATCAAACTATAACAGTTGATGGGCGATAGGTCACAGTGTGATTGCTTTTCAGCTTAGGCGCGATTTCCGAGAATAAAACATGCAATTGCATCAACAAAATCGCCTCACCTCGTCAACTTGATTGACACAGCCAATTCCCCCTGACCTAGTTTGCTAGATAATTATTTTTCGGGGTTGGCTTTAGGCTTTCCCAACTAGAAGCTGGTAACCCCTGTCCAAGACAATGCCCAATCGCCAAGCTTGGTAAACGGTTTCCCCTGCGGCCGCTAAAACCATCGCTATAGATGCGACTACCAATCCGGCCGTGCCAGATGAGATGCCCAAGGCTAAAACAATGAGCGTAATAACCAAATTTGTCGCCATACTTCCATTCACAGCACCTGTTGCACGATAACTAATGAGGAGCCCTCGCAACCATGCATTAATTACCCATAGCACAGGAAACAGCAATAGCCATGGTAATGCTTGACTAACGGTGGCTGTTAATACTGGATCTAACCCCTGTACTGTCATGAGGTAGAAATTGCTCAAAGGTGTGAATGTGAAAATTGTTGTGAACACAAGCATAACCACTGTCATGGTTAATGCGAATGTACGCAACGGCAACCAAGATTCTATTCCATCTGTTTTGGCAATAACGACCTCAGGCAATGAAAGGGCGGGGGCACGTAAAACGAGCATAGTTTGGAAAACGATGGGCCATACTGCCAAAGACTCAGTTGGGTTTGCCATACGTGCAAGCGCGGCCGAAACGAGCGGTTGTACGATCAAAATCATGGCGGATGTCCCTGCAAGTGGCATATGGAACCAAAATAGCTCTTGCATGGTCAATTGAGGACCTTCTTTTTCGGCCGGTAAATTGACGACGCCTTTGCGAGTGTGCCAAGTAATAAAAAGCGATTCTGCGATAATGCCTGTGATCAGACTAATGCTTCCTACATAAATGCCCGGCAATTCTGTTAAATTTGCCAGTCCCGCAATGACCAGAATCATGATGATCAACCGGAACCCAGTTCCTTGAGCGATTCGTTTCCCTTGATCTAAGTTGATAAGCACACCTTGTTGAAACCGACGCCAACCAATCGCGGCCGTAAACAGCAACATTATCTGCATCCCTGGCCGCACCCACTGGGCGATATCGGCCGGGACACCCAAAATGCCAAGTACAACTAGCTCAAATATCGGGTTAATAAAACCGATGGCAAAGGTAACAAGGGTCAAAACTGAGATTAATATCAGGGTAAACCGACGTGCCAGCCGATATGAAGCCTGATCTTTGACTAGTGCCGTAGAGGTTGCCAGCAAATTGATAATGGGCGATTCAATAAAAACCGACAGACTAATAACGACGCCGTAAGCGGCTAGCATTTGAATCTTGTTTGGTAAACGGCTAATTGTGGCACTTGTTATCGGCCCTTCAATAGTCATCATTATCCAGCTTGCAAACAAGGGGAGCCAAAACAAGAAAATTTTTCTTTGGGTTAATTTCATAGTGTTAATTCAAAGTGATAGGCAGAATGTTTACTTGGAAGATAGCGTAGATTGTTTGAAAAATGAAGAGACAATTCCACCTACAAGATCAAAACAATTCAATTGAACTTTGTAAGCCAAATTTTAGCATGTTGCTAGACTGAAAACCGAAGATTTGCACCAGCATTATGTTTTGTTACCAAAGCAACCATGATTATGGATCATGGCACAATCATAAAAGCGGCCGTTTTGACAAATCACAAAAGGGTTGATTTAGTCACATGCTCCAGGGGTAGACGAAACCATATTTTTAGAAAATTTGCTCAATATGCCCCAATTTGCCCCCTTTTTTAGGCTATTTATCTTAAATTTCATAACTTACTTTACTTTTGTTTCGGTTTTGCACCGATAGGCTTGATTTCAATACGCAGGGGATATTGCATGTCACACACCATAAAAGCAACAAGAAGTAACAGTAAAGAATAAAGGATGAAATAAAAGCATGTTCAAATTTAACTGTACAAAGAAATCGGCTTTGCAGACGGGGAAAGTCTTAACCTTCGGCTTGGGGATGATTCTTTTAGCAAGTCAACTTGGAACAACGGGCGCTCATGGTAAGACAGAAGCTGTTCAAGCTTGGCCGCCACAATTTCTTGATATCGGCATGTCAGAATTACCCTCCCGGCCGTCAATGTTTCAAGTGCCAGATGGGACTCGATATCGCCAACAATATTTAGCAGGTGGGGCAAAATATGGTTGGTCTATATGGAACAATAATGGAGATTTTGCAAAATTTTATATTGAAAGCTCGCAGTCATATGGCAAAACCTCAATTTTTACTTTTTATAACATTTGCCAAAGTGGTAGCGGTGGAGGTGGCAATGGAAACCATCCATGCTATCAAAACGAGCAGAATGCAATTAAAAATAATTTAGAGAACGCGGACACGATGAGGGATTATTGGAATGATTTAGAATTATTTTATAAAAAGGCGGCTGAGTTTCCCAATGAAACAGTTATTTTGCATGTGGAGCCAGATCTTTGGGGACATATTCAACAGCTTTCTTCAAATGACGATTCAGCCCAATATCCCAACTCGGTTATGGTCAGCGGGTCTGGCCATCCCAGCTTAGGCGGGTTGCCAAACTCAATGGCTGGATTTGCTCAAGCGTTGTTTAGATTGCGCGACACAACAAATGCGGACAACGTCCTAATCGCTTATCATGCTAGCCCTTGGGGGACTGGCGACAGTTTTATTTATTCAAACCCAAACAATGCGAAATTGATTGCAACCGCAGATCAATCGATAAAATTTTACAAATCCTTAAATCAGATATTTGACCTAACATTTTTTGAAATGCGAGATCGCGATGCAGGGTTTTATCAATATGTTTGGAACACCCCTGATGCGTGGTGGAACCCTAATGACTTTGACAATCACATTAAATTTATCAATCGCTATACTGAAAGCACCGGCCAACAAGTTATGATTTGGCAGATCCCTTACGGAAATACCAAACGGGCGATCCTGAACAATACAACGAGCCATTATCAAGATAATCTTGTTGAAACACTTTTAGACGAGCCGAATTTAGAAACTTTAAAGCGGTACAAAGATGCTGGAGTTATCGCCCTTATTTTCGGGCAAGGGGCAGGGGGAACAACTTGCCCATGTGACTCAAACAATGATGGGAAGGTTGATGACGGAGGGTATTTTTATGAAGTTGCTTCCAATTATATTAAGAACAACTTACTCTCGTTATCTGGCGTGCCTTCGTTAAATGCTTCATATTCTTTGAAACCAGACGGGATCAAATTAAGCTGGAACAGTACTGGTGCCAGCGAATATGAGATTTGGTGGGGTGCATCAGCTAATTTAGCTCCAGGCTCGAATTGCGCGGCTGCGTCTAATTGTGCATCAACGACAAACTTGTCCTATACCTCTACTTTGCCGAACAATGTGTCAGAGCGCTATTTTGTTGTCGCTTTTCGTGAAAACGGCGAATTATCAGAGGTTTCGGCCGTCTTTCGATCAGTCAGGCTGACAGAGTTTATTTATCTACCTATGATTGCTAACGAATAACTAAGGGCGTCTAGTTATTCTCGCCTAAGCTTCGTTGCCCATTGGTTTGATACGTAGCACTTGAAAGCCGGCGGAACCCATACCATGCAATCGAGATCGTTTCTTGAATCAAAGCTCGATTGCGCGAGGTGTCACTAATCCAACGAACAGAGCGCGTCGGAGATGAGGTTGCATTTAGCCCGATATCGCTTGCAATCCAAGTGGCGCGTAACATGTGATAAGGTGTGCTAACGATGAGATAGCTATTAAGCTCATTGTTGGCACCAATTTCGGCCGCAAACCTCAAGTTCTCAATAGTTGTTGTTGACTTGTTCTCGATTAAAATATCTGAATCAGAGATACCTTGGGCAAGTGCATATTGTCGCGAAACTTCAGCTTCACTAAGTAGATCGTTCCGGCCGATACCACCAGTAAAAATCAACCTATCCACGACGCCAGTGTTGTAAAGCTGAATAGCGTGATCGATTCTCGCTCTCAGGATGGGTGATGGCCGGCCGCGAAATACACCGGCCCCTAGCACAATAGCGGCATCGGCCGGGCGCGCTTGATCTTGTTTAGAAAAAGCGACCACACGCCACATTAAAAGCGCCGGATAAATAGCTATAAATAGCGCAAGAACAAGTAAGAATTTTGTCAAAATTTTCATAAAAAAAAGACTCTCGTTCGAGAGTCTTTTTACTTTACCTAAGTTTTATGAAGAAAATATATTTTTTCAGAAAGATATTAGATGCTAGAAGCCAGTAGCTGTCTAACTAATATCCAATATCTAACATCCAGTATCTAAAATAATCCCCAATCCCCACCAGCACCTTCCTCCATCATAGAAGGATCCCACAATTCAGTACCAATTTCGACTTCAACTTCTTCTTCCATACTTATTTTAGCCGTAAACCGAACCTGCTCAATAATTGCTGGCCCATATGGACAGAAGGGAGTCGTTAAAATCATCGTTATCTTTGGCTTGTCGCCATTAAAATCAGTTCCACGAACCAATCCTAGCTCTACAATATTTAAACCGATCTCTGGATCAATGACTGTGCGTAATGCTTCAATTAATTTTTCTTCGCGTGATGCTACCATTTTTATTTTTTCCTGTTTTATAGATTAGTTCAAATCAAATAAGAATCGCTTAATTTAAACCGGTGCCGTAATATTGAATTGACAGCAGGAATCACCATTCAGCATACAGCTACTCTGCTGAAACCTTGTCTTTAGTACACTGTGAATAAGTTCCTTGTCGAAGGAACAAACTTCCGAATGGGCTTCACCAATCGAAAGCCAAGGACACCCAAACTCAGTGAGCTGGTATTCATTGCCATTTTTTTTCCAGCGGGCCATGAACCCTTCTTCTTCAAGAAGAGTTACCAAAAAATCTAAGCGATCTTCAAAGGGTAATCCTTCAAATCTTGAAGAATTGTCCCTTGCGATACGATTTGCCACTCCATTGAAAATCGATTTTACAACGTCTGTAGAAAACCGGTCTCGAATTTCTTCGAGCAGGAGCGTGCTGAGGCGGAAATAGTTTTTTGGGAAAAGCTCTTCCCCAGCTTTGCTTAGGCTGTAGGTCATATGAGGACGCCCAACCGACCGTCTAACGGTAGCTGTTTCAATACTGCCAGCGGCTAATAGGGCATTGAGATGATGACGTACTGTTACAGGGGATACATCTACTGCTTCAGCAAGTGAATCTACAGTTGAAGTATGTAGTTCTTTGATTTTGTGTAGAATGATGTCGCGTGTGCTTGTACGTGTTTTCATCTTTGTTCTAAGTGCTTTTATTATATTAAGCGCAAGAGCCTTTTCTTTGTCTTTATTTCACGCTAAAATCCCAGTGTTCAGCCTACAGATTATAGCAATGGAGCTTATTAAATGTCAATTTATATTATTTTTATCATAAGTATAATAAAAATTGATCTTGATTGTTGTCTTTGCTATACTTTTGCACTGATACGGGAACCGATTTCCGTTAAATTAACCACTAAATTAGCAGGGCAACGATGAGTGTAATTGTTCATCTAAAATGGATAGGCAGATTAATGTCTGTCTTGCCCTTTATTCAAAATTACTTAACCAAGGAGATAACAGGAGAATGAGTATCGCTCTTGAAGTCAAAGATCTGCATGTTTCAGTAGAAGATCAGCAGATTCTAAAAGGTGTTAATATCACCGTAAAACAGGGCGAAGTTCATGCCCTGATGGGACCCAATGGGTCTGGAAAAAGTACGCTAGCGTATACGTTGGCAGGCCATCCATTTTATCAACCAACGGCCGGAGAAGTGCTTTTTGGCGGGGAAGATCTCCTCGACTTAGGTGCAGATGAGCGTTCACGCGCTGGACTGTTTCTAGCATTTCAATATCCTGTCGCTATTCCTGGTGTGACCGTCGCAAACTTCTTGCGTCAGTCGATCAATGCCCGGCGCAAAGCTGTTAATTCAGAAGACAAGGGTATTACGATTCCTGATTTCCGTCGCTTGCTTAAAGCTAAAATGGCGGAATTTAATGTTGATCAGAAATTTGCTGGCCGTTATTTAAATGATGGTTTCTCAGGCGGTGAGAAAAAACGGGCTGAAATTTTGCAGATGGCAGTACTCGAACCAAAAATTGCGATCATGGATGAAACCGATTCAGGTTTGGACATCGATGCACTCAAAATCGTGTCGGATGGTGCAGTGCGCTTAAAAGATTCGCTTGATTTGGGAATGCTTGTCATTACCCATTATCAGCGGTTACTAAACTATATCAAGCCAGACTATGTGCATGTTATGCTCAATGGACGCATCGTGGAAAGCGGTGGCCCAGAGCTTGCATTAGAACTTGAAGCAAAAGGGTACGACTGGGTTCGCGAGATACACGAAGATCCAGAACCGGCCGCGTAATTTCAATTGGAATGCTTGGACTTTTCAGTTGTTAAAACCGAAAGGTCTAGATTCAAACGGAGAAAATCATGAACAGTGGATTTACCCCCGAAGCAGAATTAACTGAAGAAGAAATTGTTGCTGATGTCAATTCAGATTATGCGGAAAAGTACGGTTTTTCTGACGTAGAAGATTACGCTTACAAACCAGAACGCGGCCTTACCGAAGAGCTGATTCGCTACATTTCTAGCAGTAAAAACGAGCCAGAGTGGATGCTCGATTTTCGCCTTGAGGCTTTTGAGCACTTTAAATCACGCCCGATGCCAGAATGGGGTTCTGATTTAGGCGGAATTGATTTTGATAACATCTACTATTACATCAAGCCGAATGAGCGTGATGGTGATACTTGGGAAGATATTCCTGAATATATCAAAAATACCTTTGATAAATTAGGCATCCCAGATGCTGAACAAAAATATCTTTCTGGTGTTGCGGCTCAGTATGAGTCAGAAGTTGTTTATCACAACATCAAAAAAGAGTTAGAAGACAAAGGTGTTCTTTTCTTAGGAATGGATGATGGGCTAGCCAAATATCCTGAATTGGTTAAGAAATATTTCGCCACGATTATTCCGATCACTGATAATAAGTTTGCCGCTTTAAACACGGCCGCTTGGTCAGGTGGATCATTTATCTATGTGCCACCTGGTGTCCATATTGAAATGCCTTTGCAGGCGTATTTCCGGATCAATGCCAAGAACGCTGGACAGTTTGAGCGTACGCTAATCATCATCGATGAAGGTGCATACGTGCATTATGTTGAGGGTTGTACAGCTCCGATCTACTCATCTGACTCGTTGCATTCGGCCGTGGTTGAAATCATCGTTCTAAAAGGCGGTCGTTGCCGTTACACCACCATCCAGAACTGGTCTAA
>JBLIMP010000236.1:0-7449 GCA_047638855.1 Cellvibrionaceae bacterium | reverse complement strand
TCTCTTTTCTCTCTACTTCCTCCCATGACTACAATAACTGAACTTTCGCGCACGAGTGCTGACTCGCTTTGGCACCCGTTGATGCAGCACAATAATGTTAAAACAGCACCCCCACCTGTGATTGTGAAAGGTGAAGGTGCGATTCTGACCGACCAGTTTGGCAATGAGTGGCTCGATGCGATCGCCGGCATCTGGTGTGTTAATGTGGGCTACGGCCGTGAAGAATTGGCGCAGGTCGCTTATGAGCAGATGAAAAATCTAGCTTATTTGTCCCCCATGATGGTGGCAGAACCGACGGCTAAACTGGCTGACAAATTGATGCAATTGGTTGGGATGAACGGGCATGTCTATTTTACCCCCTCTGGTTCTGAAGCGAATGAAGCGGCCTTTAAGATGGCGTGGCAATATCACCAACAGTCGGGTGAGCCACATGGTTATTTGCGCCGCAAGATTATTTCTCGCTATCGGGCGTACCACGGCAACACCTATGGGGCCCTTGGTGCAACAGGGCAAGCGGAACGCAAGATTGGCTTTGGCAATCAACCGGCCGAAATTCGCCATATTAACCCGCCATATCCTTATCGCCGCCATCCAAACTTGACCCCTGAAGAGCATGGTGAACAGGTTGCGGCCGAGCTCGAACAGACGATTATCTATGAAGGGGAGCAAACGGTTGCTGCTTTTATCATGGAACCGATGATCTCTGGTGGTGGCGTTTTGATTCCACCCGATAATTATGTGCCTCGTATACGGGAAATTTGTGACAAATACGGCATTTTGCTGATCTTTGATGAAGTAGTTTCGGGCTTTGGACGTACGGGCAAAATGTTTGGCCATCAACATTGGTCAGCGATGCCGGATATCATGACCTGTGCAAAAGGGATTGCAAGTGGTTATCAGCCGATTGCAGCAACTGTGGTTAATGAAAAAATCTATAATGCGTTTTTGAGCGATGGAGAGGACCTGAACCACTATCGGAATGTCAGCACTTATGGTGGGCATCCGGTAGCCACGGCCGTTGCATTGAAGAATATCGAGATTGTCGAGCGAGAAGGTTTGGTCACACGCGCGGCCGAAATGGGCGCATATATGCAGGAACAGTTCTCACAACTGCTAGAGCATCCAAACGTCGGCGAAGTACGTGGCAAGGGGATGCTATTTGGCATCGAACTGGTCAATAGCAAAGATACCCTTGAGGCGATTGATCCAGCTAAAATCAATAAAGTGATTGCTGGGGCGAAGGCGGAAGGGGTCTTGATCGGCAAAAACGGCAATACGATCCCAGGATTGTGTAATGTTTTGGTCCTTTCACCGCCGTTGACGATTACGAAAGATGAAGCGGATCGCATTATAGCGGCTGTTGAGTCTGGATTAAAGTCGATTATTTAGTTTGAGAAGCGCAATGCGTTGTTCAACTAAATGGTAATAAAAAGGGTGCTATCCAAATTTTGGGTAGCACCCTTTTCTGTTAAAATTAAATAAAGGAAAGGGGTTTAAAAATGGGACAAATACCGATAAAAACATCTCAAAAATAAATTCAGCGGCTAAAAACTTTACGAAAATAGCAAGATGAATCACCTACAATTTGGTCTGTCATGCGCCCATCTTTGAAGATAGTAATTTTACGTACTGTTCTGATTTTAGTTTTCTCGATCTTGATTTTTCAGATAGGTTATGCTCGATACTCCTTTCTTGCCGTAGGGTTGCTTGTAGGAGCAACATTAAGAGATATTGTTTGGTTCCGACAGTCGGCAATAGGCTGGTCATTGCTACAACAAATCATTGATTGGTCTGTTGTAAATCAATTGCTTGAGGGCGTTGATCAGGAACAAGGCCAAAGGAAATAAAAAGAGTGACTTCTGCTTAAGAAATCACTCTTTTTATTTGGGCCATTAAGCGGTTGATTTGGCTTTTAGTTAATCAGTGATTCTGGAGCAACGAAGTCATAGCCTAATGAAGTGGCAACTCCTTCATGGGTGACGTTGCCGCCCATTGTGTTTAGTCCGATCCGCAGTGAGGCATCGGCCGCCATCGCCCCTTTTGCACCCATATTGGCCAATTTAACCGCATAGGGGAGTGTTACGTTGGTGAGAGCCATCGTTGATGTACGTGGGACTGCGCCCGGCATATTGCCGACTGAGTAATGAACGACATCATGTTTGATGTAAGTCGGGTTGTCGTGGTAGGTGACACGATCAACTGTTTCAATACAACCGCCTTGATCGATGGCGATGTCGACAATGACAGATCCGGCCGACATTGTTTTAACCATGTCTTCGGTCACTAATTTTGGTGCGGCCGCACCTGGAATCAAAACCGCACCGACAAGTAGGTCGGCTTCAGCTACAGCTTCAGCGATATTGCCGCTGTTTGACATGACCGTTTCTATACGTGCTCCAAATACATCATCTAGGTATTTGAGACGATCTGCGCTGATGTCGAGTAAGAGGACACGAGCACCAAGGCCAATGGCCATCTTGGCTGCGTTGATGCCTGAGACACCACCACCGATAATGGTGACGGTTCCTGGTCGAACGCCTGGTACGCCACCTAGCAAAATCCCTTTGCCTCCGTAGGCTCTTTTCAGATAGTGCGCACCTAATTCAACCGACATTCGCCCAGCTACTTCACTCATTGGGGTTAGCAACGGCAGTGAACGGCCGATTTGAACGGTTTCATAAGCGATCCCGGTTGTGCCTGCATCGATTAGGGCTTTGGTTAAAGCGCCTTCGGCCGCCAAATGTAAATAGGTGAACAATAAAAGATCATCCCGAAAATAACCATACTCCGAAGCTAAGGGCTCTTTTACTTTACAAACCATGTCAGCGGCCCAAACATCGGCCGCTGCTGCGGTGATTGTTGCACCGGCTGCGGCATACTCGGCATCGCTGAAGCCGCTACCGTTTCCAGCACCACTTTCTACCAATACGGTATGACCGTGACGTACAAGTTCAGCCACTCCGGCTGGGGTACAACCGACACGATTTTCTAAAGCTTTAATTTCTGTTGGGACACCGATAATCATGGGATTCATTCTCCTGTGAATGTTTGAGATATTCTGTAGTTGGGTTAAAAGATTTATAATTTTTTAATGCAGAAAAAATCCTACATTTTTGTTTAGGCGCACATTAATATAGGGGATCGATTTGACAAATCACACCCGAATCGTAAGCTAGTAACGGTATTGACCTTATTGTATTAGGAGAATGTGAGCTGTGACTTTACAAGAGAGAAAATTAGATTTAACTGATTGGAAACTACTCGAAATATTGCAGGAAGACGGAAGGATTTCGTATCGGGAGTTGGGCCAAAAGATCGGATTATCGACCCCGGCCGTGAGCGAGCGTGTGCGTAAACTTGAAGAGGTAGGGGTGATAGTTGGGTATGGTGCTAGACTTGATCTGGCAAAGCTAGATAGGGTAATTACAGCGTTTGTGAGTGTCAATACTCGGCCGGAACGGAATGACCCTTTGCAAGATTTTGTCAAAAAGACACCAGAGGTTTTAGAGGCTCACTATATTACAGGGCAGGCGTCATTTATACTGAAAATTTCGTTGACTTCTATTGCCGCTCTTGAAGATTTTATCAAACGGCTTTCTCATTTTGGGCCAACTCAAACATCGATTGTGCTTTCGACCCATGTTGAAAGCAGGGTTATTCGTGAAAAGGGGCACTATGCTTCCTAACGATTAAATTACTTTGTTTGTTTTAGAATCTGCCTTGGCTGAACTAACGGTAAAACAACTCGGAATAGTGTCCCCTTTAGCTCTTCGCTTTCGACAGAAATTTCCCCCCCGTGGGCTTCAACAATGCTTTTAGTGATAGCTAGTCCCAGACCGGTTCCTTTGATCTTGGCCCGATTCTCTGTTCGCACCCGGTAGAATTTATCAAATATGCGAGGGAGATCATCGGCCGGTATTCCCAATCCATCATCCCTAACTGTAATTTCTATTTTCTGATCCTGTGTCTGGCCCGGAGATTGTAAAACTGTGATCCATACATGCCCGTTTTCTGGGGTGTACTTGATGGCGTTGCCTACTAAGTTAAGAAAAAGTTGACGTAGACGGCCGCTATCCCCATCTATTTTTTGACTGTCTGGAAATGTTGAATCTACTTTGATTTGCTTGACTTCTGAATTGGTTTTGAGTGCAAATATCACATCGCCCAGTTCTGTGACTAAATCTAGCGTTCTAATATTTAACCCCAAATTCGATTCGAGCTGGCCGATATCAAGCAGTTCTGTAACCAGTTCGCGCATGTAGGAAGAGGTACGTACGATACGCTCGTGCATATCTTTTTGTGCAGCGTTGGTTTCCCCTAATTTTGGAATAAGATCGGCCGCCATCCGAATAGATGCCAGTGGATTTTTGAGATCGTGAGCTACAGTATTTACAAAGTCGGTTTTCATTTCAACTAGCTCTTTTAAAAGCGTAATGTCATGAAGCACGATGGCCCAACCTAAATGTTCTCCAAACCCAGAGATCACAGCGTGGCGATTGGCTTGTACTATTCGGCCGTCGTCTAATGGTATCTCAGCAACAGCAGCCTTGTCGTTATCAAATAACTCCAAGAATGGACCCTTTTCGAAAACCTCAAACATTGCTTTGCCAACGACATTTTCTTTAATGTGAAACATTTCTAAAAATGCGGGGTTTGCAATTAAAACAGTGGCTTCTGGACTGATAACGAAAAAGCCATCTTTTGTACTTTCGAGTAAGGAGGATAGCGTACTGCGTTCATCAGCTAACGTTTGATAAAGGCGTGCCATTTCAAAGTTAGCTGATAAGCCAGAGCTAATGAGAACTCCAATTTGTTCATCTTCCTTGTTATACACAGAGGAGGCTTCGGCCGCGAGCACTAACGCTCCGATTTTTTGGTCCCCTTGTTTTAAAGGAATAATTAACTGATTGCTTAAATTATATTTTTTGCAAAGTTGTTCAAACTGATCATTTGTATCATCGTCTAGGAGCGTGTGTTTACTTGTTAAACGGCCGCTCAAGATGGCGTTTCCGATCAACCCTGAGTCTAAAAGTTCATAGTCAAAAGCCGGAAGCGTATCATCAATCTTTGAGTCAAGAGGGTGAATAACAAACGCAGACCCATCCGGGTTTGTTAAGGCGATCCCAAAAAAATCATAGTGAATTGCAAATCGCGTGTAGTCGGCTAATGTTTGGAAAAAAAGACTAGGAACAGAGGAGGATGCAAACGATATTAGAATTTCGGTCACGTTTGCAAGCCTTTGACTTAGAGGCAATCTTGTTTGAGTCAGCATGTTTTTTTAAATTATCTTTGTAACTATTCAGGCGCGCCACCAGCATGTAGAGGCTATGTCATTTTTGTAAACAAAAATGGCTCGCCCCGTAACCCAATATTGTTATTAACGGGGCGAGCCACACCTTTAGGTGTGACATAGCCCTTACAATCGGCCATTCACGACACCACCTGTACAGTTACTTGTCTTTTTTGTTAAATTAGACTTGCTTTCGACCAATTAGCCTTTTTCAAATAGCTGAATCATTCTTGAGGTAGAGGGGATATCCTCAAGGGCATCCACATCTACTCGATTGCGAATGTATCCATTAATATCAATTGTAATCACCGCCTGATTTAAAGCGGTTAAAGCGTGGTGATGGAGCCTTTTTAAAAACTGCCGATCTAACACATCCATGCTAGAGGCGCGAGCGGTTTTTAAAAACTCACCCTTTTGAGCCGAGACTGCAAATGACACGACCATATTGGTTGTGGCTCGAAAAGCTCCAGCATCCCCGATGGCGTAGGTTGAAAATAGCCGTTTGTCTGGGTCGCAAACCATTGGGAACGGGGGTGGGGTATCGCCGAAGAATTTGACGGCGCTTTGGTGCAAATTAGGAGAAATTTGGACGATCTCTATATCTTTTTCTTTTAATTTATCATAACCGGTGACAACAGACTCCATAAATCCACGACAGTAAGGACACGTAAACCCTCTTGAAAACCAAAGGACAACCTTTTTATTGCCAATAAAGTCTTTTAGCTGAATTGTTTTTCCTTGAATAGATGGCAGTGAAAAATCTGGAGCTAGCTGACCTATGGTAGGGACTAAGGAACGGTTCAAATTAGCCAAGTTATGTGTTGCGATTTCCATATGATTCTGTCACCTATTTAAGTAAATCTATTGAGCGGTTGATTTGACTAGGTAGTACATAAGCTTTCATTATACCAACAAGCGATATGGCATTGTATATTAATTTGGTCACTATACTCAACAAACATGTTTGTTATTTTAAGCAAATAAGTCCCATTGATACTTACGACTTAATGAAATTGTAGTAAATATTTTTGCGAGAACGTTAGATTGGCCATGTTGATCTGCCATTTTGACAGTTTAACTGGTCAATAGTGACCTTAAGAGGTGTTTGTTTCATGAAAACATACGGGAGGAGCATTAAAATTAGAAATTTCTTATTCAAGGTTATTTAGCGGTAAAAACTTTATTTTTAGACAGAATCGGTAAGTCTTTGTAAATGTGTTCTTATTCACCCTTGTTTCTCAAAATTGAACGTGCTAATATTTTCTCCCTCTTGCGGTGTCGCCAAGTGGTAAGGCAGCGGACTTTGAATCCGCTATTCGTAGGTTCGAATCCTGCCACCGCAGTCGTTTGAAGAAGGACCGGTTATTGAGTTAAACTCATGCCGGTCCTTTTTTTGTTCTAGTAGGCTGGTCGGAAAGTGGTTTCGAGGGCGATACTTTAACTAGCAGACTAACCAATCGATAAATCAATAAATTAACTAACTCTGTATGACTCAAAAAGATATTACCGTTGTTGTCCTGGCCGCTGGTATGGGGACACGAATGAATTCAAAAGTACAAAAGATATTGCATGAGGTGGGCGGCCGACCAATGGTGATGCACGTGGTTGAAGCTTCTCGAAAAGTGTCTAATCACCCCGTGACAATGGTTGTTGGCGCAATGGGTGGCGATAAAGTTGAAAAGCTTGTGGGGGCAGATGCCAATTATGTGGTTCAGGCTGAACAATTAGGGACGGGCCACGCTGCGATGATGGCGGCCGACATGCTTAAAGGAAAATCTAAACAAGTAGCGGTGACATACGGAGACATGCCTTTGCTACGCGAGCAGACTTTGAGCCAGTTGGCTGATATGCAGTCTGCTAGTGGTGCGGCCGTGGTGTTGACAACTGTCATGGGGGAAACCACATCATCTTTCGGCCGCATTGCGCGTGACGATAATGGCGCAATCAGCGAGGTTGTCGAAGTTTCTGAGGCAAAACAGCGGCCGAATAGTCAAGAGCTGCTCAATATCCAAGAGTTGAATGTAGGCGTTTATTGTTTTGATGCTGACTTCTTGTGGGCGAATCTACCAAATTTACCGTTACGTCAAGCTCGAAATGGGGTTGAGTATTACCTAACGGATATGATAGAGATCGCTGTGGCTCAGGGAAGGTTGGTTGAA
>JBLIMP010000235.1:0-7455 GCA_047638855.1 Cellvibrionaceae bacterium | reverse complement strand
CCCGCTCAACACCTTCATCTTTTTCGAGCTGACCAATCGCTGAAATGAGACGATGCATGTTCTCGGGACTGCGCAAGAGGTAGGCGGTTTCTTCCAACGCTTGATAATCTTCCATTGAAATCATGACTACGGCACCTTCCCCCTTACGGGTAATGGCGATTGGCGCATGGTCTTCAATAACTTTTTTCATTGTTTGGGCCAAGTTGCTCCTGGCTGATGTATAGCTGATGCTGTTCATGGTCACCTCCAATATGTACATGTACTTAAAAGCGTACTTATTGTAACCGGTTTTATCCACAACTCAATGGGGAATTTACACGGCCGGAAATAGCTCTCCACTTGTTTTGATATTGTGAAATGAAAATGGTGGCTCGCACGATTGGGGCGAAGATGGGGATGGGTGGTTCAGCCGGGGTGAAATTTGGAGGCAACTTTACGGCCGATGTGGCCGGATCTGTGGGCGATTCGGTCGGAGCTGTAGGTTTTTGTCTCTCTGTTATTCGGTCCTCTACTGTCCATTTAGCTCAATTAGATAGTTCACGAAGCTTGAGCAACTGACAAGCATAAAACGTGCCTCGGCTTTAGTTAGAGTGGATTTCTTATGTAATGCATGTCTGATGCCGTTCGCGTCATTTGTATAACCATACAAGGAAGAGAAGGCTGATTTTAGAGCACTATGTAAAACACCATTTCTCTCAATTACTTTAAGTGCTTGACCCAAAGTTGCCTTTTCGTCACCTGAAAGTATCTTTGCTAGAGATTCGACAGCGGATATTGATTCTTTAATTGAGTTTCTGAAATCAGGATTGTCTCGATCATTCATTAATGTTAATGCTGTTGACAAATGTGCCTTAACACCACTGTACGTCCCAGACTGGTTTATCGCTTTTTCTACTTCTTCAATTTCTTCAACGCTTGTTATTTCAGTTAGTTCTCTATTAACGAACCGGTAAGCGGAATTTTCACGCATAAGTTGAAAATTACAAAGCTCAATAAAGCTATTCACTTTTTCTTGGGAGTCGGAACCACATTTAATGCATGCTTCAAGGAAATCAAATACTTCATACCATTCTGCTTCAAAAAACTCCTTTCTAATAACAGATGTTGTATCTGCAAAGAAGGTGGGTATTTGATCTACGGGGATCTTAAAATGATACATCCATAAACATTCTATCATTTCATATAGGCTTGAATTTACTGTGTAGGATGGCCTGTGAGATATAAAGGTTACCTCGTTTAAGAATGCTACAGTAAGCGCATTCCAAAGACCATTTCTTAGATCTTCGTCAATGCTTTCGTATTGCACTAACTTTTCTACACTTGTTTTTCCAATTCTCTGAGAAAACTTCATTTCTATCCTCTCGCTTAGGGCAGATACTCTCTAAGCTGTAACGTACCACTCTACCTCTATAAACTCGACAATTTTACCTGCTTTTCAAAACGGCAATAGTCGGCCGGAGCCAAGAAAAGCTGATAGCTGAAGGCCGACAGCTAAGCCCCCTACACATCCCACTCAACCCATAAACTCTGCGGCCCACGGTGTGACGTATTCGGCGAATACGTAAACGTCTGCGCCTCAACCAGCCGCATCGATGGAATTCGCTTCGTCAACTCCTCCAAGAAAATATTCAGCTCAAGCCGGGCCAGCGGCGCACCCAAACCTTCAGTTCTGGTTTGTCTCGTGATTTATCTCAGAAAGTGCCTGCTCAAACAGATCATTCACCTTGATCCGCCTTGCCCAGCTTCGCATATAGCTTAAGTCAAGCGTTTTGTGCTGGACATTTAAAACCCCCAGAATGTCCCGCCATTGTCGTTCCGATTGCTCACCCCCTAATCTGAACCAATGTAGTTTATGCAAAACAATATCTTCGGGTGATGAAAACTTGACCTGAAGCGGTTCCAAATCATCAACACTTAAAACCCCATTAACCGATCGAGCCATGACTTCTTGATCATACGGGGATTTTTTCAAAACAAAGACATCAAGCTTGATAAATGTCTCTAAATGGATCAGGTTGAAAGATGATTCTGAGCGAATCGCATTTTCGATCATGCCTGAATCGATGTAATAAGCACCTTGCATCTCATCCACCATTTTAGGAACATGGTGAACTTTAAGATCAGCAACAAAATCAACATCAATCGTTGTGCGTGGAACCCCATGAGCAGAGCTAGAAACAGATCCCCCGATATGGTATCGAATCTCATGGCTCTCAAAAAACCGAATGATCGGCTCTGATGCCCGCCTCAGATCACTATTGCTCATCAGACCGTTTCTCTAAATAGGTTTGGAGCGATAGGGCCAATTCAGGGCCATAGAGCAACTCAACAAATTTAATGTTTTGCTCAAGTTCAGACAGATCTGAAAATTTTTGGCGTAAATTATGGCGAGAAAGGCTAAACGCACTTTGTGTCAGGGACAACATTAGGCGAGACCTGCGAATTTGCCCAGCTTCGGTTAAAAGTTTGATTTGTATCGCCTCAATATGGGGCGGTGTGTCATTCACGATTTGATCAAAGTTCATCGGTTTTGATTATAGATCGCTTTTTACAAAATCGCACCCAGTTTTCGGCCGCCGGTAACCCCCAAACCCCTACACATCCCACTCAACCCATAAACTCTGCGGCCCACGGTGTGACGTATTCGGCGAATACGTAAACGTCTGCCCCTGAACCAGCCGCATCGACGGAATCCGTTTCGTTAACTCCTCCAAGAAAATATTGAGCTCAAGCCGGGCCAACGGTGCGCCCAAACAGTAGTGATTCCCCATCCCGAAAGATAGATTTTGCACCGCATTTTTGCGCCGAATATCAAATTTGTCTGCATTTTCAAACTTCCGTTCGTCCCGATTGGCCCCAGCCAAACTCACCAAAATCTGAGCATCTTTAGGGATCGTCACCCCTTCAAGCACAATATCTTTTTTGGCGACCCTACGCCAAGTGATCACACTTGAATCGTACCGAATAATCTCTTCAGACGCCCCTGGGATCAGGCTGGGGTCAGCACAAATCGCCTCCCAATTTTCCCGCTGCTCAAGCAACGTGCGAATCCCATTGCCCGATTGATTGGTCGTTGTTTCGTGACCCGCCATCAATAAACCAAACACAGTAATGATCAGCTTATTCTTGTCAAAGCCAATTGGGTTCTCATCGCGTAATTTTGCCAACATTTCACTGGTGTAATCTTCCCCAGGATTTTGCTCAAGTTCATCAACTAGATCGTGACAAAAACGTAGATATTCGATAAAGGTTGGAATCGAAGCGATGATCTCCTCGTCTGACATTTTGCCCCAGGTGAGCAATGCACGCCCCTGTGACCAGACTTTTACCTTTTCGATGCTGTCGTCTGGGATGCCCAAAAATTCAAATAAAACACGGGCCGGAGTTTCGTACAACAGCTCTTGGGTGATGTCCGCTTTCCCTTTGTGAATAAAACCGTCTATCGCCTCATTGACCAAACGGCGAATGTGCGGCTCGATCCATTTGACCCGGCGTGGGGTGAAGGCGTTGTTGAGGAATTTGCGTACATGCTGGTGATTGGGTGGGTCGTTGTTGGAAAGGGTGGGGACGAGGTTGAACCCTTCGGCCGCAAACATGTCTACCGCCTCTTGCGGCCACGGCTTTATCGGGGATTGGGCCATACGGGACGAATAATCGTCTGTGTTGGTCAACATTTCACGGACATGTGCGTAGCGTGTTACCACAAAATGGTTGATTTCGGGGCTGAAAAAGACCGGCTCGTTTTCACGTGCGTGGGCTAAAAAGGTGTATGGATCGCTGATATAGGGATCTTCAAACGGATTAAACGATTCACCTAAAGCGGTGACGGGGCACCCGAGTGGGATGCCGTTTTCAACTGTCGGTTTTGTGTAGAAGTTTTGGGTCATTTTTGCTCGTAGTAGGGGGCGAAGGAGTCGGGTTCAATTTAGCTCCGAAGAGACAAGATGGTTCCGACCCCTTCGCCCCTTACCAGTTAGATAAACGTTGCGATTTCGTTGAGCGATTTCTTGTGCTTGGCGTGGGTTGGGATTTGACAATCATCGGCCGGATAGCCAACAATCAACAACATCATCGCCCGTTCGTTTTTCGGCCGCTCTAAAATCTCGTTCAAGAACCCCATTGGGCTGGGGGTGTGGGTCAGCGACGCCAAACCACAATGGTGCAGGGCTGTAATCAACATGCCAGAAGCCAATCCAACCGATTCGCTGACATAGTAGTTTTTCACTTTCCGGCCGTCTGGCAGTTGGTCGTATGATTTTGCAAAGATGGCGATCATATAGGGGGCGATCGTCAAGAAATTTTTATGCTCATCGGTCCCCAGTGGGGCCAGCGCATCGAGCCATTCTTGCGGTGCTTTGCCGTTGTAAAACTCACGTTCTTCGATTTCGGCCGCATCTTGGATGCGCTGTTTAACCGCTGGGTCACTGACAACCACAAATTGCCAAGGTTGTAAATTGGCCCCGCTGGGGGCGGTTCCGGCCGCGAGTAGGCAAGTGTCTATAATGTCGCGTGGCACCGGCCGATCAGAGAACTCTCGTATCGTCCGTCGCCGATTGATTTCAGCATAAAAGGCGTTGGCCCGTTCCCGCATTTCTTCCTCGGGATATTCGACAAATTGACTATGGGGTATAAATTTAGCTTCCATAAGCTTAAGTTTCTAGCTATTTTACGAGAATGGCAAACAGACGATCTCTTGATACCATTTAGGCAGACTTAAATTAAAAAATAAATCAGGAATTTTTTATGAAAATCACCATTATTAGCTGTTCGCTACACCCACAAAGTCGCTCGTACGTTTTGGCACAAGCGGCTTTAATCGAATTGAACAGCCTGGGCGCAAATGCAAAACTGATCGATCTACGGGAGCACAATATCCCTTTTTGTGACGGAACGGACGCTTATGACCATCCCGACTCAGTTATGATTCGAAAAGAGATTGAAGAGGCTGATACGGTGATTTTAGCTGTACCAATCTATAACTTTGATGTCAATTCGGCCGCCAAAAACCTGCTCGAAATCGCCATGCGGGCATGGACCTATAAAGTGGTTGGCTTTTTGTGCGCGGCCGGGGGACAGTCGAGCTACATGTCTGTCATGGGGTGCGCCAATCATCTTATGCTCGATTTCAGATGCGTGATTGTGCCCCGTTTTGTCTATGCCACCGGCAACGACTTTGGGGATGACCGGCGGCCGACGATGTTTGTTGAATCGGAGAAGGTTCAAGATCGGATTCGAGAGCTTGTTGATACGACGGTAAAGATGACACAGGCTTTAGATGGTGTTTTTGATTAAAGCAACTAAAGTCGCACCTACAAACTCGATTTTTCCAGACTGTTGAACAATTGCCGTTAATCTAATCCCATTTACAAAAAAGGGTTTCTGGCGAGCGGAATTCGTGGCCGGTCGGTTTTGTAGGATGGGCTGAATCGAGGCGCAAGTTGCGCAGGCGGCCGAATAAGATCGGCAACCCGATGGTCGCTTCCATGCGGGCCAGCGGTGCGCCAAAGCAAAAATGTGGGCCACGTGCAAAGCTTAAGTGCTTATTTGCATTTACTCGCTCAATATCAAAGGTATTAGGATTTTCAAAGATGCGTGGATCGCGATTCGCTCCGCTCAACATCGTTTGCACCATGTCGCCCGCTTTCAGCGTTCGACCATGCAAAACCACATCCTGCTTGACCAAACGGTGGGCCGTCTGCACCGGTGCTTCCCAGCGCAACACCTCTTCGACTGCGTTGGCACATTTGGCGGGATGGGTTATCAATTCATTTATGTTGACCCCTTCAGTTAAAAAACACCAAATCGAATTTGAAAGTAGCGACGCGGTTGTTTCTAGCCCACCAAAAAATGTAATCGCAGTGTTTGATACGATTTCATCGTTAGTTAGATTGGAATCGGCCGAATGAACCATTTGGCTCAAAATCGAATCGTTTGGCTCTTTTTTCAACCGTTCCACCAATGCGATCACATACCGATGAAACTCCGTCATCGCTTGGTCTGCAATCGCTTGTATCGATGCTTCTTTGCGAAAATTACCGACTCCCATCGCCATATGCTCGTACAGTTCAACAAACGTCTCACGGTCTTCGACTGGGAAACCTAAAACGGTTGCAACGGTTAATAGTGCAACTTCATCTGAAAATGCTTTGTCTAGGTCAAACTTGTTTGATTCAGGCAAAGCATCTATCGCATTGTTGGCGATTTGCGCGATGATGTTTGAATACGAGCGGCGTAGCGGTTTCGGCCGGAACGGAGTCGCAAACGGCACCCGTTGGCGTTTGTGGTGCGCCCCGTCGGTGCTCAACATCATCGGGCCAATGGTGGCTGCAATCTGTGAATGGTCATCTTCTAAGCTAAAACGCTCCCAATCTTTCAAGATGTTGACCACATTAACATAACGTGTGACCAGCCACATGTTGATGTCGGGGCACCAACTGACCGGTTCGTGGGTCAAAAGCTGTTGAAATAGCGGATATGGATCATGTGCGAGCTGTTCAAGAGTAACCGAACTGCCTAACGAGGTTTGAGCCGGTTGGATATTTTCAAATGCCACTTTATTTCCCTTTTTTGATCAGCTCAAGCGAGCGCAATTAGATCGAGCCACTATAGGCTTTTTTGCGAAACCGGACCACCAACAGATAAAGCACAACCGCATAAAGAATGGCCCCTGGCAATAGATAAATAAGCGAAGCATCACCTTCCATGGCAGACCAAGCGGCTTTGGCCGCCCAATAAGGGGGAAATAGTCCAAATAAATACTGTGATGGTTCAACGATAAACCATGCGATAAGCGGAAGCGTGTTGATTGTGCTCAGCCCTTTTAACATGCCAAAGGCTTGGACGCGATTGGTGGCAAAGGCGAAAAAGAGGAGCGCGTTAAATGGGGCGGCCAATCCGCCTAATAAGGAGATGCCGACCAATGGGAAAAAGCCGATCTCAAAAATACCATTGTTAGCAAGCGCGAGGAAGATCGACATGAAAGCGGCGATTCCGGCCGCACCTGCTCTGTAAGCAACAAATCGATCAAGCGAGATAGGGGTCACCATCATCGCTGTTAGGGTTTTGTCTTCCTGCTCTTCAATCAGCAACATGCCGCTGATCATGCCGAAAAACATAGGGAGCAATACGGCGAAAATATGGGCGATACCGATTGCCCAATAGGGGGTTAGGTCAAAACCAACGGTGCCTTGCAACCAAGTGGTCAACGGCCGTAGCCCGAATCGGATCATTAGAAACATAACGATTGGATAGAAGATCAGCCCCAAGAGTAGCTGATCCCGGCCGATCAGTCGGGCGTCGTTCCGCCCCATTGTGGATACAAATTTTGAGAGTTGCATAATGTGAATTCCTACCTTTTACCCCTGAATGATATGTTTTTCAAAAGCCCGATTGGCCCAAACATAGAAAAGCACAGTCCAAATCAAAGAGCCGATGACCCCATAAGCCAATTGCCAT
>JBLIMP010000234.1:0-7477 GCA_047638855.1 Cellvibrionaceae bacterium | reverse complement strand
CATCGGGGCGAGATATTCACATTAACATGTTGGCTATTGACCGATTATTCATGCGAATGCCTAGCCCCTACATCTGGGGTCAACCCCCTGAATTCCCAAAGAGCCGAAATTGTTTGGTTTCATCAGTGATGGAAGATATTTCAAACGAAGTATTTGGGATCATAGCAAGAGTTTCTTTTGATCTTGAAGAATCTGAGGGTCATGTTCGTACTGGAGGAGTTGAGCTCGCCCCCTATCATGAGCACGATAAAGTCGTTCCAATTGAACTTAAAGCGGTACTGAATATTGTTTCCCAGCAGCGTGTTGAGGATTTGATACCAGTAGATGGCTCTCATGTCCATTTCGACCCTAGTCGGCTAGATCCAAATAATTTAATGAGCCATCGCCATGATTAAGAGTAAGTTCCAATAGCAAGGAACCCTGCCAATTTGACTAAATCGAATATCGGATAAGGAAAAGGTTTTACCGGTTCTCCCTCTTGCAGTATATGTCACCCAAGGAGAGGGGGAGGCGGTAACGTCTCCTCCTTAACCGACTTATCCATATTGCACTCAATGAAGTGCAAGGCGGTTCGCGCCGCTGGGCTGTCGGCCGACTGATTCTGACCATTGTGGGCGGCATCATTTTATTCATCATTCTCACTACTGTTACCGGCACATTATCTTATTTAGGGTAGGGCTACCGTACCCAGAGCGGTTCAATTAAGCATGGCGAAGGGTGCGATAGCGCCATAACTTTAAGATAATGCAACCCGAAATGAAGGGGACAAATGTCCAATGGAAAAATTTATCATGATTATAAAAAGCTATCTTGTTTACCCGGTTGAAGGAAAAAAATCAGAGCTGGAGGCGGCTTTGAACCTCATACCTGCTTGCGAAGTAACCCCAGCGACCAATCAAGATCTACTGATTTTGGTCACAGAAACGGCCGATGATGCGGCCGAAGAACTGCTTGAAACTCAGCTTCATGGGATCTCATCTTTACAGGCCCTCACCTTAGTATCAGGCCACAGCGAAAATTTGTGACATTGTCACATCAAATTTGTGACATCCCACACCCGTCTATTTAAAGAGGGTCGCCTACACTAACCCCATCAAACTTTAAATCTAAAATTCACCTACTGTCTGCCCTTATTGGCACGAGGATTGCTCATGAATATCGGAATGCTGACACGTCGAGAGTTTTTGAAACAGATGGCGATGATGGCCGCTATGACAGCGGCCGTTGCTATATTCCCCGGCGTTCTTTTTGCCAAAGAAGAACAAGAAAACCTGCTCCAAGCCAACCTAAAAACCAACAATTTAGCTCAAAATGATGTCACCTGGAAAAAAGCCCCTTGTCGCTTCTGCGGCGTTGGCTGTGGTTTGCTGATCGGTTTAGCCGATGAAAAGGCGGTCGCTGTGAAAGGCGATCCTGAAAGCACCGTCAACAAAGGGGTCTGCTGTGTTAAAGGGTACCACTCAGTGATGGCCCTGTATGGCAAAGATCGCCTCAAAAAAGCCTACGTGCGCAAAGACGGCCAGATGGTCGAAACCCCCATCGCAGAAGCGCTCGACCTCGTTGCCCGCAAAATGCAAGAGACAATCGATGAACATGGGAAAGATTCCGTTTCGATTTATGGTTCAGGCCAATGGACGATTCCCGATGGTTATGTAGCCAACAAACTATTTAAAGGGGCAATTGGGACCAACAATGTCGAAGCGAACGCTCGCTTGTGCATGGCAAGTGCCGTCACCGGCTTTATCAGCGGTTTTGGCCTCGATGAGCCGATGGGGTGTTACGACGATATCGATTATGCCGATGTGTTTGTGCTGTGGGGGAACAACATGGCCGAGATGCATCCGGTTTTGTTTTCACGCATGTTGGAACAACGGCAAAAACGCAAAGATGTCAAAATCATCGATCTAGCCACCCGCTCAACCCGCACCAGCTTGGCTTCTAATCGATCAATTATTTTTGAGCCGCAAACCGACTTGGCGATCGCCAACGCCATTTGCTATGAAATTATTCGCAAAGGGCAAGTGGATGAGCGCTTTGTGCGTGAGCATTGCAATTTCAAGTCAGGTAAAACGAACATCGGATATGGCACTGAAGATGGATTTGCCTTTACTGATGAAGCGACAGGGATTTCATTTGATGAATTCAAGACGTTTTTAGAAGATTATTCACCGGCCAAAGTTTCAAAACTGACCGGCGTATCGGTACGGGATTTGCGTTATTTAGCCACTTTGTACGGCGATCCCAATCTGAAAGTGACTAGCTTCTGGTGTATGGGTGTCAACCAGCATGTACGTGGCACTTGGATGAATAACCTCATCTATAACATTCACCTTTTGGTGGGCAAAATCTCATCCCCCGGTAACAGCCCATTTTCACTAACAGGTCAACCGAGTGCCTGTGGTACTGTGCGCGAGGTCGGTACGCTGACTCATAAATTGCCGCATGGGACAGTCAATAGTGAAGAAGCTCGGGAGCTGGCGGCCCGAATCTGGAAAGTGCCGGTTGAAAATATCCCGCCGAAGCCGACCTATCACACCGTTGAGATGTTCCGTGCATTGGACCGAGGTGACATCCGTTTTATGTGGATTCAAGTCACCAATCCGATGGTCAGCATGCCCAAGCTCAAGCGGTATCGAGATGGGAGCCTAAAAGAAGGACGTTTTGTCGTGGTATCGGAAGTGTATCCAACCCCGACGACAGATATCGCTGACGTGATTTTACCGTCGGCGATGTGGATCGAGCGTGAGGGATTATTTGGCAACTCCGAACGCCGTACCCAGCAGTGGGATCAGCTGGTAGAACCCCCGGGTGAAGCAATGAGTGATACATGGCAAATCATTGAGGTGGCCCGGCGCATGGGGTATGAAGAGCTGTTCCCATGGGATCAAGAGGATCACGTCGAGCAAATTTGGAATGAATATATTCAGTTCCATGCAGGGGCGAAACATGAAATGGCTCCGTATGATCTGCTGAGAAAACGGCCGGGGATTCGCTGGCCCTTTGTCGATGGCCAAGAAACGCTCTGGCGTTACAACGCCAAATATGACCCAGCGACAACCAAAGCTGATTATGACTTTTACGGGAAGCCTGAGGGCAAAGCGTGGGTGTGGGCCAGGCCATATGAACCAGCGGCCGAAGAGCCGAGTGAAGAATACCCATTCTGGCTATGCACCGGCCGGGTGGTTGAGCATTGGCATACGGGATCAATGACCCGCCGCATTTCAGTCTTGCATCAGGCGATGCCACATGGCTATGTCGAACTGCATCCGACCGATGCCCGTGAGATGGGGGTTCAGCACGGTGACCAAGTGCGTTTGGTTTCGCCTAGGGGTAGCTTGGAGTTGCCAGCTTCGGTCAATAAACGCGGCCGACCAGCCAGAGGGCAAGTCTTTGTCCCATTTTTTGACGAGTCGATGCTCATCAACGAGTTGACCTTAGATGCATTTTGTCCGATTTCCAGAGAACCGGACTACAAAAAGTGTGCGGTGCGGGTTGAAACACTGTCATAGGAAAAAAGACGATGATGAATTCTGAAAATCCTATTCGATCTCGAGTCGCGATGATCGGCTTGGCCGTGATCTTGCTGGCGGCCGTTGTCTGGCTCGTTGGCACCAGCATCCGGCAAAATCTTGTTGGTCCAGATTTAACGGGCGAGATTAATAGTGGGTCACCCTCTTTGCCGGTGATCGTCGATGAGTTTGAGCAAGCGGCTGAATTTACATCCTTTCTCAGTGAATCTGAGCTGGAAGCCAGCGGCCGTGACTTAGCCCGATATTACGAACTACGGGCTTACAACGGTGCGCCACCGATTATTCCACACGCTGTTGTCGATGCGAGCTTTGGCGGCAACGATTGCTTGATGTGCCACAGCAACGGCGATTACGTCCCTCAACAAGAGGCGTTTGCCCCGATTGTGCCCCATCCTGAACTGCTTAATTGCACCCAGTGCCATGTGCCGATTCTGACAGATTCGCTGTTTGTTGAAACAGATTGGGTGACGGCCGACCGTCCAGAATTAGGGCAAGCGGCGTTGCTGGGCAGTCCACCGCCGGTGCCGCACACGCTCCAACTGCGAGGTGATTGCTTGGCCTGTCATGCTGGCCCTGCGGTTCCGGCTGAGATTCGAGTCACGCATCCTGAACGGGAAAATTGTTTGCAATGTCATGTACCCACGGAAGCGGGGACAGGTGAGGAGTGGGAGCGATGAGAGTTTTATTCGGATATTTGTTTGTGGCGATCCTGCTTTTTGCCGGTTGTTCGCCGTCACAAGCGGCGCATGATGAAAGCTTGATTGATCGTTTAGAGCATGAGGCTGTTCACAGCGAACCGGCCGATATTAATATCGAGCATCTACTGCTTGAGCTAAAAACGGTTCCGGTCGAGGCGGACTCGGCCGACCCTTTCCAGACACTGTCACGCACTCATCAGATCGTTAAATACCCTTGCACGGCCTGCCATGAAACATCTTTTGAAGCGGCCCGATTGGCAGACGCAACTGGGGTAGAACCGCATTGGGATATTAAGCTCAAACATGCTGGCCCGTCAGTGATGACCTGCACCACTTGCCATCAATCTGATAACCCTGACTCGCTACACACCTTGACTGGGGTGTCGGTTGAGTTTGATAACAGTTACCAAACGTGTGCCCAATGCCATAGCTCTGAGTTTGACGATTGGGTTGGCGGGGCGCATGGTAAGCCGGTTGGCGGATGGGCACCTCCTCGGGTCGTTGAAACGTGTACCGGTTGTCATAATCCACATGATCCCGCTTGGGACGTTCGCTGGCCCGCTGTTACTGGCGGGGGCAGTCAAGAGTAAAACGGCTGACGATTACGTCAGCTTAGGAGGAACGGAGGAAACACCTTCGTTGTTTTATAAAATTTCTGTTCCTAAAACATTATGAATATATTGAATCAAAAACTCTTGGCTGAATATGAATATCGGCCGTTACCGAAAGACCATGAAAACTACGAAAATCCAATCATGATTGGTGATGGCGTTGTTTCACTTGCTGTTAGCCCTCTGGCGGGATTAGGACCGCAGGGCGGCCGACCCAGCATCGAAACGATTCCGTTGCAAATGTCCCAACCTGCGTCAGCGGCCGGTGGCGGCTGTGGGGGAGGCTGTTCTTGCGGCACGCAGTCCCAGCCTGCCGAAACAATTCCGTTGCAAATGGCCCAATCCGCACCGGCCGCTGGTGGTGGATGCGGGTGTGGTACGGAAGAAGATGTGTATGCAGAAGAATTAACGTTTGATCCTACCGGAATCCAATCGATGCTGCTGGATATGTTTCTCGATATCGATCCCGCCTTAAACGAGGAAGCAATTGAAACGTTGACAGAGGATCTGGAACTGCATCGGCTCGAAAACATTATTCACTTGAGCCAGCAGGGGGATGGTTGGGACAGTGCCACGGCGCGGGCGGCGATGAAAGAAAATGTGGGCGAATTGCTCACCCCTGGGGTCACGAGGCGAGAGGCGATCAAGATGATTGCGGCCGGTTTGCTGGCCGGGTTTGGCATGTTGCAATCCGGTTGTGCTCCGGGAGAAACGCCGGTCAAAGATGATGCCAATCTCAAATGGGACGAACATTTTAAAGGGAACTTTCGCTTGATGAGCGACGATGAAAAGACAGCGACTGTTGATCGATTAGAGCGTTTGTATGAGGAGAAAACGGGAAAGACGGTCAACATTTCGGCCGCAGGGCCGCTCCCCGGTGTGCTTTACGGATATGCGTTTAACATCTCTAAATGCCGAGGGTATATGGATTGTGTGCGTGGCTGTCTGGAGGAAAACAATCAGGACAGAGCCAGCGATATGAAATATATTCGCATTCACGAACATAAACAGGGACAGCTCAATTTTGATGAGGCGGTTGACGATTTTTATCATCAAGTTCCGGCCGAAGATCGATTCTATATCGGCACTCAATGCTTCCATTGTGAAAATGCACCGTGCATTCCGGTATGCCCCGTCAAAGCAACTTGGAAAGAAGATGATGGGATTGTTGTTGTGGATTACGATTGGTGCATCGGCTGTCGCTACTGCATCGCCGCTTGCCCGTATGATGCCCGCCGCTTTAACTGGTCTGACCCTGTTATTCCTGAAGAAGAAATCAACGGCAATCAGCACTATCTGGGAAATCGGGTTCGCAAACAGGGAGTCACCGAAAAGTGTACCTTCTGCATTCAGCGGACCCGCACGGGCAAAAACCCAGCCTGTGTCGAAGCTTGTCCAACCGGCGCACGAGTTTTTGGAAATCTGCTAGATCCCAACAGTGATATTCGCTGGGTGCTTAAAAACAAAAAGGTTTTCCGCTTAAAAGAAGATTTAGGGACAGAGCCGAAGTTCTGGTATTTCATGGACTAAGAATATGAAAATTTTGATCGCTTTTTTCAAAGACAGTTTACTGGCGGTGACAACCGGCAACGTGAAATACCACATCTGGATGGCCTTTACGACGCTCTTAATGCTGATTGGTGGCTATGCTTATTCAATCCAATTACGAGAAGGGTTGAGCGTGACCGGCATGTCGGACACGGTGAGCTGGGGGCTTTATATTTCGAATTTTACGTTTTTTGTAGGGGTGGCGGCCGCGGCCGTGATGCTGGTTTTGCCTACCTACATCCTGCATGATGTTGATTTTAAGCGGGCGGTTTTGATCGGTGAAGGGTTAGCGGTGGCCGCACTGATCATGTGTTTGGCGTTTGTGATTGTTGATTTGGGTAGTCCAGCGGCCGCGTGGCACATGATCCCGATGATTGGGTTGTTTAACTGGCCGCAGTCGATGTTGGCATGGGACGTACTGGCGCTAAACGGCTACCTGTTTATCAATCTGACGATCCCTTTTTACATTCTGTTTAATCATTATCAGGGGAAAGAACCTAACAAGAATGTCTATTTACCCGGCATATTTTTGTCAGTTGCGTGGGCGTTTGGTTTGCATATGGTGACAGCCTTTTTGTATGCAGGCTTATCATCAAGAACGTTTTGGCACACCGCTTTGTTGGGGCCGCGCTTTTTGGCTTCGGCGTTTGCGGCCGGGCCAGCCCTTCTCATTCTCATCCTGCTAGCGATTCGGTATTTTTCTGACTACCGGATCGAAAACACAACAATCAGCAAATTAGCCATGGTTGTGACGGTTGCCGCACAGGTCAATCTGGTCATGCTTGGATCAGAGCTGTTTACTGAGTTTTACTCACCGACCCATCATAACCAAAGTGCAACCTACCTATTTTTCGGCCTGCGTGGCTTTAACGGCTTAAGTCCGTGGATTTGGACTGCAATCGGGATGAGTGTGGTTGCTACGATTATTTTGAGCATTAATCCGTTGAGAAATAACTCGCTGTTATTAAAAATAGCCTGTATTTTATTATTTGCTGGAATTTGGGTTGAAAAGGGACTAGGTTTAATCATTCCAGGGTTTATTCCTGGCCCGTGGGGGAAAATTGTTGAATATGTGCCGTCGTGGATTGAG
>JBLIMP010000233.1:0-7513 GCA_047638855.1 Cellvibrionaceae bacterium | reverse complement strand
AAGCGGTCTGATTCGGTAGGGGTTGCGGCTTTTAAAGCCTATTTAGCCTATGCAGAGACTGGGGAATTGCCCGTTGTGGCTGAGCAACCGGACGATAGAGAACGGCCGTTTTTTGAGTCAGTTAAACAGGTTTTAGAAGATGCAGGACATACGGTTGAAGCGCGCATCGGCCGGGGTGGTGTTGAAGTCGATTTGGCCGTGCGGCTGGAAAATGGGCAAAATATTGCTATTGAATTAGACGGCCGGGACTATCACCGGGCGTTATCTGCCCGTGATCGGGATCGCATACAGCAAGAGGTTTTAACCCGGCTGGGTTGGGACGTTCATCGGCTGTGGATTCATGACTGGTTTAGAGACCGGGCTAGGGCTGAACAAAGGTTGTTGGCGTGGCTAAACCAATCTGACAAAAACGAGGGCAATCAGCAAACTTTAGCTGAAGATTGGCCGGTTGAGCGGCTGGCAGCGCAAGAAGTTCGGCCGCTTGTTTTTCCACCTTATCCAGAATTGCTCAAACAGGTGAGCAAAGCAAATGTGCCTCGCTATGCGCTTGACCTGTTGCGCACGCAATGGCCGATGCAAAAAAGGCATTTATTGCTACAAGTTTGGCGCTCTGTTTCAAAAGATGATTACAACTTTTTGATCAACAACTCGGCCTATGTCACTAGCCTAGTAAAGCCCCTTTACAGTCGTGACGATTTTTATCTGCTATCAAATAGCCCGCCGTACCGCGCGCGGAATTGGGAAGGGTTGCAGGTTCAGCCTGACTTAAAATCATATGACATTTGGGACTGGGTACCACCCGAGGATTTTAAAGGGGGTGTGCTTGCGCTGGTTAAAGAGGCGATCTGGATCAATCCATATGATGTACCGGTGCGTGTGGCGGTGGCGATGGGGCTTGGCAGAGTGGGCAGGAAGAAGCAGTGTCAAATTTTTGAACTAATGGTTGCACTGGTTAAAGAGGGGAGTTTACTTTTAGTGGATGGGGAGCTTGCGCTGCCGAACGTCGTTGGCACGAAGAGGGGGAATCAAAAGAAAATGGTGGCTGAAATGGAAGTGCTGAACGGGCGTTTCCGTACCTATCGGCCGAGTACGAGGAAGAAGCAGGAGCAGTTTGATTTGCCGATTCAGGCGGAGCCGTATAGATTGGCGCAGAATCAGATTCCGGAGAAGTCTTTTATTATTCGGCCGATTAACGGGTGGAATGATGGGGTTTATCGCAAACGGTCGATGGAAGGGTCTAATCACCATTATCCGTTTGATTTGGTGATTAGCCGTTTCATGTTGGAAGGGGATCGGAAGATCGACTATTGGAGCTACTATGATTTTGAGGTAGAGCCGGGTCCGCTAGAAATTAGCGGGCTTTACAGCATTGTCGCTTATGATTTTCAGTTAGGTAAATTTTATCATGATGGGACGTTTGGCATGTGGGTCAAAACAGATGGGGCGTTTGGTATGTTAAAAGATTGGAAAGAGAGAATGTACCGTGTTTGGCGCAATCCGGCCGATGGGCTTTTTTACGGCCGGATGCGATCTGACGGAACGCGCAACTACCATCTTTCTGACTCTTGGGCACAAGGGCGGCGATTTGGCTCTGCCCAACTCAACATTTGCTTGAGCGATTTAGCCGATGGCATTGCACGGCCGGAAAAATGCAAAAAACTAAAGGCTGAAAGTGATTTGGTTGAGGTAGCGGTTGAAGACAGGCTGGAATACTCTTTACGAAAGCAGGAGTTTGATCGGGTTGAGTCGATATTGATAGTTGAAGAGCCGATCCATGTGACAGAACTTCAACGGCGGATAGCGGCTGCGATGGGAAACCGGTCGGTGACTTCGACAGCGAAAAACTTCGTGAATCAGGTGCTAGATTGGAGTAGCAAGATCGGCCTACTCAAGCTAGATGGTGATTTTGTCATGCGCCCCGGCATCGACACCACATTTGATCCACGGGAGCGATCCGCGTTGCCATCTGTTTCACGCAAGCTTGATTATGTGCCTGACGGGGAAATTAAACGGTCGATTGAGCTTTTGAAGGCTGAGGGAGTGGTGTTAAGCGAGAAGAATGTGGCCGTGATTGTGAGTCAGTTTTTGGGAGTGCGTAAGGCAACGGGTGAGCAGGCAAAGCGGATTTTGGCTCAAGTGGCTCGTGCTAAATAAAAAGTGGTCAGTTTGCGAGCCGGTATTCGGTTGGTTGATGATCAGTTGGTAAACTTCAGTTTATGAGTAAAAAAGCGATTTTTCTTGATTGTGACCCAGGGCATGACGATGCGATTGCCCTGATCTTGGCGTTGGCTAGCCCGGAGCTAGACGTGTTGGGAGTGAGTACGAGTGCGGGAAACCAGACGGCGGATAAAACGTTAAATAATGCATTACGGGTTTTGACGTTGTTAAACCGGCCGGATATTCCGGTAGCTGGTGGAGCGCACAAACCGATCAGACGTGAGTTGATTATCGCTGACAATGTGCATGGGGAGACGGGTAATCGGCCGAACGCGGATGTAGTGCTGGGAGTTGATCGGCAAGGGTTTGTCGATTTATTGGTTGAGCGGCTAGCGTTTTATGGTTAAATGCCTGATTTTTGACTGCGACGGAACGCTGGTTGATAGCGAACTATTATGTAATGTCGGGCTGGCAATGAAGCTGGCTGAAAAGGGAATTGAGGCTGATCCGACCGTTTTGATGCACCAGTATCGAGGCTGGAAGCTGGCGAAAATTATGCACGCCCTTGAGAAACTTTATGAGATTCAACTAGAGCCTGATTTTGAGCCCACTTATCGCAAAATTGTGTCCAGTTTGTTTGAAACGGAGTTAAAACCGATGGCGGGTGTTGAGGCGATGCTAAAGCAAATCGATTTACCGATGTGTGTGGCGTCGAGTGGGCCAAGGCATAAGATTGAACAGGCATTGTGGGTGACGGGGCTAAGTCGATTTTTCGGCCGGAATATCTTTAGTTCATACGAGGTGCAATCGTGGAAACCGGAGCCTGGTCTGTTTTTACATGCGGCCGGGCAGATGGGTTTTGCGCCAGATGTGTGTGCTGTGGTTGAAGATAGTGAGGTTGGGATTGAGGCGGCAGTGGCGGCCGGAATGCGGCCGATTTTATATGAGCCGGGTGGGGTGTCTTGTGATGGGGTGTCTTGTGATGAAGGGCCGGTTTGGTCAGTGGGAGCGATGGCTGATTTGGGTAAGCTAGTTGGGTTCTAATTGTCTTAATTGCTCATCAGGGCTTCCTTCTTACTAGTAACCTATTCCTCTCGACTGTCAAATATCTGCACGCCCAAACCAAGTAACCAAGTTTTGAGGGTTGACAGTCTAATATCGATCTGATAATTTAAGGGTGGCTTCGGCCGAAAACAACAAACTAAACTGAAAAGGAGGTCAAAAATATGAATGTTCAAACCAAAATCAAAACTTTTTGTACCTCTGAGGCCCAACTCCGCTAACTAAAACTTTAGAGCGAGTTTCTCCAACTTCGTGACTCAAGCCACAGGTGTACAAATGCCCTGTGGCTTTTTTGTTGGGCTTTTTTAGTCACAGAGCGACCCTACTGACCCGCAAAACCTAACCCGATTTTTACTTCCAAGACAACCTGAGTCAAAAGTCGTTCCATTGTTTTTAGCATGAATTAAATGAATTTTACATTGAATTTGGTTCACAAATTGTGGCCAAAATTCATGTATTTTTGCCTGAGAAGAAGAAATGATGTCACACAAAATTAGAGAGTTTACCGGCAGCAACGCTGACTATACAGATTGTATCAACCTATATAACAAGGCATGGCCTGAATATCGCCGCTCAGAAAAGGTCTTTCGCTTCAACGATAGTTCGAGGAATCCAAAATACTTGTTCAAGCGGTTGCTTCTTGAGCAAGATCAGTGCCTAGTCGGTTACGTAGAATACATGGAAGAGTGGGAATCGGAAGAAGATGGCGATTATTTTGCCATGTTTTCTGTTGATCCAAAAGCGAGCTTTGCATCAACGGCCGATAGTCTGCTTGCCGCCATAGTCACAGACATTCGCAGTCTAAACGGAACAAGACTCAGCACCATTGCGATTGAGGATCGGGTGGAAGAAAAAAGCTATCTCGAAACCAATGGCTTTACTTTTACTATGCGCGAACCTCGCTCTGAATTAGATGTTAACACGTTTGACTTTAGTCGATTCGCCCAGTTAGAAGACAAGCTGACGGCCGGAGGAGTTGAAATCACGAATCTATCTAATTTGAAAGACAGGTTTCCAGACTGGCAGCGACGAGCCTACGATCTGGAATGGCCAATTGTGCAAGACATTCCAACACCTTTCCCGGTTAAGCGAGAACCTTTTGAAGATTTTATCAAGCTTTTTGACCATCCAAATTACATGCCCGAGAGTGATTTCTATGCACTAGAAGGAGATCAATGGGTGGGGCTTGCAAATGTTCGTCGAATCGATGGAGATCCCAAACATATGACTGTTGGGTTAACCGGCATACTGCCATCCCATCGGCGGCGAGGTATCGCCACAGCATTAAAAATCAAAACGGTTGAGTTTGCCCAACAATACGGAGCAAAGTTGATCAGAACCGATAACGAAGAAAATAATCCAATGTATGGCCTTAATTTACAGCTTGGGTTTGAACCTAAACCTGCCATGCTAAATTATGAACTCAAATTGGACTAAACAAAAAATTAAATCATGTCACAAGCAAACCAATTAAACTCAGACAGTAACCAAGATATAGATTACAGCGACAAGTATGATGAATTAGCTGAAGCCACATTACGCCATAACCATGCTCGATTGACGCACAAGGCCAATCGAATAAGAATAAAAGGAAGTGGCAAAACGCAGCCGACGCGCAGAGAGGTACTAAAATCACTTGCAGACGAAAGTGATTTTGTCGAAGATTTTATTCCCACTTATGCAGCTGGGCTTGATCCTAAACATTTCGAGCGCAGATGGGTGATTGAATCGCTTAGCAGTTTTTACCGTGACAAACTTATTAGTGATGTTTTGTCTCAGGTGAAAGTAGGAAAAGAGGCCAATGTTTATGTTTGTGCCGGTCCAAAACCGGAATCGGCTGAGGGTGAATCAAATGATGAGCCCAATCACGCTAACCTTATTGCAGCCAAACTATACCGGCCGAGGATGTTCCGCCACCTTAGGAACGATGCAGCCTATAAAATCGGTCGCTTGACTCATAATCGTGAAGGCAAAAAAGTAAGGCGTAATTCCGGTATAGAGCGTGCGGCTAAGAAAAAGTCAAACTTCGGGCAAGATTTGGAGTTTTCAAACTGGATCGGCCATGAATACCGTATGCAGACCAAACTCTATGCGGCCGGGGCTGATGTCCCCAAACCGATTGCACATGCTGGAAATGTCATTCTTATGGCCTTTTGTGGGGATCAACATATGCCGGCCTCAACCTTAAATGATGTTCACTTAGATCCGGCCGAGGCCCAACCTTTGTTTGATCAAGTGCTTGAAAATATTGAACTCATGTTGGGGTTAAATCTTGTTCATGGTGACCTCTCATCCTATAACATTCTATACTGGGCGGGTGAGATTACTATCATCGACTTCCCGCAAATGGTCGATGCAACTGTGAATCCTAATGCAGAGAAGTTTTTACAGCGAGATGTCCAGCGCATTGTCGATTATTTTACGCCTTACGGTGTAACGGCCGATAGTCTTGACCTATCTTTAAACTTATGGCAACGGTTTATGGATGGCGAACTGACAATTTTAGATTAGATCGGTCTTTTTAGATTTGGTACCCAGGTTTTACAAACTTGGGTACCAGCTTTAAGATACGATTGTCAGTATAAAAAGAGAGAATGTATAGACTATTCAAAGATAACGAAATATTTCGGAACAGCAGTCTATCTGGCCTATTGAATACCAAATATCATTGAAAAATCTGTCATCTGCAACTAAGGGATGTTCCAAGCGTGCGCAAAACTTTGTTTTGTGGCCACATAGGTTCACATAGGTTGAAGTAAGAGGGCGAATCTGGTAAAACCAACACATATATTTTCTTGACTTTCTTTCCTAAAATTAAGCTCTTGAGCTTAAAAGGCAATGCTTAACACTATGGCTGAAGAACAGAAGACTGCAACTACATTTCTACTACTTGATATCGGAGAACGTCTTACAACCGCCCTACTCATTAAACAGGTAGCTGGTAGCTGCCGCTTGGCAAGTCGCGCTTATGTCGATTCTACACACAAGTTGCCTGTCTCTAACGCTTCTAAGGGTGTTTTCGATGTAATTGAGAAATTAGAGAATGCCAGTGACTACAAGCTGCTTAGCAATGACAATGAGCTCATTTTGCATACACGACAGCTAGGTCGTGGGATTGATCAAATCTTTATATCAATAAGCATGGGAGGGCTTTTAAGCACCGTTATTGTTGCCCCAACAATTGAAGATCCGGCCGTTGAAAGTGCGGTTCATCTGCTGCAACGCTTTCCAAGTAAATTAGACAAACTGTTTACAGGGGATAGCTTAAAGAATTCAGTTCAAGAAATTGAATGGATGGCGCAGAATAAGCCAGATTTAATCCTCTTTGTCGGGAATGACTCGCGCGGCCGAGGGATGCAAAATCACATGCTCAAAGCAGCTCAAATGATTGGCACGGCCGTTCGACAATTTTCGGGCACAAACCAACCTGAAATAATTTATGCAGCAGCAGACAAATGGGTTGAAAAAGTTCAAGCACTCCTAAATATCGGATCACAGCTTAAAGTCACTTCTAACTTACGGCCAGACCTTAAAAACGAGCATGTACTACCAACCCGACTGCTTCTCGAGGATTTATTACGCAGAACGTATCTCGCCAGAATTCCCGGCCTGCCAGAAGTCATACGCTGGAGTGGCGAAATGCCTTTCTCACGCAATGAAGGACTTGCCGTCTTCGCACGATACCAAGCCGCGCTAGCAGACGGGCCGGTGCTTATTCTTGACTTAGACTCACAGGGGCTAACATTAGTTTATGCAAAGCCTAAGTTTGTAGACCTTGTTGTACGTCCAGACTTGGGCTTGGGTGAAAGCTTAAGTAGCCTCGAAACTAAATTAGACATTCAAGAGCTAAGCGAATGGCTTTTGGGCTATGATGACCCAGCAGATGCGGCCGAAACCCTACGCACCCATTTTATTAACCGATCCATCTTTCCAAACACAATCCCGCAAACCAAAAATGAACTCGAACTTGATCAAGTTATGATTCAAGGAATCATTCGTCAAGCGGTCAAAGATGCCAGCTCCACTTGGGAAATAGAACCTGATCAACTGATTTCCCTTAATCGCCTCTTTGTACGCGGCGATCTTTTGACTGCAGTAGGCGATCATGAAGGCCTAATTCTGACTCTTTTTAATGCTCTTCAAATCCAAAATGAGTGTGAATGTTTCATAGATTCTCATAATGCAATGGCGCTTCTAGGTCAGCTTTTAGAATACCATACAATAGCAGCTGTCGATGTAATTGAGTCAAATGTCTTTCAATATCTCTAGTTTCCGCTAACTTCGGCTGCTTCTG
>JBLIMP010000232.1:0-7544 GCA_047638855.1 Cellvibrionaceae bacterium | reverse complement strand
GAACCATTTAATTTCTAACCTTTGATTTCTGGTTTATAAAAGAAATATGTTTCAATCGATTCGTGATTCACTCAAGAAAACAAGACAAAGCGTCTTTGGTCAAATCGTCTCTGTGCTGGGTGGTGGTGATATTGATGAAGAGACTTGGGAAGACCTAGAGGCACTTTTAATTCAAGCCGATATGGGGGTTGAAACCTCTCTGGCGCTCATTGAAGCGATGCGCGGCCGGGTTAGAACCGACCGCTTGATCACAACTGATCAATTGCTAGGCGCACTCAAAGACGAGATGCGCAACATGCTGCAAGACCCGACTACGGGTTTTGCGTTAGAACAACCTCGTGAAATTACGGTGGTGTTGGTGGTTGGGGTGAATGGCTCTGGCAAAACGACTTCAATTGGTAAATTGTCAAAGTATTATCAGGGAAGCGGCCGTAAAGTTGTTCTTGTGGCGGGAGATACGTTTCGCGCGGCCGCCATCGATCAGTTAAAGGTGTGGAGCGACCGAGCCGATGTTCCGATTATTGCTGGCCAACCTGGCGGAGATCCGGCCGCTATGGCCTACGATGGTATTCGAGCAGCGCGTGGCCGGGGATATGACCTCGTGTTTGTAGATACTGCCGGCCGATTGCACACCAAATTCAATTTAATGCGCGAGCTAGAGAAAGTGCATAATGTGCTCCAACGTAGCGTACATCAGGCCCCACATGAAGTACTGCTTGTTGTTGACGCTCCCACCGGGCAGAATGCATTGATTCAAGCCAAAAAATTCAAAGAATCAGTCAATGTAACCGGGGTGATCTTGACCAAGCTGGATGGAACCTCAAAAGGGGGCATGGTCTTTTCAATCTATCGAGATTTGGGATTGCCGGTCCGTTTTATTGGCACGGGTGAAAAAATCGAAGATCTTGCCCCGTTTGATCCCGATCAATTTATTGACGGATTGTTCGCACAAGATTAGGTAAATAAAGAACAAGGCGAGGGGGCGACAAGCCCATCTTTAGATACCGCTATTATAAAATCAACGTAAGCGTGCTCTAGTTCTTCGTCAATCGCAAATCGCTTTACGCAAAAGGAAAACACATGGAAGACCAATCATTTAACGAGTTGGTAATAAAAATTCAGGGATTAGAGGAAACAGTCAGCCAGCTGCGGAGGCGGCTTTGACGTACCTTTAAAGAAAGAAAGAGTTGAAACACTTGAGGCTGAATCTTCTCAGCCGGGCTTTTGGAATGACTCTGATAAAGCCCAAGTGCACATGCGGGAAATCACACGCCTGCGCAGTCAGGTTGATAGTTGGGAGAAACTCTACAACCGTATTTCTGATGTGAAAGAGATGTTGGAAATGGATGACGAGGAGCTGCTCGAAGATTTAGGGAGGGAAGTTACCGCCTTAGAAAAAGAGGTGAGAGAGCTTGAAATCGAAACTCTTTTTGCAGGCAAGCACGATGTAGCCGACGTGATTTTCGCGATCCATGCTGGAGCGGGTGGTACCGAAGCTCAAGACTGGGCCGCGATGCTATTGCGTATGTTTACTCGCTGGATGGAAGGGCGTGGGATGAAGGTTGATTTGATGGATGAAAGCCCAGGCGATGTAACCGGAATCAAAAGCGTCATGATGTCTGTGAGCGGGGATCATGCTTACGGCCGGTTAAAATCTGAGAAAGGGGTGCATCGGCTAGTTCGTATTTCACCCTTTGATTCGTCAGCCCGCCGCCACACATCATTTGCAAAAATAGAAGTTTGGCCCGACATAGCTGAAGACATTGATATTGAAATTAAAGAGGGCGAATTAGAAATTCAGCGATTTAAAGCAAGCGGTGCGGGTGGCCAGCATGTTCAGAAGAATGAAACGGCGATCCGTATTAAACATATTCCAACTGGAATTGTTGTCTCTTGTCAGAACCAACGATCATTGACCCAAAATCAGGAGTCAGCTCTTAAAGCGCTTAAATCCCAGCTATATGCATTAGCACAAGAAAAACAGCTAGAAGAGATTGCAGAGTTAAAAGGGGATGATGTTGACGCGGGGTGGGGAAGTCAAATACGCTCGTATGTATTGCATCCCTATAAAATGGTGAAGGATCACCGTACAAAATTTGAATCATCTAATCCGACAGCGGTTCTAGATGGGGAATTAGATGCTTTTGTTGAAGCATATTTACGGTTTTCCGTAGATGCTAGGTAGATTTTACGTGATATTTGATCGCTAGCCACTTGAAATATGGGAGAATTATGATGAGTAAAAATGACTATGCGTCTGAGATAAGTTCTATTGAGTTCAAGTTTTCAACTATAGACAATCGATATGAGCTAACTAGTTCTGAGGGTACTATCGAAACAATCGGCCATGGAATTCGAACGTATCCGGGTCAAATTGAAGAGCTAGAGCGACGTGGGTTTTTGCACACGCGACCTTTGAAAAATATGATGGCAAGTGCTAAATCTGGTTGGACCAGGGAGCAAGAACGAGAAGCTCGCCAAGAATTGTCGTCTTTGAAGAAAAAGCTGCTTCGTGAACGTAGCAAAGTTAATGCACAACTGAAAAGGTTAGACAGGCCATCAAATTCTCTCATTGAGCGGGCTGAAGCTGGGGTTGCTGCGTTTGAAGACTCTGTGAGTGCCGCAGAGTCTTATTTGCGTATGCTGACTTCAAGTACGTCGGCCGAAATTGGTAGAGCCGCTTATCAAATGGGGCGGATAAATTGGATGCTTGAGCAGATTGGAGAATCGCCTGATATTACATTGCTTGAAAATGAAGGTCCGTTGTTGGCTGTTGAAGCGGAATGGGAAAACGAGGGAGATGAGGGGCCGGACGGGATACTGTATCTTACTGATCAACGCCTGATTTTTGAGGAGAAGGCGGAGAAGGTCACAAGGAGGTTTTTGTTTATTACGCGTGAGTCTGAGCTGATTCAACAGCTTTTAATCGACGAGCCGGTATCTGGGATTCAAGAAATATCGCATAGTGAAGAGCGTAGGCGTCTAATTCAATTTCGAAAAGACGATCTTTTAGAATTCATTATGTCGGGACATGCGGCTCATTCTCGCTTGCGCTTTCACGTTAAAGGGCAAGAATCAAAAGATTGGGCAACAATGATTAACCGGGTGATGGATGGGGATGTGTTTAAGGATCGGTCTAAAGCGGCCCAAAGTGATGAGGCGGATGTGCGTCAGAAGTCGTTTCCAACAGATTGTCCTGACTGTTTGGCGCCGATTCCGCCACAGCCTCGCGGTGCTTTAAATGTTACCTGTGAATTTTGTAACAGTACGGTACAAGCTGTTTAAGCGTGACCAAAATCTACCCACTCTTAAACTGTTTTTAATGGCTTGTGAGCAAGAAGATATTTGAACCGAGGTTGCTTGCTGATAGGAACTGTCGGTAAACTTTGAAAATGACATATCGATTTTCCGCTAACCGTGTTCGCCATTTTGGCACAACTATTTTCTCTGAAATAACCGCACTGGCTCAGCACCACAATGCGATTAATTTAGGTCAGGGGTTCCCTGACTTTTCAGCGCCAGATTTCATCAAAAATTCGGCCGTCAATGCGATTAAAAACGACATCAATCAATACGCCCCGTTGCCTGGTAGACCTAAACTACGTCAAGCTATTGCGGACAAGGTGCTTAAACACGAAGGCCGTGTTGTTGATCCCAATACTGAGGTTGCTGTCATGGTTGGGGCTACCGAAGCGATCTTTTCAACGATTTTGGGGCTAGTGGACCCTGGTGACGAGGTGATCATTTTCGAGCCTTTTTACGATAGCTATATCCCGTCTATTGAATTTGCAGGCGGCATTCCAAAATATTACACTTTGCGGGCGCCTGACTGGGCGATTGATCCTGATGAGCTTGAAGCATTATTTAGCGACAAGACAAAGTTGATCATGATTAACACGCCGCATAATCCAACTGGCAAAGTTTTTTCGGCCGACGAAATGCAAACTATCGCTGATTTATGTTTGAAATATAACGTGATTGCGGCTGTAGATGGGGCATACGAACACATCATTTATGATGGAGCAAAACATGTTTCGATGGCTTGTCTAGATGGGATGGCTGAGCGTACCGTGCAAATATCGAGTTTGGGTAAAACATTTAGTGTGACTGGCTGGAAAACCGGTTGGACAGTGGCGGCTCCTGAATTAACAACGGCGATTATGCGGATTTATCAGTGGGCAACATTTTCGGGGATTAATCCGTTTCAAGAGGCAGCGGCCGATGCTTTGATCACGGCCGATGCAACTGGATACTATGATGGGCTATCTACTATGTATCATCGAAAACGAGAGATTTTGATGGACGGATTTAGGGAGATCGGTTTGTCAGCTATTAACCCATACGGCTCCTATTTTATCATGGTTGATATTTCAGAATTAGGGTTGGGTAATGATGTTGCTTTTTGTAAATACTTACCCGAGAAAGTAGGTGTAGCGGCGATTCCGCCTAGTGCATTTTATAAAAACAAAGCTGAAGGTGAAAACATGGCTCGCTTTGCATTTTGTAAAAAGGATGAAGTATTACAAGTGGCCGTTGAACGCCTTAAAGTGCTTCGTTGAAAATAAAGAACAACTTTTAGCTGGTGATCAATTTAGACATGGGTTGATCACCAGCTAAAAAACTATTGAAAGCTTGTTAAAACGCCACCAAAATCATACATGATGACTTCTGCGACGCCTGCATTTTGAAAACGATAGGGCCAATAGCTTCGATTGGCCGTGCCTAACAGTTCACACAGCAATATCTGCAAAAAACCACCATGAGCCGCTAAAGCGATCGTTTCTCCGTTTCCAGCATGCCGAGTCTTGAGTTCATCGAGGAAAAGGCAACCGCGTTCGGCAACTTCAGCTTGTGTTTCTCCGCCATGATGGGCTGTATCCATGTTTCCACCGGCTATAAAGTTTGCCCAATCGGTTGGATATGTTGTCTGAATTTCGGCCGCTGTCATCAGCTCCCAGCGGTTGTGATCAATTTCCCACAATCTCTCATCAAGGGTAAGTGGTATCTTCCATTGCTTATTTAAAATTTCAGCAGTCCCTTTTGCCCTAATTGCAGGACTTGAGTATAGGTGACACACCGGCCGGTCTTTAAGCCGTTCGGCGGTAGCCTGTACTTGAGCATGACCCGTTGGCGTCATCGGAGAATCTGATCGGCCGTAAAAGCGCCCTTCAACATTGGCTTGGGTTTGTCCATGCCGGATAAGGAGCAGTGTATAACGTGGTTGTGGAAACATATTTTGCTGTGCTTAGGTCAAACCCGAAAAATAATTATCTAGCAAACTAGCTCAGGGTAATTGGCTGTGTCAATCAAGTTGACGATGTGAGGCGATTTTGTTGATGCAATTGCATGTTTTATTTTCGGAAATCGCCTTAAGTGATTAATAATTAGCTTACTGTGCGGAGAAATTCAATTTAGGTTTGTAGTAGTAACTAATCGTCACTTTTCTTTTTTCCGGCGCCCACTTCCACTTTGCCTGGTTCTTTAAGGGTGACACGGAAAAAGCGTTCAGCGTAATCAAACCCGACCTTTTTCCCAGCCCCTGCTGCCCATTCACGCATGCGCGGTTCAGGGTCCCAGTCACCCATTTGACTTTTATGAGCGCGTAACGATTCGATCTTTTTATCCATCGTATCTGTCACATCTACATATTGGTTTACTTTGTCATCTGTAGTGAAAAAGATGTAGACGTAGTTGGCTTTGTGTGGTGGAAATCCTTCAGCATCGATATTTGGGTAAAGAAGCGGCATCTCGCTAGAAGGGAATGCGGCATCGATGGCGGCGTTGCCGGCCGCGCGATGATCTGGATGGTTGATGTAATCAACTCCCGGAAAAACATTTGTTGGGTCTTGGCAACCCAAAACATTAGGTTGATATTTTCGGATCAAACGAACCAATTTTTCGCGCAATTCAAGGGAGTTAACTAGCTTGCAATCGTCATAACCTAAAAACTCAACCGTTTTTACACCCAGTATTTTGGCGGCTTCACGCTGTTCAGCTTGGCGGATTTCGGCTAGTTTTTCGGCTGTCATCCCTGCCTCATGCGTACCGGCATTTCCATCAGTTATCAAACAAAAGGTGACTTCGCACCCGTGGCTTGCCCATTTGGCGGCCGTGCCCGCTACACCAAACTCAAGATCATCTGGATGTGCAGCGATAAATAACGCTTTTTGTGGAATATATTCAGTCATATTTGCAAATAGAATAGTTAGATTGTCTTATGGGGCATTTGTACTTAGACCGCTTCAATTGTGTATAATCTTATCAAGAAAAATGAAAAATTCCCTTTCTAGCTTCTAGGAGTCTAAATGATTGCTGAGTATAGCAAATCGCACTGCAATTAACTCAGAAGGGCCCTTAACTTTTGCCCCTTTTTACCTAACTTAAATGAAGACACTAATTGACCATCTTATTGCCCTTCCCGAATTCAAGGACGAAATCACCCAGAGGTTAGCGCAATTTATTCTAATAATTATCTATATAGGCTGTTTGTCAGCAGCAGGTCTTTTGGTTTTTTACGCTTTAGCCGGCCGCTGGCTCAATGTATTGATCCTGGCTGTTTTGATTGCGTCAGCCATCTATAGTTATAAATTGATTCATCAAGGTAAGTTAGAAGAATCGGCCGTCCTTACTTCTCTAATTGTTATTGGTGGGCTCGTCAGCAGTGTGACCTTTGAATATGGACTACGGGATCCTGGCATCTTGATTTTAGCCCCATTTATTAGCCTTTTTACCGTATTTTCAAAATTAAAGGGTGTTGTCTTATTGGCGATTGGGTTAATTGGATGGGTTGTTGGTCTATACGTTTTAGAGTTGTATGGTTTTTACATAGCTAATGCAGTGCCTTATAATCCATTGGAGTGGGCTATTCTTACTCTAATAATGTTATTTTTATCGATGGTGATATTTCGAATGACTTACTACAGAATGGTAAGCATTAACCTCGATCTAAAAGCCTTGAAAGATAAGGCCGAGGAAGCCAATAAGGCCAAGTCTAGCTTTTTAATGACGATGAGCCACGAATTACGCACCCCCTTAAACGCAGTAATTGGTTATAGCGAGTCAATTATTGAGGAAGTTGAAGAAGATGGACATTTCGCTGATGAGCATTTAGAAGATATCAATAGAATCAAGAAATCCGGAGAAGATCTACTAACTGTTATCAACGATATTTTGGATTTGTCAAAGATTGAAGCAAACCAATTGCAAGTAATCGTTACTGAATTTTCTGCAGCAGAACTCGTAGGTGATGCCGTGAGCACTGTCTTGCCAATGGCAAAACGAAACCAAAATGTAGTAGAGATCAAAAACCAAGCCTTACTCGAAGATTTGACCATTGAATCGGACCAAGTTAGGTTGGGTCAGATCATAGTTAATTTATTAAGCAATGCGGTCAAGTACTGTCGCGATGGAAAAGTAACAATTGCTTTGAATCTTATAGAATTTGAAGATTCAGAAAACATATTGATTGAAGTTCGAGATACTGGAATTGGGATACCACATGAACAAATTGATTCAATCTTTGAACCTTTCCAACAAGTTGAAAA
>JBLIMP010000231.1:0-7568 GCA_047638855.1 Cellvibrionaceae bacterium | reverse complement strand
TCGATATGACGGCCGACCTGCGCCAAGCGATTTCTGATTTAACCCCGCCGTCGCCTTCGCCCATCGGCCGCGATAGCTAACCCTTCGGCAAGCTCAGGGTAAACCAACCAACTAACCAACTAACCAACCCATCTAATCATGTCACTTCCAGAAAACTATAGCGAACGTGTTTATGCCGGGATACTCGGCAAAATTATCGGTGTATATTTAGGCCGTCCCTTTGAAGGATGGGATTATGCTCGCATTATGCGCGAGCTGGGTGAGATTGATGGGTATGTGAACCACAAAATCCCCGGCCACCCCCCTATCGTTGTCACCGATGACGATATCACCGGCACATTTACCTTTTTGCGGGCGTTTGATGATTATGGCTGTGACCCTTACTTAACCCCAGCCCAGATCGGCCAAACGTGGCTGAATTATATTATCGAAAACAAAACGATTCTGTGGTGGGGTGGTCTGGGTAATTCTACTGAGCATACCGCTTTTATGCGGCTTAAAAATGGGATTACAGCTCCGGCCAGTGGGTCGGCCGCACTCAACGGCAAAACGATCTCTGAGCAGATTGGGGCGCAAATTTTCATCGATGGGTGGGGCATGATCGCCCCGGGTGACCCTGCGTTTGCGGCCGATCTTGCCCGACGAGCAGGAAGCGTCAGCCATGATGGTGAAGCGGTTTATGGGGCGCAGGTTTTGGCCGCCATGGTGGCTCAGGCGTTTGTTGAAAAAGATATAAACAGCCTGATTGACTGCGGCACGTCGTTTATTCCGCAGGACTCAACCATTTACAAGATGATCGCTGACATACGGGAGTGGCATGCGGCCGAACCCGATTGGCACATCGGCCGTCAGAAGCTAGCAGAAGTGTATAACTACGAAACTTTCGGCGGGGTGTGTCACATCATGCCCAACCATGCGTTGATTATTTTGGCTTTGCTGTACGGGAATGACAGCTTTTCAGAGTCGTTGAAGATTGTGAATACGGCCGGATGGGACACCGATTGTAATTCGGGCAATGTCGGTTGTTTATTGGGCATTAAAAACGGCATGTCTTGTTTTGATCCAGGAACTAAAACCGGAACGGATTGGCGGACACCGGTTAATGATCGCATCTATTTACCAACGGCCGATGGCGGCCGGAGCATCACCGATGCCGCAACCGAAGCTTTGCACGTTGTTAATATGGGACGCAAGCTAGCCGGTTTTACGGCCGACTGGCCGAAAAACGGCGCCCGTTTTCACTTTAGCTTACCGGGTAGTACACAAGGGTTTACGGGCAGCAGTGGCACAACAATCATCCAGAAAAACCAGATGCTTAAGGTCGGTTTTTCGGCCGATGGTGGCTCTGTCACCACGCCCACTTTTATCCAGCCCGAGGAGCTGAACATGATTGGGTATTCGCTCTTGGCGTCCCCTACGCTTTATCCAGGGCAAATTGTGAAAGCTGATTTTCAGGGCGATGTGGGCATGCGGGTTAACTTAATTCTCGACGTGTATAACGCTGACGACGAGTTGGAAACACTCAAAGGGGAAGGGTTAACGATTGAAAGTGCAGCGATCCATCGCATTGCATGGACGATGCCTGATTTAAACGGCCAGCCAATCGCCAATATCGGTCTTTCTTGCTCGGCCGGAACGCTGTGGCTCGACAAGCTAACTTGGGATGGGGAACCGACGGTTATATTTCAACGGCCGGCCGACTACAACCCGCCAAACCCGCTCAAAACGCCACAAGTCTGGCGCCGGGCATGGACTGATGGGGTTGATCAATGGGAACCTGGGTGGCCGCAGGCGTTTAGGTTAGGGCAAAATTCCGGCCGAGGTTTAATTATTCAGGGGACGCGAGACTGGGCTGATATTTTGGTGCAAAGTACGTTGACGATTCCGTTGGCAACGGCGGCCGGAGTAGCGGTACGGGTGCAAGGGTTACAGCGTTATTACGCGATGTTGCTGTGTGAAGATGGGGCCGCTCGACTTGTGCGAGTATTGGATGGCGAGACCGTTCTGGAAGAAGTCCCGTTTTCATGGCAAATCGACCGGCCGTATGAATTTCAACTGGCCGTTTATGGCAATCGGCTAATGGGTTGGATCAACGGTGATTGGCTGTTTGACGTGATAGATGACAGTCCGCTAACCTGTGGCAGCGTTGGGTTGGTTATTGAAGAAGGTCATTTTTATACTGATGCGGTTGAAGTGACCCCATCTGACGATCTATTTTAGCAAATTGTTTTTATAATTGTTTAGTAGATCGACTTTCGCCAGAGGGTATAAATGCCCCTCCTGAATAATTGCCTATTTTTATTTATATGACTCAAACTTCTGTACCTAATAATCTAACAAATAACGGAGCTGTTTCTTTGCGAAAAGTGACAAGCGGCACATTGCGATCTGTCCTGAACTTAAAAGTTGCTCCCCACCAAGAAAACTTTGTCTCGCCAAACGCCGTTTCAATTGCGGAGGCTTATTTTGAAGAAAAAGCATGGTTTCGGGCTGTTTACGCTGGTGAAACCCCGATTGGCTTTGTGATGACGTTTGAAGACCCTGAAAAATCGTTTTACTACCTGTGGCGTTATATGATCGCTGCTGAACACCAAGGTAAAGGATATGGGGCACAAGCCTTACAGTTGGTAATCGACCATATTAAATCTCAATCAAATGCGGCCGAGATGGTGCTTAGCGTGGTGCCAGCAGAGGGTGGTGCGATCCCGTTTTACAAAAAATTTGGCTTTGCCGATACGGGGGAAGTTGATGAGGGTGAGATGGTTTTCAAACTCGTTTTTTAGTGCTCGGACCAACGAAAAAGGAAGAAGAAAAAGGAAAACATGAACAATTTAAAAGTCGGATTACTGGGTGGCGGATCTTGGGGAACAACGGTCGCATCTTTGGCCTCGCGTAATACAGAGACGGTCATGTGGGCACGCAATGAAGAGACGGTTTTTGAAATAAACAGCAACCATACCAACGAAAAGTATTTGCCGGGGGCTAGGCTGTATGAAAATTTGAAAGCAACTGCTAGTTTGAAAGATGCGGTAAAAGACGCTGATGTTGTGGTTATGGGGATTCCGGCCCAGCGGTTTCGGCAGGTTCTCGAACAAGCAAAGCCACACATTCGGCCGTGGGTTCCCATTGTGTCGCTCGCAAAAGGGTTGGAGCAGGGAAGCCGCAAACGGATGACTGAAATTATTGAGGAAGTGATGCCCGGCCACCCGGCCGGAGTTCTATCTGGCCCAAATCTAGCCAGGGAGATTATCGTGGGGCAAGCGGCCGCATCTGTGATCGCCATGGTCGACGACAATATAGCCATCCCACTACAAAAACTGTTTAGCACCGGGCTATTTCGTGTGTATCGTAATGACGATGTGATTGGGTGTGAGTTAGGGGGTGCGCTTAAAAATGTGATTGCGATTGCGGCCGGAATGGGGGATGGAGCTGGAGCCGGTGAAAATACCCGGGCGATGGTTATTACGCGTGGTTTGGCAGAAATCACCCGATTGGGGGTTGCTTTAGGGGGCAAACCGGCCACATTTGCAGGTTTAGCTGGAATGGGCGACCTCGTAGCAACCTGTATTAGTCCGCTCAGTCGCAACCATACGGTTGGTTATCAACTAGGCCAAGGGCGTAAAATAGAAGAGATTATTGCTGAAATGTCGATGGTGGCTGAAGGGGTTAAAACGGTGCCGGTTGTGATCGAGATGGGTGACATCTGCGATTGCGATATGCCGATTGCGCAGGAAGTTTACAAAATTGTCAATGGAACCAGCACAGTCAATGATGTGTTTAGAGGGTTGTTAAAACGAGAAAGTGGTTTAGAAGCTGATCCTTTGTAAGTAGGTGTAAACGACTTATCTAATCATAACGCATTGCTTTTTTTGCAAGTTTAAACTTGGCATTGCTGTGGGTGTATGTCTCATGAACTATTCTTGAGAAAACAGGTAGATGGGTCATCACCTATGTTAAGGTGGCTCCCGCATGAAAACTCTTAAACAAAATAAATTCGTTTTTTCTATTCTTCTTTTATTGGTTGGCTGTGTCGAAGTTGCCCCTCAAGTAACTGAACCGACGCCAACATTTCTGCCGTTGCCCGAGGTCCAAGAGGCTGAACTGGCTATTGTGATTGAAAGCGATACCGAATCATATCCTGCCCCCGCACCAACAAAATTTTCACCCTCACAAGGCTATCCACCCCCAACAAAAACAAGTGCAGCCGTCAGCACACCGGCCGAAACTTTAAAGGCGACAAGCACGTTGCTGAGCAACTATCTTCCGGCCGTTTCAAATCCTGTGGCAACAGCCCAACTTGATTTGGCAACTGAAACACCGGCGCCGACCACTCCTCCTACCCCTACGCCAACTCCTATCCCTACGCTTGACTTTGCGGCCATACGCGCTGAAATGAACGGCCGGGGCGTTGAATTAGCCACTGCGAAAATCGGCTTTCATGTGGGGCCAGGGGGAAACCGAAATGGACTGGGTGAGTATATGCGTCGGCTAGATGAAGCGGGCGTGCCGTTCTTTTTAAAAAGTGTTAGCGATGGAGACGCATTATTAGAGGCGCAACAATTAATGCAGCAGAGCGGTGTGCCGCATACTCTTGTCTATCGATATGCAGATGTAGGCTATGACGTGCCAGATTATTCTCTTTCTCCGGCCAGTGCTGCCTTAAAACATTGGGACCTGCATATGGAAAAGTGGCCGGCCGAACTCGACCCAAGTTTGGTATGGCTGGAAACAATCAATGAAGTAGATAAAGGACGCAGTGAATGGCTAGCAGAGTTCGCCTTGGAAACGGCCGTATTAGCTGATGCAAATGGGTTCAAATGGGCCGCTTTTGGCTGGTCATCGGGTGAGCCAGAGGTCGAGCATTGGCAAGGGAAACAGATGCAGGTGTTTTTGCGCTTGGCCGCTTCTCGTCCAGACAGACTGGCTGTCGCCTTGCATGAATATAGCTACCGAAAAAACTCGATAGAAGTAGACGCACCGTATTTAGTGGGTCGTTTTCAAGCGCTTTATGCAGTAACTGATGGGATGGGAATTTTACGGCCAACCGTTTTGATTACAGAGTGGGGGTGGACGTATGAAGAAGTGCCGAATGTCGATACAGCCCTGGAACATATCGATTGGGCGAACCGGTTGTATGCACCTTATCCTCAGGTGAAGGGTGCGGCTATCTGGTATTTAGGGCCAGGGTATGACAATATCGCTGGCGAGGCTCAAAAATTAATAGAGCCGGTTATGGCTTATGACCTTACACATGCTTTTGAACGCTAAGGATTTAGGAAAATCACTAGGTGAATTTGAGACTTGAGATGTACAGTTTTGCTTAATGTAAGTAAAGCGATATGTAAAAGAGGTGTAATCGGCCGACTCATTGTGAATAGTTTCACAATATACTTTTGAGACATTCAATGCAATCAACTTTAGTGTTTTGCTAAAGGTTTGATTGTTTGAAATCTACCTTCATGAGGAATAAAAGTATGAAAAAAATCAGCTATTTGTTTGTAATAATTTTAGCAGCTGCGCTCGTTTTATTGTCTGCTTGCGGTGGTAGCGAGCCTGAAGCCGTCGAAGAACCCGAATCTGTTACTTTCAACTTTGTTAGTACAGATGAGTTTAAATGGAACCCTGCTTCGGTTACTGTGCAAACGGGGGCAGAGGTTAATATTGTGCTGGAAAACCAAGGCGCGCTTGAGCACAATTGGATTTTGGCTCGCGAAGGGGTAGATGTCGCGACGGCATCTGACGCTGATGCTCTGTATGGTGCAAATGTAGGTTATGTCCAAGGTGGCGAAACGGGTAATTTAAAGTTTATTGCTCCAGGCCCTGGAAAATATTTATATGTTTGTACAGTAGCTGGGCATGCGGCCGGTGGTATGGTGGGCGACTTTATCGTTGAATAAAGCTTGGAGTTGACCCCTAAAGCCAACATGCCGTATTAAGCAATTGCGTTGCTTAATACGGCATGTTTTAGATTATTATCTATTGCGCTTACAACTTAAATCTAGTTTTTACTCTTGGCCTAAGTATTGAAGAGCCGTTTGTACTTTTTCTTCTATTGTTTCGATGTCTCTTGGAACTTTTTGTAACGCACCCTGAGATTCTATAATGCTAAAGCCCAATGACGTGAGGAAGTCGATTACTTCAGCATCAGTGTCAGTCACTAAAGAGCTGCCTACCGTAGGCTCAGTTGTCATATCTAGCTTGTTTTGCAGTTCAAACATAATCTTTTGAGCTGTCTTTTTACCAATGCCAGGCACACGCTGCAAAGCGGCCGGTTCTTCCCTTAGAATGGCACTTTTTAGCATGTCGGGGCTGAGTGTTGAAATGATAGCCAGGGCTACTTTAGGACCTACTCCATTGACAGCTAGCAGAATCCCAAATAACTCAAGCTCATCTTCCTGTAAAAAACCATAAAGAGATAATTCGGTCTCTCGTACAATGAGGTGCGTATAAAGGAGAATTTCGCGGCCGATGCCCCCCAGGTTTTCTAGAACAGTTTTTGGCGTATTGACACGGATCCCCATACTACCCACATTAATCACTATGTGGTCTTTGCCTCGTTTTAAAATAGGCCCGTTAACTGATGCGATCATAATCTAAATCCTTTATTTAATTCTCAATCCTTAAGATGGCTTTAGTCGTCGATCAAACTTTGAAATCGCGAGTAATGATAATGGGTAATTGCAATAGCTAAGCCGTCGGCCGCATCATCGGGTTTAGGGATTGTTTCCAGATTCAGGAGGTTTTGAACCATCATTTGAACCTGCTTTTTATCCGCTTTGCCGTATCCGGTTACAGCATCTTTTATACGTGGGGGAGAATATTCAGCAATTGAAATGTGGTGGTTGGCCAAGCAAAGTAGTAGCACTCCACGCGCTTGCCCCACCGTGATCGCGGTGGTGGTATTTCGGCCGAAAAAGACCTCTTCAATACCGGCCGAGTCTGGCTTATATTCTTCAATTAATTCTGCTAAATCTTGATAGATAATTTGTAGGCGTTCTGGCATCGGCGTGTGGGCTTTCGTTGAAATGACACCATAAACAATGGGAGTCATTATCCCATCGTCAAAATCGATGACACCATAACCGGTTGTGGCGGTGCCGGGATCAAGGCCCAAAATACGCATGAAAAAGTAAAAGGTAAAAAGGAAATAAAGGATCGTGCCTTTATTTTCTTTCTACCTCTTTCTAAACTCTAGCCACCCATCTCTTCGATGGCTTCATCTGTAATGTTAAGCGCAGAATAGACGTTTTGAACGTCATCTAAGTCTTCTAGTTTGTCGATGACTCTTAAGACCTGAGCTGACTGTTGGGGGTTTAAATCAACTGTATTTTCAGGGTCAAAGATCAATGTTGCTTCAGTGATGTTTAAGCCGGAGCTTTGAACTTCGTCTCTCACGGCCGCAAATTTTTCCATTTCCATGAAAATAGAAGCCGAGCCATCATCAAATTCAACGTCATCAGCACCAGCTTCGGCCGCCAGCATAAACAGTTCATCATCATCTTCATAGCCATCTACCATGATGAACCCTTTGCGTATAAATTGCCAAGCTACAGCACCGGATGAGGCCA
>JBLIMP010000230.1:0-7579 GCA_047638855.1 Cellvibrionaceae bacterium | reverse complement strand
TAGTGCAACAGGTTATTAGATATTCTTGCACAGGGCCTTTCGTTTTTTAAAGGCTCTGATCTAATCGCTAGTCCATAATCTATGCAGTTCACAAGTAACAAAACGAGAATTCGATAGTCTAGTTATAATTACTCGTGTTATCTCGACTGAAATTACCAACAATATGGAGTCTAGGAAGTTAAAATGCAAGAAGTTATTCAAGACATTGATAAGTGGTTGAGCGAAAGCAAAACTGTTGGGCTAGCAACGGTTATCCAAACATGGGGGTCTGCGCCAAGAAAAGCGGGCGGCAAAATGGCAATCACGCTTGATGGGAAGATTTCTGGTTCGGTAAGTGGCGGATGTGTCGAAGGAGCTGTATTTGATGAAGCGGCCAGCTCGATTGGAACTCGTCAGAGCAAGTTGCTTCAATTTGGGATAGCTGATGAAACTGCTTGGGAAGTTGGCCTAGCTTGCGGGGGAAATATTCGAGTGTTTGTTGAAATGCTTGATTTAGATATTTATACAACTGCACGCGATCTTATTAAGCAAGATCGCTTTGGGTCAATAGGAACGATTGTATCTTCCGCCAACCCAAGTTTGGTCGGGCTCAAGTTTGTAACTAACAAAGATGAAGTAGTTGCGGGGAAGCTTCATGCTGAAGCGGCCGAAGTTGCCCTGGCTACAATGAAATCTGGAAAGAGCCAGTTAACTGAATTAGCAGATGGCAGTGAGCTTTTCATAGAGGTCTTTCTACCAGCCCCCCAATTAATTATGATCGGCGGGGTCCATATCGCTGTGGCACTTGTTCAAATGGCGAAAATATTAGGTTACCAAACGATTGTTATTGACCCACGCAAAGGGTTTGGCAATGATGAACGCTTTCCAAATGTTGATAAATTGATTCAAAAATGGCCAAAAGCGGCCTTTGATGAAATCAAAATCAACGAAAATACGGCCGTCGCATTACTGACGCATGATCCGAAAATAGACGATCCGGCTTTACATCAAGTATTAGATTCAGCAGCATTTTATATAGGCGCATTAGGCAGTCGAAAAACACATGCAAAGCGAGTTGATCGACTATTAGAAGCTGGCTACAGTCAAGCACAAATCGGCCGCATTTATGGACCAATCGGGTTAAGCATCAATGCCCAAAACCCGGAAGAGATCGCGCTGTCAGTGATGACTGAAATTATCAAAGCGCGGCGCAGCTAAAATTTGCGTATCCGTATCATGAGTTAATAGTAGGTCCCGGCCGATATTTTGCATATTCGGCCGGGGTATCAACATCGATAATGATGGCCGGATCATCCATCGGCAATAGTTTCAGACGATGTGAATGAGCTTTAATCAAGTCACGCGGGGATGCATCAGTTGATAGTGCTTCAAATTTAGAAAAAAGCTCAAACGGGAAAATAACGGGGTGGCCCCTTTGCTTCCCTAAAACAGGTGCCACTATTTTATCGGGAGCCCGACACCACTCTAAAATAACCTTATCAATCAATTGAGTTGTTACCATAGGCATATCCCCAGGCAAAATCAGTACCCCGCCAGGCGGCTGGTTCACTTGCTGCAAAAACCTAAGAGCTAATTTTATAGATGAAATCATCTCTCCGGCTTCATAATTTTCGTTATGCACCGTTGTAGTCCTTGCAACTTCGGGCAGTCCTATAACCAGTTCGCGGTATCCACCAGTCACTAGCAAAACCCCAGAAGTAGCGGCATTGGAAACATGCACGAGAGTCGTTTCTAACACGGTGGATTCTCCCCACTTAAGGGCCATTTTCGAAGTGCCCATACGACTACTGGCACCGGCCGCTAATACCACCGCAAAAACATCAAATTCAATCATCAGGTTCCTTTCATAAACTCTAAATCCAAACCTACTTTAGAACTATTAAACTGTGTTCCTACTGTGCTCAAATTCCTATATATTGGCAAAACAAGATTAGACTTTTGTTTTAACGGGTATATATCAGATAGACCACCTTACATATTTTTAATCAACAGGCCATTATCATGTCAAAAACTCAACTTCTCGATACGAATATAACGAACCGGCATCATACTAACATTTTATTAGTGGATAATAATGCTATGAATCTTCGCAGAGCCACCAGATCGATCAAACCCATGCCTGTTAATATCGATAGGTTTGCTGAAATGATGGATATGGAATACGAAGATTCTAAAAAGTTTTTATTAGAGCTAACGGAATCCTTTATCAAAGATTCACTTAATCAGATGCTTCGAATCGAAGATGCAATCAAAACTCAAAACTTTACTCAACTCAAAAGTGCCGAACATAGAGTGGCCGAACCTAGAGTGAAAGGAGGGGCCGACTGTATAACAGCTATTACTTTATCTGAAACCTGTGGATTATTAGAACAGATGGCGCGAAATCAGCGAGTCGAGGGGGCAGATATTGAGCTAGAAAAAGCCAAAAAGGAAATTATCCGGTTAGGAAACTGGTTAGCCTGCTGCAAAGTCAAACCGGAAAACCATATGAGCGACGTACATCTTTATTAAATAGCCATGCTAACCCTAACAAAGGCTGAAAAAGAGGAAAATAGCCATAATCAGCCCCAAAATGTCTCCAAACAGTATTGCCTATAAGATCGGGTTCTATAAAGCTAAGGGTCCCTACAATCAACGTGCATAGCGTTTCAAAGCCCAATACTCCAACAGAAAGCCGCCAAGCATTTTTGCCCCATTTTTCTCTGTATACGATCCCAAATGTAGCGATCAAATAACTCAATGCGGCAATAAGACTCATGGCGGGGGGCCAATAATCAGTTACCCCCTCCTTAAAGAAGAGTCTGAAAACAGCCCTGAAACCGGTTGACAGAGCCAAAACCGGGTATGAAACTGCGAGTATCACCCCTGAAGCTTGGATAAATCCATTCCACGAGGATTTGCTCGGCTCTATTAACTTGTTATTTTGAGGATTTGATTTAGGTAGAGACGGCTCAGTCATTTTTGAGGTCTGAGTCAGAGAGTATCCGTTTCATTAATTCGATATCTCGCTGCATATTGCGCTGTTGTGTCCACAAGGACATGACATAAACGAAGGCAATCAGCCACATGATGCCATACCCCAAGATAAGATAACCGGATGTAATATGTGGATCTACTGGTGTCTGAAGAAAATATAGCATGGTTGGCATTATAAATTGTGAACTTTAAGAAGCAATATTTTTACCCATTCCGTATAATCATACAAAGGGTAGAATAGACTTAAACTTTAAGAGAAAAGGCTAATGCCCAGCTATTGTATAGTTTAAACAAATCAGGAGGTTTTTATGAGTGACTATAATTTTTCTACAATTTCTGACTTTATCGGCAAAGAGGTCGGGGTTTCAGATTGGGTGACAATTGATCAAGCCCAAATCAATGCTTTTGCTGATGCCACCGGGGATCATCAGTGGATTCATGTTGATATTGAAAAATGCAAAGCGGAAAGCCCGTTGGGGACAACTATTGCTCACGGATATTTGACACTATCATTGGTTCCGATGCTTTCGGCCCAAATTGGGACGTTACCAAGTGGCCTCAAACATGTGTTGAATTACGGAGCAGATAAAATTCGCTTCTTAAACCCTGTGCCGGCCGGATCAAGAGTAAGAATGCGGGCCGTGCTGATGAAGGTAACCCCAAAAGGGGAAGGGCGTTACCTATTCAAAACACAAAACACGATTGAAATTGAGGGTGCTGATAAACCAGCCATGATTGCCGAGAGCTTGGCCTTAGCATTCACCTAAGGCCATCCCAACAAGATCGCCGAGAAGATCGCCGAGAAGATCGCCGAGAAGTTCTCCACTAATTTTTAGCCTTTGATTCACAATTACCCTTCCGGAGAAAATCAGATGACTCAAGAACCTCAGTTGGCCACCCATTTTTCCCTCGAAAATAAATACACTCAAGCAGAGGGAACTATTATTTTGTCTGGTCTACAGGCATTGATCCGCATCCCTATCGATCAGTATAAGGCGGATAGAGCGGCTGGGTTGAATACCGCCACCTTTATTTCCGGCTATAGAGGGTCACCGTTGGGGGGATACGATCTGCTTCTACAGCAACAGAAAGAATTGCTCGATGCCCATGAGATCGTTTTTATACCGGGTGTCAACGAAGATTTAGCCGCCACGGCCGTGTTAGGGAGTCAGATCGCCAATTTATTACCTCAACCTAAATATGATGGGGTTTTGGGCATTTGGTATGGAAAGGGGCCAGGGGTTGATCGTAGTGGTGATATTTTCAAACATGCTCAAACGACAGGGGTGGGCAAATATGGTGGCGTTCTAGCTTTAGCCGGTGATGACCCAACTGCGAAATCATCAACAATCCCATCGCATTCAGAGGTAGCGCTATATGATGCTCAAATGCCGGTACTCTATCCTGGAAATGTACAAGAGGTCATTGAATACGGCCGGATCGGGCTTGAAATGTCGCGTTATTCGGGTTCTTGGGTTGGGTTGAAGTTTGTAACCAATGTCGCCGACTCGTTTGAGACATCGGTTTTAAGGCCGGTTACGATCACTAAGCCAAATTTTGTTTATCAAGGTCGGCCGTGGACACCCACTCAAAATCCGGCGTTGCTCGCCCCACACTCGCTTAACCAAGAACGAGAAATCTACGAAGGACGACTTGAAGCAGCTCGCCGCTTTGCGGCCGTCAACAACGTCAATCAAATTATTGCCAAATCTAATGACGACTGGATAGGGTTAATCTGCGCTGGAAAAACCTATTATGATGTGATGGAAGCCTTGCACCAACTAGGGTTAACGGGTGAAAAGCTGAATCACTATGGCATTCGCATTTTAAAAATAGGCATGCTTTACCCCATTGAAGAGACGATCCTAAAAACGTTTGCAAAGGGGTTGGAGCAAATCTTTGTCATTGAAGAAAAACGGTCATTTGTAGAAATGTTTGTTCGAGAAGCCCTCTATAATGAAGCGGACCGGCCGATTATCGTTGGTAAAAAAGACGAGAACGGTGAATTTTTGGTTCGGGGCGACTATGAACTAGATGCTGATCAGATCGCTGAACTATTGGTCAAACGACTAATAAACAAAATTCCGGCCGAAGCGTTTAGTGGTCGGTTAAATGAAATCATTGCCCCGCCGCTTTCAATTAGTTTAGATATGAACAGCGGCGCGATTCCGGCGCGTACCCCTTATTTTTGCTCCGGCTGTCCACACAACACTTCTACCGTTGCGCCTGAAGGGTCATTGCAAGGGGGAGGCATTGGTTGTTCAACCCTTTCGATATTGATGGATCGCAATGTCACCGGAGTGACTCAGATGGGGGGTGAAGGGGCACAATGGGTAGGTGCGTCGCCATTTAGCAATGTCGATCACATCTTCCAGCATATTGGTGATGGCACTTTGGCCCATTCTGGCTCGATGGCGATCCGGCAGGCGCTGGCATCCAATGCGAGTATGACCTATAAAATTTTAGCCAACGGTGCGGTTGCAATGACCGGTGGGCAACATGCAGATGGTGAGATGGCGTTGCCAGAGTTGACCCGTGCATTGGAAGCTGAGGGGATAGTCAAAACGATCGTCGTGTCACATGATCCGTCGAAGTTTTCTGCGAAGACCCGCTGGGCTGAAGGGGTTATGGTATGGGAGCGTGACCGGCTAATGGAAGCCCAAGAGGTTCTCCGTGACGTAGAAGGGATTACAGCGCTTATCTATGATCAGCCCTGTGCAACAGAGCTAAGGCGTGATCGCAAACGGGGGCTAGTGGAAGAGCCACCCATGCGCATCATGATCAATGAGGAAGTGTGTGAAGGTTGTGGTGATTGCGGTGAAAAATCAAATTGTTTGAGTGTTTTCCCGATGGAAACAGAGTTCGGCCGAAAAACTCAAATCCATCAATCGTCCTGCAACAAAGATTATTCTTGTTTGAAAGGAGATTGCCCTGCATTTGTCACGGTCATCCCCGCTTCAAATACTCCAGCTAAAAAAGTAACCCCTATCTCCGCATCACTTTTAGAGCGACTTGATAATTTGCCCGAGCCACGCAAACTACCTCCGTCTGAAGGAAATGTTTATATGACCGGCATCGGTGGTACTGGCGTTGTGACAATTAATCAGATTTTGGCGACGGCCGCAATGATAGACGGCAAATATGTCAATTCGCTTGATCAGACAGGACTCAGCCAAAAAGGGGGTCCGGTTGTTTCTCATATCCGGATAACTGACGAAAAGCGGCCGATGTCTTGCATGATTGGCGCCGGTGAGGCAGACGCTTACATTGTGTTTGATCTGTTGAGCGGTACGACTGAGGCAAATCTCAAAAAAGCGAAAAAAGGGCGGTCTGTCGCGATTGTATCTGACAGCAAAATTCCAACGGGAACGATGGTGCGGGATAAGTCTGTCCTGTTCCCGCAAAACGATACGCTACGACATCATTTAGAAATGGTGACTTCGGCCGAACACAATGTCTATTTTAATGCCATTGGGTTGAGCGAAAAGCTGTTTGGCAGTCACATGCAGGCGAATATCATGACGATTGGGGCCGCATATCAAGCTGGGATCATGCCGATTACAGCTGTAGCGATCGAACATGCGATTCAGCTGAATGGGGTAGCGGCCGAAAACAATCGGCGTGCATTTAGAATCGGCCGGATGTTAACAATTAATCCAGACGTAATTGAGCAATTGTTTGATGAAAAGTCGGTCAAAGCGATAAAGCCAACACTTGATGAAAACGCTCAAAGAATTTTAGATTCGACTGGGGCCGATGGAGAATTGCGCCGTCTATTAGCCATCCGTATACCAGAATTGATTGGACACACCAATCAGTTATATGCTCAAAACTATGCGGACTATGTTTCAAAAGTGATGACGGCCGAAAGCGGAATGGGTGACGGCCGGTTGAGTGAGATGGTAGCCCGCTATCTGTTTAAGCTCATGGCATATAAAGATGAATACGAAGTTGCCCGTTTACATCTAAAAAGCACCTTTTCAGACACCATTACACAAGAGTTTGGCTCAACGGCCAAAGTAAAATACATGCTGCATCCACCTTTATTGAGAGCTATGGGAATGAAAAACAAAATCGCCTTAGGGGGCTGGTTCCGGCCGTTTTTCAGTCTGCTAGCAACAATGAAATTCCTACGTGGCACCCTGTTTGACATTTTTGGCAAAGCTGAAATTCGTAGAGAAGAGCAACAACTACCGAATGAGTACAAATCAATGCTTAACCATGAACTTGAAATGCTTTCAGCAGAAACTTATGAGCGAGCTGTTTCCCTCGCTGAAAGCCCAGACATCATTCGTGGTTATGAAGAGATTAAACTGGCCAATGTCAAGAAATTCCGAAAACATGTGGCTAATATCCAAATCGACCGTAGTTCCGTTGCTGGTGATTGATCTGCATCTTCTGTACCCATTAAAGTTCACTTTCTATTTCTAAGAAGGAAGTTCTAAGAAGGAAATATTCGTATGACCCAACTCTATGATCATTAGTTACCAGAAGCTAATGATTATGAATCGTTGCCTATTATTTTTCATAATTTAGATTTAGCGATTAAAATTTTGAAGAGGTCGGTTGCTCTCAATTAATCAACTTGTCTTTAGGACTCATA
>JBLIMP010000229.1:0-7603 GCA_047638855.1 Cellvibrionaceae bacterium | reverse complement strand
AAGTGGTTCAAGTGATCCCAACAAATACCGTTATGTTAGTAGCCACACAGACGCAAGAACCCACTGCCGTTTTCACCATCGCCCCACCGGCCGCGCCCACAGCCATTCCTACAATCACCGCAACCCCTTCGCCAACCTATACACCCACACCGACAAACACCCCAACCCCTTCGCCCACAGCCACAAAAGAAGCCTGCAACCAGCGCATTCCAAATTCAGACGACCTGCTCGTCATCGTGACTCAGAAATTTGGGCTAAGCCAAGCGTACAAACCGGCCGACTTAGTCCCAATCGCACCTCACATAAGCCACGAAGTGACACTTGGTTACCCAACCGAAGTGCGAGCTGAAATACTTGATCCGCTGGTCGAAATGATCAATGATATGCTTGCTTTAGGTCTACAACCCACAATCATCTCCAGCTATCGTAGCTACGCAACCCAACAGACCGCTTACAACAAATGGCTTATCGAAGAGCCAGAGCGGGCTGATGAACTGAGCGCACAGCCAGGCCATAGCGAACATCAATTAGGCACAACGGTCGATTTCGGCTCTAAGAACCTACACGATTATATCGACGACAGCTTTGATGAAAATTTGCAGTTCCATACCTACTTCTACAAAACACCGGAAGGGGCATGGCTACTAGAAAACGGCCATTTATATGGCTTCACGCTCAGCTATCCACGCGAAGCACAAGAAATAACCGGCTTTTTCTACGAACCGTGGCACTATCGCTATGTGGGGGTTGAAAACGCCACAATTTTGCACGACAACAACATTTCATTAACTGAATATCTGCTCAATCAAGACCCCGTACCATGCATCGCCGATTAACTCACTTTTCCCAATTGCCCACCGTTGTACTGCCCGCCCTTCTTTTTTTGATGGGTTGTAGCCAAACTCAAACGCCTGTCGTTTTACCAACCGCACCCGCAACTGTTTCTCATACGGTCACTGCAACCGACTTACCGTTGCCCACCGCCACCCATCAAGCCACGCAAAAAGCCCCAGACACCCCAACCCCTTTGCCAACCAGCACGTCTAATCCACCCACCCCTAGCCCCACACCAACGGTTGAACCGACAGCAACCGCTCTAACTACGACCACAGCCACGGCCACAGCCACCGCAACACCACCGGCCGAATACGAGATTCACCTTGCGGCCGTCGGCGACATCATGCTCGGCCGTCGTTTAGGCGACATCATCACCGATGGCAACCCGGGATATCCTTTTGAGAAAATGTCCCCGTGGCTTGTTCCGGCCGATGTCACCGTTGGTAATTTTGAATCAGCATTGGGCGAATTGGGCGAACCGGCCGAAGGCAAAAAATTCACATTCCAGTCTCCGCCAGAAGCGGTAGAAGCCCTCAAGCTAGGTGGTTTTGACGTTGTTTCACTCGCCAATAATCACGCCCTAGACTATGGGCCAGAAGCTTTGCTCGATGGGATCAACCTGCTCCAAACGGCCGGAATTCTGCCCGTCGGAGCGGGTGAGAACAGTTCGGCCGCCCGTGCTCCCGCTATCATCCAAATCAACGGGATCAAGCTGGGGTTTTTAGCCTACGCCAACGTGTTGCCCGAGGGGAACAGTGGCTATGATGTGGCTCAATGGGAGGCGACTGACGAGGAGCCAGGGATGGCTTGGGGGAGGCCGGAAGAAATTGCGGCCGATGTTGCCCAAGCCAAGCAACAGGTCGATCACGTGATTGTGCTACTACACAGCGGCATCGAATATTTGCGCTTTATCACCCCTGAACAGCAGGATCAAGCTCGCAGTGCAATTGATGCCGGGGCGACCTTGGTGATTGGCCATCACGCCCACATTTTACAAAAAGTTGAAGAATATCACGGCGGATTAATCGCTTACGGTTTGGGCAATTTCGCTTTTGAAATTGATGGTGAACCTGACACGATGGTGCTGCATGCGTGGCTTAATCAGGATGGTGTGGCCCGGTTTGAGCTAATTCCGGCCGTTGTTCGGCCGGGCGGACAACCCAGGCCAGCCACGGCCGAAGAAGGGGATGAGATTCTGGCGAAAATCGGCCGGTAGAGAAGCTGGGCTAACGCTCTTCTCCCCGTTGTTGGCCGGTTAAGTTTGTGATCACAGCAACTCCTAAAATAAAAATGGCCGCCATCAGCGAAATAGCCAAACCAACCCAAAAGCTAGCCGGCCGGAATTCAAACACCACTTCATGCTCACCCGCTGGCACTTCAACCCCACGCAACAGCCCATCAGCGGCAAAAATCTCACCTTCAACCCCATTCACCGTTGCTATCCAGCCAGGGTAAACCGCATCGGTTAGCACGAGTGTGGCCGGTTCGGCCGTTTTTACATTCAGCACAACTTGCTCAGCCGAATAGCCAACTATCTCAACATCCCCAGCCAGCCGTTCTGCCTGAATTAGCGAACCACTACCCGAAGTCAGTAAAACCGCCCGAGGCCATACGTCCAAGTTTTCATAAATTTTGACATCCCCCGAATGGATCAGACGATATTGCCCAGGAGTCACCGCTTTAAACCACCCCTCTTTTACATTGACGAGTGACACCGCCGTGAGTTCAACCGGTTCATCGGCCGCAAAAATCTCAACCGCTTCAAGCACCATCGATTCAGGCAATTTTGCCGTCCAAAGGCCAGGTGTTTCGGCCGACTCAGCTACCGGCACCATTGCAACCCCATCCGCCCAGACGATATTAATTTCACCCAACGGCCGTTCAGCCAAAAGCTGAATCTCATCAGCCGGAAAATTTGGCAAATAGCCAACAGCGACCGACTCGCCCGGATTTAACGCAACCACATGTTGACGATCAAAAAAGACATCATTGACCCACACATCCCCCACTTTGTCAGTAATCACATAGCGCACGTTGAACTTATCAAGCCAGTCGGCCGTGGGAATCACCTCAAGGTATTCGCGCAGACGGCCGTCCGTTGTCACCCGGCCGTTGGGCAAAATCGTTTGGGACATGAGTTTGCTATAGCTTTTGAGCGGCAAAATCCCCCCGTCAAAGCCGTCCAGTGAAGCCAGCCCGTACACCATTGGGAAGTTGGGCGACACAATTTCTTTTAGTTTAATGCTGATGGTGTAGTCGTACAGCGCTTGCTCAGACAAAATGCCATCGTAAATTGTGTTGATCTCCGCCTGGTCTCCAGGTTCAAAAAAGATGTCTGACAAGCTTAGGAAGCGATCTGGCACCTTTTGATTTTGAGCATCAGCTTGCAGACGCAATCCGGCCGGGCGCAAATCGCTATACGCTTCTGGCGTTGTTAAACGGTTATAGGGAAGCGTACGAGAGCTGACAAACAGCATCACAGTTGCACCCCCAATCAACAGCCACTTTGGGGCAGATGGGTTCTCTTTACCTTTTTCTTTTCGCTCATACACCCACAAACAGACAAACACGAAAAAGATGAGTTCAATCGTCAAGAAAATCAATGATGCCCCATTGAGCAGTTCAAGCGAAGCTTCGGGGCCAACGGGCACAAATCGACCCAAATAGACTGAAGCAGGATTCCAAAGCAGTAGCAAAGCATAGCCGGCAATGGCCCAAACCATCTGCTTGCGGCCGCTGGCTCTATTTCGGGTGTCGCCCAAACGGTCTAACCCCAAACCGGCCAGCAATGCGATCCCAACTGCGTATAAAATCAACCAGCGGGCTGGTACACGGAACAGATCAAACCCTGGCAAGCGGGAATAGTACCAGCCAATCAAATTAAAACGGCCCAACGCTAGAAATAGCCCAATCCCAACAAGGAGCGACGGCCCGACGGCTGGATGGGTTAATAGCTTGCGCCAATTATCTTGCCAAATGGTTGTAAACAGCCAAACGGCTAAAAGCAGGGCGGTAACCGGTACAAAGGCGATGTATTCAGTAAAGCCAGATTGGCCAACTGTTGGCAACAGGCTTTGGGTTGCCAATAGTGGATGCCATGAAAACGACAAAACTTCGGCCGTGGTTAAGCCCCCTTGGCGGCTTGAAAGTTGGGAAAGTTCATACGTGGGAACCAATTGAATAGCTGACAAAAGCAGGGCGAGTATCGCACCAGCGGCCAATCGGCCGAACGGCAATAGCCGATCTTTCCATGTCTGGTCCGGCCTAAAAGCATCGGCCAATAGCCATATTCCACATGCGGCCCCTGACAGGAAAACAGTTTGGGTATGTCCGGCCAAAATCTGAAGGCTGAATAAAATCGCCAATGAAATCAACCCATTTTGAGAACCGGCTAGAAATCGTAGGGGTCGAAGGGGGCGGAATCGATGTGGCTCCGAAGGCAAAAAATATACCTCGCCCCCTTCGACCCGAGCGGTTTTTGCCACGATTAAAAGCAACCACGGCAACCAGACTAACCCTTCCAACTGGTTCACATGTTCAACTTGGGCCGTTAGATAGCCTCCCAGCGCAAACAAGATAGCGGATAGCAGTGCGGCCGGAATCGAAAGGTTCAGCCGTTTGTAGGCCAGCCGGAACATCCCCCATGCGCCAATTATCAGATGGCTCACAATCGCCAGTTTAACCGCTTGCGGCGGGTCAGCGGCCAACCAAAAAAACCAGTTTGGTGGGTAAAACAGACCCACTTGGCTATTGGCCATAAACGGCGCACCCATAAAGATATGTGGGTTCCAAAACGGAATATGGCCTGCTCGCAAGGCCTCGGCCGCCACTTGCCAATAAGGGTAAAAATAGAGAAAGGTGTCTCCCCGGGCCAAAATCAGGTCGGTAAACACCATCCGGTTAAAAAAAAGGACAACCAGCCCCGCCAAAAACAGGTAGGGAGCGAAAGCAACCGCCTGACGGCCGATCATTGATGACTGACTATTTTGTTTGGCTGATGACATATAGCTCAATTCTACCCTCATGTGCCACCGGTTCCAGACGATACCCCGCCGCATCCAGTGCAGACACAATCTCTTCAGCAAATCGGTCATCGACGCGCAAAGCCAAATAGCGTTTGTCTTCTGCGGCCGGATCATAGAATGCTTCTAAATTTTCGAGTAACTCTTCTGTCTGGTCAAACCACTCCACATAAACCCCTTTATAGAAAAAGTGGTAGCGCCAGTGCCAGCTATACCAATGGTCATAAAGCACCGTTCCATACGGCTGTTCAAGGATGGTTTGTGCAATAGCGGCCGCACCCTCGTCGTTCCCCGGCCGCCCCCCCACAGGGTAGTTGCCCATACGGGCGGGCATCGCTTGAACCAGAAATATGGCGCACACAACCACAACAATGAGAAGCTGTATCCCCTGTTTTATATCATCGTCAGTCCTTATCCAAGCCCAAGCCGGTTTTGAAAGCCATTCGGGTCTACGCAATGGCAAGTTGGCAACGCCAAGAGCAAAAATCGGCACAAGGGGCAAAGCGTAGCGTGGCTCCAAAAGGGATTGAAGCATGATATGCAGCAACATGTAGGAGAAAACAAATACGATGATCCGACTAAAATATCCTAAATCACACTTGCGTTTCCAATCAAAAAAAATAATAAAACTTAAAGCACAGATCAAAGCAAAACCCCAACCGGGCACGTATAAAAATAGCTTCATCCAAGCCCAAAAGCGGGGCAAAAACAGGGCCAGTGGAATGAAACTAAAGCCGCCGTATGCAGAAGTTTGCTGAGAAACGAGATCAATTCCACCGCCAGACAAGGCATCCCATAACAAAAGCAGACCGATGCACCCTGTAAAATGGAGCAACCAGCGGGTGATATCTTTTTTGGGGATTTGTCGGATCTGTGAGATCTGATTGAGACGATTGGGGGCAAATTTTCCCCATTCAAATAGCCAAACAAGGGGCAAAAACAAAACCGCCTGATATTTAACCAACAAGGCAATGCCCAACCACAGGCCAGAGGAATAAATCAAAGATGATGATTTTTGAGGCCGAATGGCACACCACAAAGCAACGGTCACAAAAAATGTGAGGAGGGGGTCGGTAAAAGCTGTGGCTGAAAATTGAATAGCCACGGGAGAGAAAGCGACGATTGCGGCCGCCAACCAGGCTCGTTTTTGATTCTTGTTCGTCATTTGGAATGCCATTCGGCCGACGAGTGGAATCAACACTATGCTGGCAAAAAAGTTAGGCAATCTAGCCGCCCATTCAACCGGCCCTTGCAGTGGATAAAAAAGGGCTTGTAGATAAAAAAGGAGAGGGGGTTTGTCAACGGGTGTAGGCACATTGAGCAAGAATGGGTCACGCCAGGTGGTGATATAACGTGCCCACATTCCGAAAAGGGCTTCGTCGGCCGAAAATCTGTTGGCAAACAAACCCGGGAACCGCATGTAGACGCCCATTACTGTTATAAAAAGTAGACCCCACGCAAACCATCTAGAATTCAGCGAATCTTTCAAGTTCTGATTTTTGATTTCCAAACTATTCCACAAATTTATATTTGATCAGGCACCAAATCGCGATTGGCCCATCTCTGAACGGCCGAATTTTCTTACCTTCGTCATATTCCCGGCCGTTATATGAAATTGGTACTTCCCAAATTCGATACCCACGCTTCAAGACTTTTGCAGTCACCTCTGCTTCAAAATCAAACCCCTTTGAGCGCAATGGAATCCCTTGAATCACCTCACGTTTAAATGCTTTATAGCAAGTTTCAATATCGGTCAGAATCGTGTTGTACAAAATATTAGCTGTTAACGTAATAAATTTATTCCCGATCATGTTCAAGAAAAACATCGTCTTGGTTGGTCCACCACGGAAACGGGAGCCATACACGACATCCGCTTTGCCTTCTTCAATCGGCTGCAAAATCGCCGCATAATCGCGAGGATCATACTCTAAATCGGCATCCTGAATAATGACAATATCCCCTGTTGCCTGATCAAACCCAGTGCGTAATGCAGCCCCTTTACCGGCGTTTTTCGCTTGTAAAATCACACGGATTGAAGAATGGGCTTTCTCGATTTCAGGGTAAAGTTCGCGCGTACCATCGGTTGATCCATCATCTACAATTAACAGCTCATAGGCTCTGCCGGTTGCAATCACCGCTTCTACAACCTCTTTTAGGGTATTTACTTCGTTATAAACCGGCATAATAACCGATAGTTTCATTTGATGTTCCATGATGTTTTCCATTTTTCTCTACAAATTATTTAGCCAGAATCTAGCCTGGAGATTATAGGGGGGTTCACTTTTTGTGGAAAGTGGGCATAGGCTAATCGTAAGATATTCACACAATGACCGGAGGGGATGAGTTGTACATATCAGTTGATACGCGTTTTCAGTCAATCAGAGCATTTGGATAATTTTTCTAATTCCTAATAGCAAATTGAATCCGACAGCCCGGTATTGATATACTAATCTGCATACACCAATCAATATGTTCTTAATTTGTAATTATTCAGCAGGTGGAATTTTTCACTGTACGGGTCGACGCCGTCGGAATGGAGGAGCTTGAGTTCTTCGAGCGAAATGACACACCGACGGCGTCGACCCCTACGAGATGCTGAATAATTACCTTAATTTATAGAAACCAAGAGTCAAGGTATTCCCCCGGCCGTGGCGCTTAGCGCAATACTCGGAGCACACTGCGGGCCGCATGAAAACCACACATCCCATGCACACCACCCCCTGGAGGAGAGGAGTGAGAACAGA
>JBLIMP010000228.1:0-7616 GCA_047638855.1 Cellvibrionaceae bacterium | reverse complement strand
CCAGAGATAAGCACGAAAAAGAAAAAAGGCAAAGGGCGTAAAGGACGTTCTGCATCGCCTCGACCCTCTTCTAGATCATCATCTGGCCGGGCTGTTCCCGTTGCTGATTGGGTGCGCCCATCCATGATCTGGGTGTTTGTTTTGGCCCTAATGCTTGCGGTGATGGCCTTTAACTATACGGTTTTCACCCCTCGCCCCGATCAACAAATTCAGACATTGGCTGATATCCCTTCTGCATGGGACATTTTCCAGCAGTCGATGTTTGTCAATGCGCGGGAAAACTTTTCTGCTTCACCCTATATCTTTTTGATCATGATGATGAGCTGGGTTTTAGGCACACTGATCGCTTTGAGTGAAATGGCAAAGAATGGTCTATACACCATAGCAAATGTCTCAAACCGGAATGCCAAACGCGAACAAATTGCGGGATATTTGTTGGTGGGACTATGTGTTGTTTTTGTGGGCCTGTTCACCTACGGCTTCTTCTTCAACGTGCAAAACCTGTCCAACATGGAACGTATCGGCTACATCACCTTAGCTCCGGTAGGCGCTTTGATCACCGGATTGGCCGGTGCACGCTTGCTTGGCACAGGTGAAAACGGCCCGCAGTTAGCGGCGGCCGTAGGCTTAGCTGGCATCGGTCTTTCCTTACCCATGATGCTGACAGGTGAAAGCATTGCCGTTTGGCTGGGTCTAATCACGATGGCGGCCGGAATCTTGCTCTTAACCCTTTTCTGGAGTAAATCTATCGCGACACTAACCGCTCCAGCTTTGCTCGTGTCAGTCGGGTCGCTTGGTATCGGCTTGCTATACCAATTTATGCATGCATCGCGTTTACGGCAAGGGTTTATCACCCCGGCCGGCGTGGGTCCCAACACAATCGAAACGTTACGGCGGGTGGCCGAGGCTGATCAATTTTCAACGATATTAGGGCTTTTCTATGTCTTTGTCTTTTTCTCCATGATTGTGTTGGCGCTATTCGCCAGCAGAGATTCACTGGTCAGTCGCCTCAATGCCGGGTTCCCCCCAGCTTTTCTTGCTTTGGTCATTTTATTGCCTTTTGGATTTTACCTAGTCAGCGTATCGAATCTTCGTATTATTCAAGCAGACATCATCTATAAGCGTGGTAAACCTTGGGATAACCAAGCGGCCCAACAACGTGATAACCCGGAAGTCGCCTCTCAACTATGGGATAATTCGATCGCTATTTACGAACGTGCTATAGAAATGGCACCCCGTGAAGACTTTTACTATTTGTGGTTAGGACGTGCCTATTTAGAAAAATCTGCTTATTTAGAAGGGGACGCTCGCGACAATATCTTATCCACGGCCGAACAATCTCTGTTTACTGCTCAGGATATTAACCCGCTCAATACGGATCATACAGCCAACTTAGCCCGTCTAAACTCTCGTTGGGCCTCATTAGAAACTGAAAATGCAGCTTCACGGAATGAGAAAGTTAGTAATGCGACCCGCTACTATCAAGCCTCTATCGCGTTAAGCCCGCAGAACTCAACGATTCGCAATGAATATGCCCGAATGAATTTAGCTTTTACTCAAGACTGTGTCTCGACATTAGAGATTTATCGTGAGTCAACCCAAGCAGACCCTCTTTACTCTGAAACTCAGTACCAATTGGCAGAAGCGTTAGTACAATGTGCGCTACGCGAAGAGGGTAAGGCTCGTGAGGTTTTCTATCCGCAGATATTAAAAGCGTTGGAAGCGGGAACTGAGCTTGAATCAAATCAAGAGAAACAGACCCAACGTTGGGCTGAAGGGGCCGTGCGTTTGCAACAATTAGGTGGGCTAGATGCCGCAATCACAGCCTATAGTCGAGCTTTAGAAGCCCCAACTGATCAGTACCCTGAATGGCGACTTCAATTTTCGGCCGCTGTTGCGCACAATGAAAACGGCGATACAGATCTTGCCAGAGCTACCGCAGAAGCCGCTCTGGCGATTGCCCCGGCCGATACGGCCTCTCAAATCGAAGAATTTATAGCTCAACTCAATTAAGGTCTGTTGGCTTTTCAAAGCTCCTGAATTCAAGTCACAAGTGGTGCAAATTAAAAATGCTTGATAGAAATGTCAGCACGACCTAATAAGCATCTCTAATTTCTTAGCAAATAACTAACCACGATATGGCTCTTATCATTGCAACTTTTTTAATCGCTTTTGGTCTCTCGCTTCTTGGAACATTACCTTTGCGACAATTCGCAATCAAGATCGGCTTTGTCGATGCGCCAGAGTCGCGAAAGATGCACAAAGAACCGATGCCCTTAATGGGTGGCGTGGCGATTTTCGGCGGGGCAATCGTTGCTTTTTTGCTGATCTTCGTCACGTTTGAATTCTATTCGCTTACTCGGCCGGTGATCGGCATTTTGCTTGGCATGGGGATCATTTCAGCCGTAGGGCTGATCGATGACCGCATGGGGGGCATGTCAGCTCCGGTAAAGCTTGCAGGACAATGTTTGGCGGTCACGGTTCTCATCTGGTTTGGGGTGATGGTATCTCTGCCGGTCCCTAGTTGGCTCAATGTAATCTTTACCTTTGTGTGGGTCATTGTAATCAGCAATGCGACCAACTTTCTCGATAATATGGATGGGGCTTGTGCGGGTATTGCAGGGGTGCAAGCCGCTTTTATTACATTGCTTGGGGCGATTAATGAGCAGTTTTTGGTGGCAGGTTTGGCTGCGGCCGTATTTGGGTCATGCCTTGGGTTTTTGCGGCATAATTTTAAACCAGCCAAAATTTTTATGGGCGATGCAGGCTCATTGTTTCTTGGCTTTTTATTAGCAGTACTTACCTTAGAAGTCAATTTCCCAAAAAACAGTAACTTTGTGACATGGATGGTCCCCTTGTTTGTCTTGGGCGTCACACTCTTTGATCTGGGTTTAATCAGCGTCTCTCGTTTACGGCGAGGGGTCAACCCATTTACGACAGCTGGAAAGGACCACACGAGTCACCGACTAGTCGAATTGGGTTTTTCTCAACGTGAAGCGGTGCTGATTCTTTACTTGTTTTCAGGCATGCTGGGGATGGTCGCCGTCTTTATCACACAGGCGTCGATTCTTGAAGGATACATGATAGGCGGGCTGATCGCTGTCCTTTGTATCAGCGGTATAATTTCACTTGAACGCTGGCGGGCTAAACAGTAAGATCGGTACAAGCGAAACAATTTTGTTCTCGCAATTTGTCAATAATATTCACACTCAATAATTCTCAAATTTAAAATGGCTAAAAGAAAAGATAAAAATAAAAGTTTTGCATCAAAAAAAGCTGCTGAATCTCAGGCTAACCAGAGAGTAGCTAGACTTAAATCCTTAGTTAGAAATGGGGCCATTGGTTTGGTTGCCCTTTCTGTCGTTGGCTTTGGGCTGTTTTTCTTAGTTCAATATATCAATACCACTCAGCCTGAGCCGGAACCGGCCGCTGTCGAGAGTGATTTAGGCAGCGTGGAAACGGGGACAGTGGCTGATACGGTTGATGAAACAGTGCCAGTTGATGAAGTGAGCGTGCCTCAGGCTGACCCAACAGGCACATTGATGGTGACAGAGCGGCCGTTGGCTGAGATTAGCCCAATCGAGCGCAATGGCTATTATTCCGCCCCGCCAGAAATGACAATCGACCCGTCAAAAAGCTATCAAGCAATTCTCGTGACGGATCAAGGGGAGATGTTGATTCAGTTGTTTGCTGATAAAGCACCCATCACTGTTAATAACTTCGTCTTTTTAGCCAACCAAGGTTTTTATGACGACCTTATTTTCCATCGAGTCCTCGAAAACTTTATGGTACAAGGTGGAGACCCGGCCGGGATTGGCTCTGGTGGCCCTGGTTATAATTTTGAAGATGAGTTTGACTCATCTTTACAATTTGACCAACGAGGTCTGTTAGCAATGGCAAATTCTGGCCCAGCCACCAATGGCAGTCAGTTCTTTATTACCCATGTGCCAACCGACTGGCTGACTGGCGCACATACGATTTTTGGCGAATTGATTTCAGGTGATGATACACTTGGTGCAATCCCGATTTCAGGTCAAGCTGGTTCGCCAGCCCAACTGATTCGAGTCGATATTTACGAAAATTAAGTTAGTTAGCAGACTCATAAATTTAAAACTTAGCTAACTCACAAATAAACTAAAAAAGGAACTTTTATGTCAAACGATAACATCATGACCGGTGACCGGCCGTTGGCCGATATGGACCCATCTGCGCGAGATGGACACTACAGCTCTGCCCCTGAGAACATGCTCAAAGACGACAAGAGCTATCAAGCGATTGTTCGTACTTCAAAAGGGGATATGACGTTTCAACTTTATACCTCAAACGCCCCGGTGACTGTGAATAACTTCGTCTTTTTGGCGACTCAAGGTTTTTACGATGGCACCATGTTCCATCGGGTGATTCCGAACTTCATGGTTCAAGGTGGCGACCCATCTGGCAGCGGCCGAGGTGGCCCAGGCTATCGTTTTCAAGATGAGTTTGTTCCAACGCTTCGTTTCAGCAAACGCGGCTTACTGGCGATGGCAAATGCAGGCCCTGGAACCAATGGAAGCCAGTTTTTTATTACCCATGTTGCGACACCCCATCTAGACAACCGCCACACTATTTTTGGCGAAATGATTGATGGAGAAGAATCATTTGCGTCTATCGATGAGCGAGATCCTAGCTCGCGTCAGCCGGGTGACACGATTTTACGAGTCGATATTATCGAGAAGTAAACTTGCTTAACTATTTTAGGCAGGCCGGTTTCCCCAGATCGACCTGTCTTTTATTTACTCAGTTTGGGTAGCCTGTAATATCCCGAATTTCTTTGTAAAAATGTTGGAGCTTGGCATACATTTTCTTGTACACCCTTGTGTAAAGCTCATCGTAGATCTGATGGTTTTGGCTGATCGGCTCGAATGTTTTCCCCGGCCGGGTCATTGCCTGCACCGCACTGTCAAAGTCACTGTATAGCCCCACGCCTACCGCTCCGTCTATAGCTGCACCTAGTGCTGAAGTTTCAAAAAGGTGCGGGCGTACGGCCGGTTTGCCAAACACATCGGCCGCAATTTGCATCGCTGTATCGCTTTGTGATCCGCCACCCGAAATGAGCAGCGATTTTATTGGCTGCCTGCTGCGCTTCTCAATCCTTTCGCCCCCTTCTCGTAACGCATACACCAATCCTTCTAAAATTGCCCGATACATGTGCGCCCGGGTATGGGCATCGCCCCAGCCGATAATCGCCCCTTTGGCCTCAGGGCCGGGAACTTTGAGCCCTGGTGCCCAGTATGGTTGCAACATTAATCCCAATGACCCGGCCGGAATATCGTGGATTAGCTCTTCGAACAAAGCTTCGACCGCAATTCTTTTTTCGGCCGCTAATGTTTTTTCTAGGTGAGCAAACTCTTCTTTGAACCAACTTACCATCCAAAACCCTCGGTAAACACTGACTTCTAAGCTATAACGATTTGGTACGGCCGCTGGATATGGTGGCACAAGTGGGATCGGTTCGATATAACGGGATTGAGTCGTGTTGATGGTAGTTGTTGTGCCAAAACTAAGACTCGCCACATCGGGGGTGAGTGCGCCACTACCCAATGATTCACACGCTTTGTCGGCCGCCGCCGCAATCAAGGGTAGCCCGGTCGGAATGCCAGTTTGGGCTGATGCTTCGGCCGTGATTTCTCCCATTTGGCTACCCGGCGGGACGAGGTCTGGCAGGTGTTCTAAATGTAGCTCATCTAATATCTCCCATTTCCAATCGCTTGCTTTTGCCCAGCTAAAACGTTTGTAGTCAAATGGGATATAGCCAACCTGACAAGCTGATGAATCGACAAACCGGCCGCATAGCTTGTAGGTAAGATAGCCGGACAAAAGTAGATATTTGTGCGTTTTCCGCATTATTTCTGGTTGATGGGTCGCAATCCAGACCGCTTCAGCCTCGGCCGTAAAATAATTAATCGTTTCGGTCAAGCCGATTAAAGCAAATGCGGCACGCCATTTCAGACTTAGATTAGGCTTGGCTTTTGTGCGCCTGTTATCCATCCAAGTGATGGCAGAACGCAATGGTTTACCCTTTGCATCCACGTTGATAACTGTCCCCCGTTGTGTGGTCAGAGCGACGGCCGCAATACGTTTTTTATCTGCTTTAGGATGTTGCCAAAGTTGCTGGCAAACGGCCGCCAATTGCTCCCAAAAATAGTCGGGGTCTTGTTCTGCCCAGCCAGGCTGTAAAGCGATATAGGGTTTGAATATCAGTTGACTTTTGGCAACGATATCGCCTTGTGGATCGAACAGAATAGCTCGTATGCTTTGAGTCCCATTGTCAATAGCCAGGATATGATCTTTCACAGGGGAGGTCTTTAAAGAGGTCATAAGTTGGCTAACTTTATCTCAAACCTGATCATAAGAAAGGGAATGAGCCGCTACTTAAAATGACTCAAGACGTTTGTAAATCTGTTTCCAAATCTTTAAAAGCAATCGGTTTATAAAATAGATTGAATGACCGATTGGTTCTATCCGGTTAGTTGCATATATCTGAGGCCCAGAAAGAGTATGATGCTGCAGAATAGAAAGATAAGAACGGCAATACTGCTAATGATAAAGGCCGGGCGACTTAATATTCCTATCGGTTTAAGGTTGTCAGCTGGCGCTAAAGGTAAAGCATCTGTTTGTAATAAAGCAACTGCAGGTACAAGCCCAGGTTGTTTTTTTTCAGCGGAAAAGGCAATAGCCTCAGCGGCATCATCCCCAGTATTGTCAGATAGAATCTCAAAGATAGCCTGAGGGGTAATAACAGATTCATCTAATAGATTTAGAAAATTTGCTGTTAATACAATCGCGTCACCGGGTTCTAGAGGAAGACCTTGCCTTCCTCTATCTTGAGCTGAAAGATAAGAATCTTTATCAAACGTATCAAAGGAGTGAAAGCCTATATCGATTGGAACCTGATCTTTTGGGCCAACTGATAAAACAAGATTGCCGGCCTCTTTTGATGAAAAAGCTGCCTCTAAGCCTATTTTCCCTTGAACTGGCATCATTCTCGCAAATGTGTGTTCAATCGTTAGCTGAGTAATTTTTGTCTTGCGAACCAAGTAGGCTCGGCTACCGCCGATATTTGCAATGTATAGTGTCTGTCCATTATGCACGGCCGCAACAATAAGCGAGCACGCTACATCCGATTGCTTATCCTTTGTTTCCCGATGAACAATTTGATTGGCATGCTGGGCGGCACGATATAGAACGGCCGCAACGTTTTTGTCTGGGCTTTGTTGAATGTAGGCAATAATAGAATCAACTGCCAGCTGAGGTAGTTGCAGGTGCTTGCCTTCGGAGGTGATTAATTCAGATAAAACTGCAAGGTCTAATTCAAGCCCTCCGGCTGTGTCAATTCGGCCGGCTAAAACACATTCATCAAGAGCGTTGTTCTGGCCGCTGTTTTGGAAAAAACCAGTGATGATTTCGATCATGTTACATTTGGTGAATTAATTTATTGATATGGATTGAAATTGTATAAACTGGGGTCAATTAAACATTCAAGCCTAAGCGATATTTTAACCTAAAAAACCAAGATCAAGTCTGTTTAAACAAAACAGCACATTATCCTAACTTCAGTTTAATTTATTTGACTCATA
>JBLIMP010000227.1:0-7649 GCA_047638855.1 Cellvibrionaceae bacterium | reverse complement strand
TCTTTGTCTAAATCCCAAAGGGTGCGTGCAATTTGCCACTGCTCGCGCATCACCTTACGTAATAACGAACGTACAAAACTGAGTCGTGTTTGATGAAACGCCCCCAAACGAGAAAGTTTCATCACTTCGGAAGGGGGACGGTGAGTATGAATCATAAGATTGGAGGTCTGAAGCTTATAGAATCGATGTCCCATAAGCAGGTAAATATCAAAAGTTCTTACTAGAGATTTTAATCACCTATTTACATAGAAACAAAAACGAGACTATCTTCGTTCATTCTTGAATAAAGATAGTCTCGTTTAAAGGTTTTGATATTAGAAACTAGACGTTAATTTTTAGCGCTTTTGTTACTCGCGGCCGGTTTGGGTTCAGATTTTGCAGTACTACTTTCGCCTTTTGTAGGTTGTGTGCTCTTTCCATCTGAGCCGCCAGAATCAGATGAAGATGAGTCCTTTGCATTTGAACCATCACCTTCAGATGAAGACGAACTTTTTTCATTTCCGGCATTTTCGCTACCATTACCATCCGGCTTTGGCTTACCACCAGGTGCTGCTGGATTATTGCTTTTACTATCGTTGACATAAAATCCTTTGCCACGAAAAACAACACCAACTTGGTTAATAACTTTACGCAGGGCTGGATGTTCACAATTGGGGCAATCAGTAAGCGAATCCTCGCTAAAAGACTGCCGGATGTCAAATTGATGTTCGCATTCTTTGCAACGGTATGTGTACAAAGGCATATCTATATCTTTCCTGTCTATTAATTGACTTAATTCGTACGCTACTTAAACTAATAAAAAAAATGACTCAATTAAAATGAGCCAGCTCGGTATTTTAATATTCCAATCACTGAAATACAACAGTCGCTTACATTAGTTGAATGGAAATTGATTAAAATTACAAATGATCGGTTGTGGCATAACGAATTCGTTTATCCATCGCTAGCTTCGCTTAAAACATTTTCGGCGATTAAACAATGTGGCCAAGGGTCAACACCCTGTTGTAACGCCTGCAAAGCAGGGCTATTAGCATACACACCCCAATAGTATTCAGGCAATTGATGGGCGATATGAACCATCACGTAGTGTGTATAAGCAGGTAGGTCGCGGCTGCGAATTGGGCGGTCTAATTCAGGCATAACAAGCGGCTTACCAACATGGGCCTCAAGATGGGTCCACCGAAGCCGACGGATATTATCACGCCATTTATTTGCGTTAACAATGCCAACGGGAATCACAGGCGCACCTGATTTTGTCGCCAGATAAACAGCCCCATCCCGCCCTTTTGCCAATCGGCCGTCAGAACTACGTGTCCCTTCAGGCGCCATCCCAAATATTTTGCCTTGCTTAATCGCACTCAGCGCCTCACCCATCGCCTTCCGATCAACATTTCCACGATTGATGTAAATCGCGCCCCCTTTCTTCATCCCCCAGCCCAGAAAAAATGTCTTTTCCCAAGTTTTAGCTGCGAAAAAAATTCGCTGATACCATGGCGCAACAAAAAATGTAAGCCCTGTATCCATCACACTGCTGTGGTTCACGACGATAATAAAAGGTCCTTCGGCCGGAAGATTATCCTTGCCAAAAACTCTGTAACTTATCATCAAAGGGAAGCGAACGATGGTTATGCCAATATAGATGATTATGTTCCAAAACATATCGGTATCAATCTCTCTTGGTTAATCATTTCCTTGTGCCATTGGCCCTTTACCAAGAAGCAGGTTCTTCAACCAAAATGTCGTCGCCATCAAGCTTGACCGCAAACGTCTTTACTGGAGAAACAGCTGGCATATTCAAAGCTTCCCCCGTTTTAAGATCAAACCATGATCCATGTTTGGGACACTCAACCCGGCATACATCAGTCGCAGCATTACACTCAACCCGGCCGCCAGAAAGCTCAACCTCTTGATGAGAACAAATATCTTCTAGACAATAATAAGCATTATCTACTTGAAAAATTACAACTGTGTCGTAATCAAAATCATGCACCAGAGGTTTTCCTGGGGCGATATCAGCAATCGTTCCAACTTTTACAAATTCAGCCATAATTTAATTATTTTTTGCTTGGAGACTAAACGCCCCAGCTTTTAACACTTTAATAGAAAGGGTTGCGCACTTGATTCGCCCCATACTTAAATTACTGACACCCAAAAGATCAACAGCATCTTGACCATCAAGAGCCATGACTTCATCTAAGGTCATCCCTTTAACGTGATCGGTCATCAAAGATGCAGAAGCCATGCTGATGGCACAACCATCTCCAGACCAAGCGATTTCTTTAATACGCTGGTCATCATCTAACAGCACATCAATTCGGACAACATCACCGCACAGCGGGTTATCTTCTTCATGGCTAAATGTATGTGGGTCAAGCTCGCCTTGGTTTAAAGGGTTTTCGAATAAGTCGAGAATCATTTCCCGATACATGTTGCTACTCATAAGTTTCTCCAAAAAAGACAAGAATCATTTATAGGGGTTAAGAAAATTTTCTAACCCTGAAAATATATATCTATGGTAACCGTTCAGAGGGGTGTAAGGGGACGGGAAGAAAATCTCTTCTTCGGGGCTTAAAACCGCCCCGCCCCTTTCACCCCTACGAAGTTATGCGTATCAATGACAGGGGGACTGAACGGTTACTATCTATGTCTGATTCTTTATCTACTGGTTCCTGTCTATTATAGTCTAAACACGCTTCGCGCTCGATTAAGACTTGTAACCAATGCATCAACTTCTTCGGTTGTCGTATGCACATAAAAACTGGCTCTGGCACTTGCCCCAATATTCATGATTTTATGCAATGGCATGGCACAGTGGTGCCCAGCTCGTACAGCAATCCCATCTTCATCTAAAAGCTGGGCGATGTCATGCGGATGCAATCCATCTAAAGTGAAGGCAACGAGGCCACCGCGTTCGGCCGCAGTTTGTGGACCCAAAACACGCAACCCTTGTACTTCTGACATCGCTTCAAGTGCATAGCTGGTAATCATTTGCTCATGAGCATGCACATTATCCATTCCCAAAGCGTTTAGATAGTCTATAGCGGCCCCTAAGCCTATCCCTTCAGCAATAGCGGGAGTCCCAGCTTCAAACTTATAGGGTAGATCGTTATAGGTTGATTTTTCGAGCGTCACACGCCGGATCATATCACCACCCCCCATCCAAGGTGGCATCGCTTCAAGGTGCTCACGCTTGCCAAACAGAACGCCGGTTCCAGTTGGCCCACACATTTTGTGACTCGAAAAAGCCATAAAGTCGCAGTCCCAATCTTGCACGTCCACAATGGCATGCGGAACAGCTTGAGCACCATCTATAGCCGCCAATGCGCCCACTGCGTGCGCCTTAGCCACTAGCTCTTTAACTGGATTAATTGTGCCAAACACGTTAGACGCGGCCGTAAACGAAAACATCTTCGTCTTTTCTGTCAGCAGCTCGTTGAGCGCATTCATATCGAGCTTCCCCTCATCTGTAAACGGAACATGCTTCAGGGTTGCACCAGTTTGCTCACAAATTATCTGCCATGGCACAATATTCGCATGGTGCTCCATCGCTGTAATCAGAACTTCATCACCCGGTTTCAAATTAGCTCGCCCCCAACTATATGCCAGCAGGTTAAACCCTTCCGTCGCATTGCTGACAAAAATAATTTCATCAGATGAGGGTGCATTGATAAATGCTTGTACTTTTTTGCGAGCATCCTCGTAAGCGGCGGTGGCCTGCTCGCTCAGCTTATGAATACCCCGGTGGACGTTGGCGTTATACGACCTATAGTAGTCATTCATCGCCTCTATGACTTGAATTGGTTTTTGAGATGAAGCGGCACTATCGAGATACACTAACGGCACATCCTGATGTGCCATTACATTTAGTACCGGAAAATCAGTCCTCACTTTTTGGACATCTAACATTTAAAATTCCTCATTTATTTTTGCCTAACTATTTTTAGAGTTATATGCGATCTGACACCTTCTTAAAAAAGTTTATTACAATCGCAACCATATCCTATTGTCGCGGGGGAGCCTTGACATAGGGTTCCCTTTTAATCTAATTCCTGCGCCTTAATTAAACCTGCATAATACCCATCGGCCGCCAATAACTCATCATGGTTCCCCTGCTCCACAATGCCACCTTGGCCAATCACGATAATTTTGCTTGCATGTCGAATCGTACTCAAGCGATGAGCGATCACAAACGCCGTGCGCCCTTCCAATAGGTGATCAATCGCCTCTTGCACAAGTCGTTCGGTGCGGGTGTCAATGTTCGATGTCGCCTCATCTAAAATCAAGATGCGGGGATCAGCCAAAATCGCCCGTGCGATACACAACAACTGTCGTTGCCCTTGGCTAATCGAGCTAGCTCCAGAGCTTAAGACAGTGTCATATCCGTCAGCCAATTCCATAATAAATTCGTGCGCTTTGGCCGCTTGAGCCGCCGCTATAACTTCATCCAATGTCGCATCCTGCCGGCCGTACCTTAGATTGTTCGCAACAGTATCCGCAAATAAAAAGCTGTTTTGCGGCACTTCGCCAATCTGCTGGCGCAAACTCCGCACGGTTACATCCCGAATCTCTGTGCCATCAATTAAAAGCTGACCGGCGTTGACATCATAAAAGCGGCCGACCAAATTCACAAACGTACTTTTACCCGCCCCCGTCTCTCCCACAAAAGCGATCATTTCTCCAGGCTGAGTCTCTAGCGACACCCCTTCTAAAATCATTTTTGAGTCGTCATAGCCAAATACCACATCTTTAAATTGAACATGCCCATTAGCAGATGGCATTTCTATGGCCCCCTGCTTATCGACAATTTCAGGCTCTGCGTCGAGCAAATCAAACACTCGATCTCCGGCCGCAAATGCGGATTGGGCCGTGGTGTACAAGGTGGACAGCAGTTGAACCGGCCGGAAAAATTGCTGCGCGTAGCTTAAAAAAGCCACCACAACCCCAACCGTAACCGTTCCATCTCCAAATATAGCGAGATATCCGCCATAACCGGCTACCAAAACAGTTGCCAATGTTGACAACACATCCATCAATGGGGCAAATGCAGCTGTGATTCCGGCCGCCTTGATTTCAGCATCCCGATTAATCGCGTTGTCTAGGCGAAAATGGTTGATCACATCTTGCGTCACCGCAAATGATTGCGCTTCACGCACACTTGTTAAATTTTCTTCCAGGTCACTTGAGAGCTGCCCTAACGCTTGACGCGTTTCCTTAAAAGCGGCTCGTGAGCGAAACGAAAACCACCACGTGGTCACAACCATCAGGGGCAAGATGGTGATCGTCACGAGAGCCAATTGGGCATTCTGGGCAAACATCGCCACGAGCACCGCAATCAGACCAAAAGCGGAGCCAAGCGATTGGATGAGCTGTTGCCCCATCAAGTTCCCAATCGCACCTGTGTCGTTGACCAAGCGGCTCATCAAGTCTCCGGCCCCATGCTTGAAAAAGTAACCGATTGAAAGCTTTTGCACATGCTCAAAAATGTCACTGCGCAGCGACTTGAGCAATCGCTGCGATACCATGCTCATAAAATAGATATTACCCATAAACCCGACGTAGCTTAGCAAATAAACACCGCCTAGCATCAGCACCGTTTGAGCCAATCCACCCCGATCCCCAACGGTGATAAACTGGTCAACCGCCCGGCCGGTGAGTGCAGGCGCAGCGGCTGCGCCAACCGCTTGGAGGACTAACATCACCAAGACAGTACCCAGTATCAGCCCCTCGCCACGCAAATAATTAAGAAGTCGTTTAAGCACGTCCCAATCGGTACGTGCCCGTTTTTCTACCACTTCGTTCTCATTATCTTTTAAACTCATGCCGGTTCCTCCTCAAGTTGCGAGCTCACAATTTCATTGTAGATGGCGCTATGTTCAAGCAACTCTTCGTGGGTACCACGGCCGATAATTTTGCCTTGGTCAATCACCAGTATTTGGTCGGCCGAACGTACGGTGGCGATGCGTTGAGCAATGATAATCGCTGTGCTTTTCTCTAAAAACGGCCGAAGTGCCCCTTTTAATTTCTGCTCCGTCTCAGCGTCAAGCGCACTCATTGAGTCGTCAAAAATAATGATACTTGGGTTAACCAACAACACCCTTGCAATGGCCACTCGCTGACGTTGCCCCCCACTTAAACCACTCCCTCGTTCACCCACTTGGGTTTCATAGCCTTCTGGCTGTTGTAAGATAAAGTCATGCGCTTGGGCGATCTTGGCCGCCTCAACAACTTCTTCAAGCGTCGCATCCGGTTTACCAAAGACTATATTTTCCCGAATCGTTCCACTGCGCAATGTCACCTCTTGCAAGCACGAGCCAACCTGCTGGCGCAATGTATCAAGATCGTATTGACGCACGTCGTTTCCGTCGATGAGAATACGGCCGGCCGTTGTGTCGTAAAAGCGTGGAATCAAGTTAACGATGGAGCTTTTTCCACTGCCGGTTGCACCCAGCAAAGCAATGGTATGGCCGGGCGACGCATCAAATGAAATGTCAGACAGCACATTTTCATCAGATCCTTGATAGGCGAATGAAACGTTTTCAAAAACAACACGGCCGGGCATATCAGGGGTTAGTCGGATGGCATTTGACGGGCTAGCAATCTCATTTTCAGTGTCTAAAATTTCAAACAGCCGCTTGCCCGACGCCGTGGCCGAAGCCATCTGCTGAGACAAGCCGCCCAACTGAAAGATGGGCATGAGCAAGTAAGCCAGGTAACTGTTAAAAGCGATGAGTTGCCCCAATTGCAGTTCATTTGAAATAACGAGGTTCCCACCGTACCAGATGACGATTAGCGTACCTAAGTTTGAAAGTAAAAACACAGTAGGGAAGCCGGTTGAGAAGTAGCGAGCGACGTTCAAGTTTTTCTGATAAAGCAAATCGTTTTGGGCACGATAACGATTTAGTTCAAACGGTTCGGCCGTGAATGATTTAACGACTCGCATCCCAGCAATGTTTTCTTGCAGAATGTTGTTGAGCAGCCCCAACATCTTTTGCACTTGGCCAAAGAGCGGCCCCATGCGGCTAAATAAAAAGATGAAGATACCGATGATTAGCGGAATAGTAGTTAGTACAGCAAGGGTTAAACGCCAATCGGTTATAAACAAGATGACGATGCTGCCAACAAAAGTAATCACAGCCGAAACCAGTTGGAGCAGCCCTTGCGAGAAGAAAACGCGCACCGATTCAACGTCGGAGGTGGTACGGGTCATAAGCTGCCCAGTTTGGTGGGTGTCGTGGTAAGAAAACGACAGGGTTTCAAGCTTCTCAAATATCTCATTGCGTAGATCAAAGGCGATCCCTTGAGACGATTCGGCCGACCAGTAGGTGTTGGTAAAGCTAAATAGGCCACGCACTAGGGCCATAATAAGCAAACCACCGGCCGCCCACAAAATGCCGTTCCAGTTTTGCCCTTCAATCCCATCGTCAATCAACTGTTGGATCAGTTGAGGCACGTATAAATTGGTGGCGGTAACGATAAGCACAGAAATAAATGCACCAATGGCCAAGAGCGAATAAGGTTTTAAATAACTAATTCCACGTTTGATTACATCCATCGTTGGATTCTAGAAGCATTTACCAGGATTACAAACTCATGTAGTGCTCTGTATAGTTAGTCGTTTATTGCTTATAACTAAACGGCACGTTCACAAA
>JBLIMP010000226.1:0-7649 GCA_047638855.1 Cellvibrionaceae bacterium | reverse complement strand
CGGCTGGAGCTTCTGCTTCTTCGGCTGGAGCTTCTGCTTCTTCGGCTGGAGCTTCTGCTTCTTCGGCTGGAGCTTCTGCTTCTTCGGCTGGAGCTTCTGCTTCTTCGGCTGGAGCTTCTGCTTCTTCAGCTGGAGCTTCTGCTTCTTCAGCTGGAGCTTCTGCAGATTCTGCCGATGCGCTGGATTCTGTTACCTGAACATCTTTCGGTGCCGCTTCAGCCCCTTCAACGTCAGAATCTTGTTCATCTGCTTCGCTTTGCGCCATCATCCACTCAATCTGCTCTTTTGGTGTTACAGCTCGCAAGCTAAGTGCAATCCGCTGACGCTCACTATCGATATTGATAATTCGAAGCAAATGCTTTTCGCCAACTTGAACAATCTTGCCAGGGTCTGCCGCGTCATTCCCACGTACCATTTTTGATGCATGGAGAAGACCTTCAATGCCCGGTTCAATCTCAACGAATGCGCCATAATTAACGATTCGAGTCACAACACCTTCTACAAGTTCATTAACTTTATAGCTGTTTTCAACCAATGACCATGGATCGGGCAAAAGTCTCTTACGGCTCAAGCTGATACGGCTATGATCATTGTCAATTTTAAGTACATAAACTTCAATGTCATCACCAACGTTTATAACTTCTGATGGATGGTCGATTCTGTGCCAAGCAAGTTCTGAAACGTGAATAAGACCTTCGATGCCATCGCCAATGTCAACAAAAGCACCAAAGTCACGAATACTACTGACTTCACCTTTCAAGGTATCACCAGCATTTAACTCTGCGAAACGATCGGTACGACGTGAGTCATCCCATTCTTTTTGAGCTTCACGATTAGACATCACCAAACGACGACGACGACGATCAACCTCAATGATTTTTAATGGAAGTTGTTCACCACGAAGCTTTGAAAGCATTCGTTGCTTATCTCTATCTTTCATACCTGGCCGGAATGCAGCCAACTGTGAAAGAGGGATAAAGCCGCGCAAACGACCATAATCAACCAAAGCACCGCCGCGGTTGTACCCCACGACTTCAGCTTCAACGACATCTTCAGATTTCATTAATTCCTCGGCTTTGATCCAATCTTCATTGATCATTGCACGATGAATCGATACGTTCAAGCTATCATGCTGTCCTGTATCAACAATGTATACGGGGATTTCCGTATCAACCTGAAGTGACGCTCTTTCTTCGTCTGAAAGCTTAGATAAATCATCGGGTGGAACAAATCCATCCCGTTTCAAGCCTAAACCTATAATGACACCCCGTTCTGTGATGTCCAAAATCATACCCTTACGGATATCTCCTGGACGGGGCATGTCAAAATCATGCTGCTCCAAATACTGTTCCAATTCCGCTGAGAAGTCGACATCTTCTGCCATGTGTGATGTTTCCCAATTACTATGATCTTAACAGCAACGCTACAGTCGCTGTTAGCAAAAAAAAACTCGGTCTGCGATGTAATCAAACGACCGAGTCTTAGTTAATTTATTTATTTGTTAACCTCAAAAGGTTTGTTTTTCTGATGATTCAATTTCTATCGTTTTTTTATAGAAAAAAAAGTGGGCACCTCTTACGCATAACTTCGGTCAAAGTATGCAAGTATAAAAATCACCAGACAACACTAAAATTATATCCCTGCAAACTGGGGTTGTCAATTTTACGCAAAGGAAAAGTCAAAGGGAAAGACTTTTCCGAAAAATCCTTACTGATGAAACATTAAGAAAAATGACTTTATAAAAGATACTTATCGATATACGACAAATTGGTAGAAGACCGGTTTAATGCTCAGTTGCTCTAATAGATTTAAAAAAGCGATATGGTCAGATAAAAAAGGGCAATGTATAGTTTAATCAATATGGCACAATCTGAATTTTGCACAGTTTCTGTATTGGAAAATAATGAATCCTTGATTGGTACCGCATCGGCGAACACCAGTATTTGGTTCTTGCTCGAAGTACCAAGGCCATGGGCGGCCAAAGCACTTGTTGAAAATGATCTGCCGATGCATGTCAATTCAACTTTAGCAGGGTGGGTTAGGTCAACTCCGAAAAGTCGGGCCGTTTTCATTAAAAAAAGCCATCGTCCAGTGGCATCACCCAGTTTGTACGTTGCTATTACTGAAGACAATGATCAGCGATTGTATCGATTTAGTTTAAAAGCTGAGTATGCAGACTTAGCGGAAGTCCCACTCGATGCGATTTTAATGAATAGAACCATTGATGCAGTTGTTATCGAAGAGCCACTCTATTTAGTATGCACAAACGGCAAGCGTGATAATTGCTGTACCAAGTTTGGCCTACCCCTTATTAAAGCATTTGAAGATATAGGCGAACAAAATGTGTGGCAGTGTACCCATCTAGGTGGACATAAATATGCGGCCGTGGTTGGGGTTTACCCCACAGGGCTTTACTATCAGCTGTTTAATCCGGCTAACGTCTCAGTTTTTAAACAAAGTATCGAGGAAAACAAAATGCCCTTGAAAGGGTTACGCGGCCGTACTGCTTACTCAGGGGCAGCTCAAGCGGCCGAGTACTTTCTACGACAACATTCAACCAATTTCCAAATTGATGCATACACCTTGTTATCGGCCGAAAGCCATGATTCCCATTGGCAAATCATCTTTCAAAACGGTGTGGCACAGCACATGGTTGAATTGACAGTTACCATGAGTGAACCTACGCTTTCTGGCTGTAGTGGCAAACTAAAACCATCCCCCCGTTACAAACTTGTAGCCATTACCTAAACGCGTTTAAACAATAATCATGCTCAACGTCGCTTTTAGAATAATCCTTGTTTCAATCGGCATTCTAATTATCGGCCTCACAATTGTGTCTGCCTTACGCTCCTTTGTTGTCCCACGTGGCATTTCCGATCGATTAGCGAAAACTGTATTTACCACCACACGTCGTTTATTTAACCTACGCTTGAAATTCGCTAAATCTTACTCCGTCAAAGATCGGGTAATGGCCTATTATGCTCCAACTACTTTAGTCTGCTTTCCAGTCATTTGGCTGACTTTGGTCATGACCGGCTTTGCATTTGTTTTTAAAGGGATTAGTCAACGCAATTGGGCCGATGCTTTCAAGCTAAGTGGTTCTGCTATTACGACATTGGGGTTTGCCACAGCTGATCCGCTATACGAGAATTTACTCATCTTTGCTGAAGCAATAATCGGATTGATTCTCGTGGCGATCTTGATCTCATATCTACCAACTATGTACAGTGCTTGGTCGGAGCGAGAAATGGCGGTTACGAAGCTTGATGTGAGGGCTGGAAGTCCCCCATCAGCTATCGAGCTAATTCAACGGGCTTATCGTATCGGTTCGGTTGATCGCATGACTCCTTTCTGGGCTGAATGGGAAGACTGGTTTACTAGTGTAGAGGAAACACATACGTCCCTCCCAGCTCTCTCTTTTTACCGATCGCCGGTACCTGAATATAACTGGGTCATTGCGGCCGGTACTGTTTTAGATTCGGCCGCTCTATTCCATTCTGTCATCGACAAACCTCGTGACCCGCAAGAAGATTTGTGCCTACGCGCAGGATATTTAACATTACGTCGCATTGCGGGCCTATTCGGGGTGCCAATTAACGAGTTTTTGACCGCTGACGACCCGATTAGTATTACGCGGCAAGAATTTGATCAAGCATGCAACGAATTAGCAGCGGCAGGGGTGCCCTTAAAAGCAGACCGAGATCTGGCTTGGCATAACTTTAAAGGGTGGCGAGTCAACTATGATGCCCCACTATTAGCCATGTGTAATATCGTCATGGCTCCTTATGCCCCGTGGTCGTCAGACCGGGCACACCTCCATCGGCAGTTCGCAGAATCACCGATCTTTTTTCAGAAAAAGTAATCTAATCGTCAAGCAAACACAAAAGTGTACGCAATGCGTAACATGCCTCACGCGAATGTTTATCTCTGATACAATTCCGCTATGTCTCTCTTTCAAGAACTCGACCTCGAACAACTCGATCAAGTCACCTCCGGTGAAATTACTTCCGTAGAACCAGATAGTCTAGCAGAACAAGCGGGTATCCGGCCGGGAGATCGCCTGCTCTCGGTTAACAACAAACCGGTTGAAGATATCATCGACGTGCAGTTTTACAGTGCCGAAGAAGATGTTGAACTATTAATTAGACGTGAGGATGAGCTAATCGTTTTTGAGATTGAACGAGATTATGGAGATGGATTAGGATTGCATTTTTCCCATCCAACTTTTGATACTGATATCCGTCGCTGTAATAATCTGTGCGAGTTTTGTTTTGTACTACAAATGGGACCTAAGTTTCGGCGTACTCTCTACATTAAAGACGATGACTTTCGTTATTCATTCCTTTTCGGCCATTTTGTCACACTCACTAACCTGAGCGAACACGATTGGTGGCGTATTGAAAATATGGGCATGTCCCCTCTGTATGTCTCTGTGCATGTGACTGATCTAGAAAAGCGTCGTGCTTTTTTACGCAACGCCACAGCCCCAGACATCATTCCACAGCTTAAAAAATTAGCGGGATGGGGAATCGAAATCCATACGCAAATCGTGATTGTGCCGGAATTTAATGATGGGGATCTGCTTGAGCGCTCGATTAGAGAGTTGGCCGACATGTGGCCTGCGGTTAAATCGGTAAGTGTTGTGCCTGTAGGATTAACAGCGCATCATAAATATAAGATGCGAACTCACAGAGGCCAAGAGGCGGCCGCAACTCTTGATTATGTCAATGAATTGCAAACAATTTATCAAGAAAAATTTGGGGTACGCTTTGTTTACCCGACGGACGAGTGGTTTTTGGTTTCCGGCCGCGAAGTCCCCCCCGCTGATGCTTACGACGATCAAGCTCTACACGAAAACGGATTGGGTATGGTGCGTGGCTTCTTAGATGAATGGACTGGGGTTCAAGCTGAAATCAAACAGTGGAAAACAACACATCCAGATAGATTCCCGGCCGACACCCGCACTTTTTCTCTTGCGACTGGTGCGCTCTTTTCAGACACTTTGGCAAAATCAGTTAACGAATTTCACGCACTAACCGGAATTGAAACCAAGCTTCATACGATGACAAATATTCGCTTAGGCGAAGGGATTACTGCGGCCGGATTGTTGATGGCAGAAGACGTCCTCATCCAATTAAAGTCTGTTGAGCTAGGTGATATCGTCATTCTTCCCCGCATCATGTTTGATCATCCTGAAACTGTTTCACTCGACGACCTATCTCCACAAGAGTGTGCGAATCGCCTAGGGAAACCCGTTGCACTGGTTGATACAATGGGCGATATTTGGGATGTGGTGATTGGGAATTCGGAGACAGTGCGATGGCCTGCAAAAAAATGATTCAATAGGCAGTATTGAATTTATTTAGGCCGATTCCAAGCACATGACATCTTAACCTGAAGACTTTGGATGCCTACCCGATTGACAGTACCGCTCCAATATCATCCCCTTTATTAATTAAGAAAGCCCCCATCTCACGCCCTTTCAAATCAGCGACCAGTGGCTCATTGGAACGTCGGCCGCCAAAGCTGGCGGGGTTAACAAGAACCGTCACAACCCGCAAACCACGCTGGCGCAATTGACGTGCCGCTTCAGCCCACTCCGGTTTTGTTGTTGGGGTAATAATAATAACGGTGGCACCACGTGGGAAAATGCGTGATTCGGTCAATAACAGATTCTCTGGTGGGATAGCCCCTTCTGCACGCAGCACTGAAAGCGTTTCAAAGATTTTGTTTTCCTGCCGCAACCCCTTGTCTGGCTGCACGACTTCATTCGTGTGTCCATATGCCATCATACCGACAGATCGATTGCCCTTTAGAAAAAACTGGGTCAATGTCGCCGCAATCGTTACGATGTATTCTTCGGTAGTTGCTGGAAGCTCGAACTTAACGAGTTCAAGCATTTTGAGTGCGTCGAGACGATTGGCAGAAATGCCGGAAATAACATCTTCTGCTGCCATTTGATCATAGACTGACATATCGGGCACAATCCAAATATCGGCCAATGGGTCTAACTCAAATTCTTTGACGATTAAACGTCCACGCCGAGCAGAGCTTTTCCAATGGATTCGGTTGAGGCTATCGCCAGGGGCATAGTCACGCACGCCGGCCGCATTTGTAGTCACAAAGTGAGTTTTACGCCGCAAAGCATCCCCGCCTGACAACACCCCGGCCGGGAGTGCAAAATGAGTCATTGGCACAGCCATAGGGAAAATAACGACGTTTGTCGTCATCTCAACTGATTTTTCCAATGAAAACAATCCAAAAGGATCGCTAGTGCGCAATAGCATCGGGCCGAGTTGATAACGGCCGCGCTGCCGACAAATCGTTTGCACTCGCCACTGAGTTCCTTGGTTTGACCATAAACCGCTCACAACATGACTAGCTTGATGTGCAGGCACATCAGAATAGTCGAGTACCTCAAGTGGAAGTTTTGGAATACGTGATGTATTCACGATCCGAAAGCGTTCTTCCAAAGGGCGGCCGACTTGCGTCCGGCGGGTACGGGTTGAACGAGAAAAATCAGTGTAACGCAGTGAAGCCCATACCCACCCAAATGAGACCAGCAAGATCAAAGCCAGCATATAGGTAAGCGTATAAAAAAACGGCCAGCCGGTATATAGCCCTGCAAAAAGGGTTATTACCATGATAAGTAAAACTGCGTTTCGTCTGGTCATAGGGATGAGTTAGGTAATTGGTTTTTAGTTAGATAGCTGGTTAGAAAGTGATCGTGTCAAAGCAAATCATTTACGAACCTCGGCGCAACTTAAACCTACACAGGCACTGCCACACTTTTAAGCACACGGTCTATCACATCGTCGGGTGAAATGTCACGGATACGAGCGGCCGGGCCGACGATAATTCGATGAGCCAACGCTGGAACAGCTAATTTCTTGACATCGTCTGGGGTGACATAATCACGATCATTCATTGCGGCCCACGCTTGGCACAATCTGAACAAAGCCAGCGCACCACGTGTACTTGAGCCTAAGTAAACATCATTGTTGTTACGGGTTGCACGTACCAAATCAACGATATAACCCCGTACACCTTCATTGATATGCACATCTTTGATTGCGGCTTGCGCTTGGGTAAGTTGCTCTAGCGATGCTACTTGTGTCAGTGTTTGGATCGGGTGGGCAGTTCTCTGCTGGTCTAAAACGGCCAATTCTTCGGTACGGCCAGGATACCCTATTCGAATGCGCAGCATAAAACGGTCAAGTTGAGCTTCGGGTAAAGGGAAGGTCCCTTCATATTCAATCGGATTCTGGGTAGCAACCACCATGAACGGGGGTTTTAGCAGATGTGTATTTCCCTCAACCGTTACCTGCCGCTCTTCCATCGCTTCAAGCAAGGCAGATTGGGTTTTAGGTGTGGCGCGGTTAATTTCATCAGTTAAAACGATCTGAGCAAAAATGGGACCCGGCCGGAACTCAAACTCAAGTGTTTTTTGATTAAAAACAGAGACACCTGTCACGTCGGTTGGCAACATATCCGGAGTGAATTGGATACGACGGAACTCACAACCGACCGACTTAGCCAAAGATCGTGCTAAAACGGTTTTCCCAACACCGGGAACATCTTCAATTAAAATATGTCCCTGACACAAAAGCCCCAAGACGGTTAATTCAACCGCTTCGCGTTTACCTACT
>JBLIMP010000225.1:0-7693 GCA_047638855.1 Cellvibrionaceae bacterium | reverse complement strand
GGAGAGCTGTCTGAGACGGTGCTGCTTTGTTTGGATGATTTGCAGTTTGTCGATGAGGATGTCCGCTTGCAGCCGTTTTTGCTCAAAATGTTTGATCATAAAAACGTCAATGTCCTTATTACAACCCGGCGGTACCCCTCTTTTTTTCCGGCCGGGCACGAACAGCAGTTGGTGGGATTGGATGAATCGGAAGCGGCCGATTTACTGCTCGGCCGTGAAGTGAGTTTGCCTCAAAATTTAATTGTGCGGTTGACTGAATTGACAGGTGGCAACGGAGCATTTTTAACACTTGCGGCCGTCATCCTGAAAGATGCGCTTGATCCAGAGGAAATCATCGGCCGCTTGGCCCGTGAGGATGATGTTGAGCGTTTTTTGATGGAAGAGGTCAATGACCGGTTGGGCAACAACGAACAGCGGGTGATGGAAGCGGTTGCGATTTTGAGTGGATACCCAGGCACGCGTAATGTGCTAGAAGAGATGCTCAATATGCGTGACGTGCGGCGTACGCTGCGTGGCTTGGCCGATCAGTATTTGCTGTTAACGGGTGAAGATGATGATGGGGAGCGGGTTTACAGTCAGCATCAAATGATTCAGTCGTTTTTTTATGATCAACCGCGTAGTTCGCGCCGTCGAGACTTGCATATGAAAGCGGCCGATTTTTATGAATTTGAAGAGCCAGACCCGTTACGGGCGATGTTGCACCATGCCAAAGTGGGGCAACTTGCTCCGTTGGCGTCGCTGGCAGATGCTCGATTTTATGATGTGGTGAATCAGGGTGAAGGCAGATCGTTATTAACGATTTTGGCTGAGGTTGCTATTGAGCAGTCGAATTTACCTGGTTCACAAATTATTAAGTTTTTGCTGGCCCGCGGCCGGTTGCAAAATATTCTGGGTGAGTTAAAGACGGCCGAAGTTGACCTAAAGCAGGCGGCTGAGATGTTGAATACGATGCCGCAGACGGCCGAGACTGAAGAGCTAAAGTGTGAGGTTTGCCTGGCGATGGGGGAACTGCTTGAGCGACAAGACCCGCCAGAGGCTCTGCTCTGGGTACAGCGGGGGCTGGGGATTTCGCAGACGGCCGAACTGAGCATTTTGGAAGGGATGCTCCACTATCACATGGGAAATTTTGGCGAAGCGCTTGAATCTTTGCACGATGGGCTAGAAGATTTGTCCGCAGACCGCCAGCTTGAGCGTGGAAAAGCGTTGAACATGTTGGGAGCGGTTAATGGTTCTCTAGGAAAGATGGCAGAGGCTAAAGCTTATTCGTTGCAAGCTTTAGAGTTAAGCCGTGCGATTGGTGATCATGTTGAAGTGAGCCAAAGTCTAAGTAATTTGGGCTGGTTTCGCTATGTGCTAGGTGAACGACAGGCGGCCGTTAATGACCTTGAATCTGGCGTGTTGATCGCCCAGCAACTGGGGTCAAAAGACACAGAAATGTCGCTCCAGGTTAATTTAGGGGCGAGTTTTGTGGAAATGGGCAATAGCAATCGTGCAAAACACCATCTAGGTGTGGCTGTAGAACTAGCCGAAACATACGGCTCAAACCTTCAAATTACCGCTCTTTATCGCTTGGGCGAGCTTGCAATAAAAGAAGAAAATTGGTCTGATGCTGAGCAGTTTTTATTTGATGCAGAGCAACTGGCACTGGCAAAAAACGACCAAGCAGCATTAGCCGGTTTGTATGGTTTTCAAGCCTTGGCCTTAGTGGGGCAGGGAGATTTAATAGCGGCTGAAACGTTAGTGAAAAAAGGGGTGTCGCTCGACAAAATGTTAGGAGACCCATGGTCATTGGGGATAAATTTGCGCATTTATGGTCAGATTTTTGCACACAAAAATCAACTTGACGAAGCACAAAAATATTTTAAACAAAGCGTAGCAACACTTGAAAACGTAGACGCCTATCAGGCGGCCATCACCTGTTTTGAGTGGGGTAAAGCGATGGCACAGTCAGGGGAGCCATCGGCCGCAATTGACTTGATCCAGCAGGCGAATCGCGAATTTAAAAAGCACGAAATATCACCAGAGCTCACACAATCTAACCAGTTTTTAGAGGGGATCATTTGTTAATCTCCGAAAAGGTTCCGATTGGAATTCGGAAATGAATATGTACCAAAGCCGTATGATTAGGCCAATTTTAAGACCAAATTGGAGGTGATTATTCAGCACCTTGTGTAGGGGTCTACGCCACCGGCACGGAGTCGTCTCCGAAGGGAAAATTTGTTCTCCGGTGGCGTAGACCCGACTACGCCACCGGCACGGAGTCGTCTCCGAAGGGAAAATTTGTTCTCCGATGGCGTAAACCCGACCAAAGGAAATACCTTGGTCTACGAGAATATTCGTATTTGCTGAACAATTACAATTGGAGAACATATGAGACCACCGCATTTTAAACGACTATTGGGATTGGGGATTTTGTTAGGGCTGCTCTTTTTTCAGGCAGACCTTGCGGAAGCGGGGCGAGGTTGGGCCGGTGGCGACAGCCGGCTGTGGAGTGTACAAAAAACCTGTGTCAACGGTGGACTAATTATGGGCATCCATAGTGAAGCCACCAACCCCGATTGGGACCCGAGCATGTTTGGCTCTTCAACGACGACCGTGACCCCGTACTTGATTAAGAAAAGCCCGGCCGATGCCGTTACCGAATCGCTCCGGGTGATTTTTCCCGATGGGAGCGAGATAAACGAAACCCGCCAGCTTGTCACCGATTTGTTTGAAGTCCCCCGCTATCATGGGTCGATTGGTGCGGTTCAAACCTTTGAAATTCTGAAAGAAACGACCCCGTTACAGTCGGCCGCAACTAGCGATACACTGGAAGATTATTACGGCTATGTGACAGATGGTAAGCTTTATTTTCATCGCGATTTGAACGTTGGCGACCTGATTTATTACTCGATTCGGGTGATCGACACCGTACAGGATTGCCGTATCGAAGACCGTAGCAGCGAGGGGGCAACCACGATCAGCTTGCCTAATCCAGCCCTTGGTATCATCCCTAACGAACGGCTTGTTTATACTGTCGAGCAAGCAGCCGACAGCGGCACGCTTAAAGTTGGTTCTGTGACCAAAATAGAGGGGCAAACATTTACGGCCGATGATTTAACCAGCCAATCGCTCGTTTTTTCAGGGATGGGGGGGATGCAAACGGCCAAAATCTCAGCGCAAGCAACCTATCGTGTGTCAGTAAATTTTGATGGCACTCAGCTAAACGGCCGATCAGGGGAACCCTCGATTTCAGGCACAGGGAAAGAGGTGGCCTTTACATCCGAAGCGACAAACATTGAAGAGCTAACAGATACCAATCATGCCAGTGACGTATTCAAACGGATTTCAACGGGGATTGTGCCGATTTCGGCCGTATATAACTGGACAACACGTGAGTACGATATGGGAAATGACCGCTCATCGGCCGCAGATTTATCCCCGAATGGACTGTTTACCGCATTCGCCTCTGAAGCTAGCAATTTGGTCGGCACTACCAATTGCCCACTAAACCAAAATATATTTGTGGTGCGGGCCACATCAGATATGTCACAAATGAGCTGTGCCACCAGTGACGGCTGGACAGGTGACAGCAATAAAACAGGTGCAAGCAAGCCATCTTTGCCCGATTTTGAAGATGGCTTTGCTGATCAGAGTGCAGTTGTGTATGAAACCAACCTGCCTGTCCCTAATCCGCTCGTGACTTTTGATAGCAACAATCAGTTAGATATCGTCGGGACCCACACAACCCCTGTCATTTTTTCGTATTTCATTCAATTGCAGGGCATGCCGCCATTTCAAATAGTCTCGTCAGTAACGGGCAACAGTGGCTCAAGCAATCCGCAAATTTCGGCCGATGGCAATCATGTGACTTTTAAGTCTGGTGCCAGCAATCTTGTTGGCAATGACACCAATGGTGAAACAGATATTTTTGTGAGAAACGGAATTTTTATGCGCCGCATGACACTTAATTCGGCCGGGGAAGAAGCCAACTCACTCTCAATATTGCCTGCTATTTCAAGATTTGGCGAGCATGTGTCTTTTGCTTCGGCCGCATCGAATCTAGCATCCGATACCGATTCTTTTCTATTTCAAGTCTACGTGCGAGATCGCAACATAGATGGGGATACAAATTATGATGATACGAACGACAGCTGTACGGTACTTGTCTCTAAATCGAGCAGTGGTGCTGTCGGAAATGATAATTCGACAAGCAGCAGTATTTCGGCCGATGGGCGTCTTATCGCCTTCGTGTCAAGATCTGACAATCTCGTAGAGGGCGACACACCGATTAGCGAAGGGGGCTATGTTGATATCTTTGTACATGATCGTGATGCTGACGGCGATGGTAGTTTTTACAGCCCAAGTACGGCCGATGACCGTTGTACCCCAGGTTCTTATCGAACAGTCCGTGTTTCCGTTAACTCATACGGGGTGGCCGGAAACGGCAATTCATCTGGAGCACCTGACATTTCAGCCAACGGGGAATTTGTCGCTTTTTCCTCCAAAGCAACCAACTTGGTCCCAAACGATACCAATGGTGTATCAGACATATTTGTACACTATCTCGGTTTTACGGCAGACCTCCGCTTTTCTGAACCATCGTCACCTATGTTTAAAAGCTATCTTCCGTTTATTCGGCGATAGCTTCTGGCGGTTATTTAGCGGCCGGTTTTGGCACAATATTGCCATAGCGGTGCGTTGTTTCTGAAATCGCCTGCTCCCGGAAATAATAGCGCAACTCCAACCGGCCGTCTGGCGAAACCGGCTCGTTGATAATCGCCACATGTTGCTTGTGAGCCGCTTGCAAAAGTGCTTTAGAAGGTCGGCCGATCATGCGTATCCGCTCAAAGTTGGGCAGCATCTCGATCAAGTCAGCTTCTGGTAAATTCGTCACCGTTAATTCAACACCTGCTAGTTTGGCCGCTTCGAGAATTAATTCTCTTTCACTCTCTGACCCATCATCAGTGACATAACAGGCCATTGCTTGGACTGGAACATAGCGGAAATGATTGCTCTCCCCGATCAGGCCAGATGGGTCATGCTCTTGGCTAAAATAACTTGTCCACCAATGGTGGTAGCTTGTTTTGGCAGCATCGACATCGATTTTATTTTGCTTCGGCCGCCAGGTGCCCAATCCCGCCACATAATTTGGACCGCCCGCTTTGGCCCCATTGCCAAATACCGACTTTTTCCAACCACCAAAAGGCTGACGCTGCACAACTGCCCCTGTCGTACCCCGGTTAATATAGGCGTTTCCGGCTTGAATATGTTCACGCCAATAGGCGATTTCACGATCATCAAGCGAGTGGAAACCGGTTGTTAGCCCAAATTCTGATTGATTGACAATCGCTACCGCCTCTTTGATAGATCGGGCGTGCATGATCCCCAGAACCGGGCCAAAACATTCTGTTTTATGAAAAAACGACCCGGGTTTAATGCCTAGCTTGATACCAGGAGACCAGAGACGGGGGTTGCCGCCAATCATTTTTGGCTCTAGTAGCCAGCTTTCACCTTCGTCTAGCTGAGTGAGGGCGCGGTGCAAAGCTTTGCTCGGTTTTTGTACCTGAGGGGTGACTTTACTCGACAAATCCCATGCTGAGCCAATGGTCAAACTGGCGGCTGCATCTTTGAGCTGTCGCATAAATATCGGATTGTCATAGACTTCAGCTTCAAGAATGGCGAGGCTGGCGGCCGAACATTTTTGCCCATTATGCCCAAAGGCGGAGTAAACCAAATCTTTGATTGCAAGATCATGATCAGCCATGCCAGACACAATCAGGCTGTTCTTTCCACTTGTCTCAGCCAACAGACGCATTTCAGGTTTCCAGTCGAGGAACATTTGAGCCGTCTCGTATCCGCCGGTTAAAATAACCGTATTGATGCGTGGGTCTGTCACCAGTGACCGGCCGACCTCATCATCCGTTGTGGGGACAAACTGCAGGACACACTTTGGAATGCCGGCCGCCCACAATGCTTTCGCCAGCTCCCATCCTATCAAAACCGCTTCAGGGGCCGGTTTAAAGATAACGGTGTTGCCCGCCATTAGAGCCGATAAAATGCCACCGCACGGAATAGCGATAGGGAAATTCCAAGGTGGGGCGACAAGCACGGTGCCAAAGGGGGCAAAGTCATGGGTTTTTAGCTGTTGGGTTAACTCGTCAAACGAGCGAGCGTAATAGTTTGCGAAATCAATCGCTTCGCTCACCTCAACATCGGCTTGGTCAACCGCTTTGCCACCATCGAAAATCGCTGCCCCAATTAAGTCTCCCCGCCGTTTGGCAAGCGATTCGGCCACTTTGCTCAATAGCTTTTTACGTTTTTTAATGCCAGCATTCACCCACCCTTCTTGTGAGTCCACAGCGACTTGGATCGACTCTTCAATTTGATGTGGTCGAGCTAGAGAATAGGTGTACGCTGGTTCAAGCTCCGGCCGACTGGGGTCTGTTCCATGGCCGTCAAAATTGGGTGACCGCTCAAAGCCGCCAATTTGTAGCGGGATCGGGTTCGGCACCAAGTTGTGCCATTTTTCAACGACTTTTTTGATCCACTCCCGATTCTCTGGCAGTGAAAAGTCACTGTCCGGTTCGTTTTCAAATGTATCGTCCTTGTCGAACAAGATATTTTCAGTGAGTCGGTTTTGAGTTCGATTAGGGACAGCCGGAACCTCATTTCTACGTTCAACCGCATTTAAGAAGAAGTTTTTCTGACGTTCCCAAACTGCGTTTCCGATTTGTAGATCAAACAGATCGTGCAAGAAATTTTCATCGGCCGTATTTTCATCCAAGCGGCGCACCAAATAGGCGATAGCACTGTGAAAATCTTCTTTGGCGACGGCTGGGGCATACAAAAGCAATCCGTCTGCCTCTTTTTGTACCGCCCGGGCTTGATGGTTTGCCATCCCTTCGAGCATTTCAAACTCAATAAATCGCTCAACGCCGCTTTCCGCCCGCACGGTTAAAGCAAAGGCGATGTCAAAAAGATTATGGCTGGCGATACCGAGTCGGACCGCTTCAGCGTTTTCTGGTTGGCAGCCATATAAAACCATCCGTTTGTAGTTGGCATCAACGTCCGCTTTTGTGTAATAAGGGGCTTGCTCCCAACCGTGTGTATCAGCTTCAACTTTTTCCATCGCCAAATTAGCCCCCTTAACAATGCGTATCTTGATGGGGGCGTTTCCGGCCGTTACCCGAGCTTTGGCCCACTCGGTTAACCCCTTTTGGGCAGTGTGTGAGTCGGGCAGATAGGCTTGTAGCACGATTCCGGCTTGGGTATGTAGAAACTCTGGCTCTTCAAGCAGTTGCTCGAAAACGGCGATTGTCAGGTGTAAGTCGCGATACTCTTCCATATCAAGGTTGATAAATTTAGGTGCAACGGTTCCATCTTGCCGAGTGTAGGTGTGTTTGTTCGCTTCGCGGTACAACGGCCGCAAACGATCCTTGATTTTTTCGATTGTGCGGTCGTAGCCGATGAGGTTGATTTGACTAAAGACGGCCGAAATCTTGACAGAGATATATTCGATATCAGGCCGGGCGATTAATTCCATGTATCGGTTTAGCCGCTTTTGCGCTTCCCCTTCTCCCAAAATCGCCTCTCCCAAATAGTTGAGATTAAGCCGGGTCCCCATTTCTTTGCGAGATTGCAGGTATTTGCGTAACGGCCCGTCTTCGGCCGGAATAATCACACTTGATGTTTCGGCTCGCAGTTTGGCAAC
>JBLIMP010000224.1:0-7721 GCA_047638855.1 Cellvibrionaceae bacterium | reverse complement strand
CGGCCGCTAAATCTGTATGATCTGTATCTAACCCACTATCCAGTACCGCGATCACAACACCCTCTCCTTTGACCCCGACTACATGCCAAGTATCTGCGCCAATCAGCGGCACACTAGTTGCCAAACTGCCCGATCCGCCAACGTCTAAATCTATCTTTCGCACATTAGGATTCTGAGCCAACTTGATTAATCCATCTTCTGTAAACAAATTTCCCGACAGAGCCGGTACGGCTTGATATTGATGTCTTACACGAAAGTCAGTAGGGTCTAATGAGGACAAAACCGTGTTCTGAATAGTAGCAACTTCTCGCCGGAAATCTGTCAAATCACTTTGTCGCATTTGGCGTGATTGGAGTGCCGTAGATTCGACCAGTGCGATAACGACTATGACTTCCCCTTCGTCACGGAGCGTTTCTGCCACGCCCAAACCGATTTTTTCCTTTCCATGTACCGCAGATTGAACCCCTGAAGGCCGAATGATATTTAACAATACACTCAAAATGAAAGCGACAAGTATAAAGGAAACCAATCTGCCGAATAATAAACTGCTCTTCTGCTGTGTTTTAATCATTTTAAGAACCCATCCATTTTATTTATTTGTAGTATCGATATAACAGTTGCACCTGCCGGTCGCAGTCTAATCTATAAGATCAATGACAACAGGAGCAAGCTCGTCATTGGTACAGGGGGTCGTCTCAAACTTTTTGGGCCGAAAGGGAATTCTAACTATTCAAAGTGTAGGCGAAACAGTATAGGGCTTCAACAAGTATGCAAGCTTAACAAAATTGTAACCAGCTACAGAACTGGAATACAAATAGGGCCAACTTAGAGATTGTTCACTCTAAGTTGGCCCTATTCAAAATGTCTTATCGACCGATTATCGCACAACCAACGGCAAATAAATCCGACTCGACACCTTCGACGGCTGGTTGGGATCACCCACCACCAGCACGGCCGTATTCGATGACCCTTGACGTGGTTCAGGTGGGTAAACGGTCAAACCAAACGCTTGAGACTCACTGAGATCGGCCGACGTTAAATCAACCTCTAGCGTCGTTGCGTTGATAAAACGTGTCGTCCTGGCTTCGCCATCCCAATAAACGACAGATCCAGCCACAAACTTTTGCCCCGTAATCGTCACAGTCGTCGGAGCCGCCCCCGATTCAATGGCACTAGGTGACAGAGCCGAAATTAAAGGGACCTGATTGTTAATCGTCAACAGCATCGAATTTGAAGGGAAGTCAGTCGGGTTTGTATTGACCACCGTTAACTCAATGATTCCGGCCGTTTGTAGCAACGGACTACTCACCGATACTGTTAGATGCGTCGTGCCCGATATTTCGGTCGTCTGTACCACGCCATCCCACAGCAATGTGGCTTCGCTACCAAAACGGAGCCCTTCAACTTGTAGCACAACGGCTGAATCACCCACAGTTAAATTGCTTGTCGAAACCGATTGAATAAATGGCACCGATTCTGGAGCCACTTCTGCCCATGTTTTAGGGCTGGCTTGCTCAGCCGCATGGGGCCAAGTTGTTATTTCATCTCCACTTTCGCTTGAATGGCTAAACGCCACACGGAACAGGCTGTTCCAAAGCGGCAGTGAGCTAGCCGGAATCTTCCATTCGGCCGACCATGCCCCGTCGGTAGCCGCCACTTGGCCCGAAAAAGCAACTGAATCTGAAGCGATAAAGCCCCCGCTGCCATTCCCGATAAATAGTTGGGGCGAACCACCTTCATCTAACCGGAAAAGATAATCATCACTTTGAGCAGAATTCGCCCCGCTACCGTCTAGATCAAGATAAAAATCAGCTTTCGAAACTTCACCCGTTTTGATCGCCAAACCGCTCATGCAAACCCACAAGTCATCACCACGGCGCAAGAGGTAAGCAGATGCGTTGCCCCCGGCTGCGTAACCAGATAGCGGCAGCGGAGTCGCCGTCACGTAAGCCGTGTCGTGACAACGGCCGTCTAGTTTTAAGGATGAGACGGTTTCAACGCTCAAAGGCACTATAGTGATCACGCTATTCGCAGTGTTACTTTTGCCATCGCTATCGGTAACCTTCAAGCTGACCGCATGGCTACCTGGGGCTAAGCCGATTAGCGTTTGCTGGCGGCCGGTGCCTATTACCTTGCCAGCAACAGTCCATTCCGCACTTTCTTCATCCATCAAACCACGCTCAGCATCGTAACCCAAACCGCGTAAAATAATCGGCTGGGTCGGCTCAAACACTTCATCTGCGCTGGGTGCTTGGATGATCGCCACAGGCGGCCGGTTCGGCACCGTGAATGGCCCCACTTCATCAAAGGTTGTATTAAACCCATCGCTTGCAACCACCCGCAAGCGGCCCATGTTTCCACCACTACCCGAAAGCATCTCGGGACTTTCTAATGTCAAAGATGTTGTGGAGCTCTCCACCCCGCCTGCTACATCACCCGGATAGTCAGTTACAAGTGGGATCCAGCTTGCCCCATTATCGGGGCTGTAAATAACAGAAAAGAGCAGTACATCGCCGTCAGCGTCTGTTCCACGCCAGCGGAAGGTAATGGTATCGCCCAAGGTTTCGTTAACTACCGGGCTAAGAATATCGACAACCGGTGAATTATCGCTTGGGACAATCACATCAACCAACTTCCCATCTACAACCAGTTCGATCTTTTCGATTTCCCCTTCTGGTTTGGGAAATTGATTTAAGAAGTAATAGCTAGCAAGTGGATCGTCGTGGTTATCGGGTGCAATTAAATCGAGGTCGTATTGAGCCAAGAGTGTGTCGTTGATCCCCCAAATCCGTACCACGCCCAACGGTGCTATTGCGCTGTGTGAATGGGCTGAGTGGTCATGCTCTGGATCAGCTCCTCGCGGATCGGCCGGCGGGTCAGCCGGAATCTCTCCCGTGTGTACATCGCTGAGCATGTCACTTGGTAGCACATAGGTGTACAAAAGCTTTCCATTCTGAAGCAAAGACTGATAAACGCCGCTCACCATAATCAGTTCATCTGCAAGTGATTGATCTTGGTCACGGGTTGGTGCCCGGCCCAATGCTTGCAGATCGTCACGCACTCTTTTGTACATGACATCACTCACCCATCTAGCATCGTTGTAAGTCATAAAATCGGCCGCAGAGTCGGGTGAAATAATCTGCTGCGAAATCGGGTCAAATCCAAAGTGGGTGGTTGCATCGGTCAACGGCCGGTCATCGAGTTTGCATCGATCTTGATAAGGCCAACTGGCAAACCCAAACGCCGAATCCTCCTCCGGTTTACATCCGATATGATATTCCCAGAAATTATGTGTCAGCTCTTGGGCCAAAACAGCACCTGAGCGTGGTTCGTTCCATGGCTCAGGCGAAATTGGATTCTCGCTCTTAAACTGAACCCACGAAGCATTGATGTAGAAGTTGGCATATCCACCAGTACCCCCAGTTTCGCTGTCTTCATGCACCATGCCCACTGTGTGAATCGAAGCATCTAGACCGCAGGACAATGTCCCTTCTATTCGCGATAGCGCTTGGCGCGCCATTAGTTTAATCAGTACTCGATCAGAATCTGATGGAAAATTAGTGATCGACGACCCTTGAGCCATCTCGTAAGGGCCCCAACAATGGCCGTCCCAATCCCAGCAGAGTTCTAATTCTCGAATCGGTTCACCGGAGCCGTAAACGTTTAATCCATTAATCGGCCACAATGTGGTCATACGGTCCAGACTGTCCCAAAAAGCGGGATCAGAGTAGGTTGGCACAGGTTGATGGGTAAGCACAGGGTAGAAAAACAGGCACGGGTCAGACTGACTGTGGAAGGTCAATAGGGAGGTTGGTTTTGAATTATTGGCCAGATTAGAATCTTCGTAAGCCTGTCGGGGGTCGACAATCGCATTTAATATAATGCTGCCTTGGTTATCCCAAGATGCCGGCAGTTTAAACAGCCAATCTCCTTGTGCAGATGGGTCTGGCCCCCGATCAAGCGCAACCCCGGTCACAAGGGGTTGAATGCCGTTAATTGCACGCAGGGGGGAGCCGGGTAATGGCTCGCCATTACGGGTTCCCTCCAGCCAAGCTTCGGTACCACCTGCAATCGTCCCGCTTTCTTGTTCACCGTAAACCCGCACGTAAGTTGCCTTATCTGCGATTAAGAGAACGCTATTTTCTAAATTTTGAATCGCCTGTGTCACCTCAATTGCAGCAACTTTCATGTCCCGTTTAAGCGCATCTGCATTTTGGGGAAGACGCAAAACCGCCCCATTAGCGGTGCCAGTGGTTGCAAAGTAGATGTCGCTGTTATTGCTAAAAATTCGAGGGCTCACAAGGGAATTTGCCGTGCCGATGAGATCGCCGTTTCTGCGTACAAAATTTTGGCTACTGCCGTGGCTTTCGGTCCAATAAAAGTTTGTTTGGACATTAATAAAGCCACTTCTTATTATAATCGGGTCTCCCATTTTGTACCCGATAGGGGCGGTGAATTTGACTGAATCTGCAGCAGGGATGCGCCCACTCACAACAAGAGCGTTCTCATAGAGGGTATCGGCCGTTGTTGTGCCGTTACCCCGCACAACCCAATAAACGCCGCCACCCAATGCCACACTTCCGCCAGATACGGTCGCTAAGTAGACGCCAGGTTTAGTCGAGTATTGCACACGCGAACACCCATTACATGAAACCGGTGCGCTCCAGACCCCGGCCGAATCAGTCCAGTAGATCGTTTCACCCAAAAACTCTAAATCATTTGGAATACCAGCACTTTTAACGATAAATTCAGGCGTGCCACCTGCAATCGGCACACGCATAATGTCTCTTAAAATTGTGCCAAAGTATAGGTTTCCCCCTTTGATTTTAAACGTGGTTGACGCATGGTTGTTTCCAAGGCTCGCCACAAGTACAGGGGGTCCGTTGGGTGACCCGACTGGTATCTTTTCAATCGAGCTATTGGCACCATTGAAGTAGTAGATTCCACTTGAATCGGTGGCCATAAATTGATAGTTCGCGCAGTCTGCGTCTCCACTCACATCCAGCACTTGCTGAATGCCGCCATTAATAGGCATCCGTTTTAGTGGGTAAGTAGCGGCCGGCCCCTTCCCCTCAGACGGCCCTCTGCCAATAATTGCACAGCGGTCGGCCCAATACACAAAAGCTGAATCCAATGTCCAGTCAACCAACGTATCAGTAAGCACCAGCTCGGGTGTCGCTAAAATCGTTGTGGTCCCCCGGCCGCCTTCGGCACCTGCTTGGGATTGTGCTTTTGTAGCAAACGTTAGAAATACACCTAGGCAGACCAAAAGTAGCAGGAATCCCATCAGTTTTTTTGACCCATTCATCTTGTTTATCATCGTAGAACCTCTTTTTTTCCTATTTATATTTTCATCCGCGACCCATCCGATCCCCACAAGAGATACCCTTATCGGGGCTGGCGATTTGCAACTGCTATTTGCATTTGAAAGGATGCCTTAACAGTTCAAGGTCACATAAAATGTTAGGCTAATTAGGGCTTTGAGTCACCCGCCCCCCAGGGGGGAATTGATTTAGAGTTTGTTATAATGCATCTTTTATTGATCTGGCTGTTAAAAAAATTGTAATTGTTTAGCAGCCTAAGAAAATCGAGTTTGTAGGTGCGGCTTTAGTCGCTTTAACCGGAAAACAACGGCTGAAGCCATTACTACGAACAGGTGCTGAACAATTATAAAAATTTTACGTCTCATCTATAACTTGGGAGTGATAGTGATTCAATAGTGACAAATCAACTAACGCATCGAGAAATTAACATTTTACAACTCATAGGAGAGGGATTAACCAACCGAGAAATCGCTACACGCTTAACCATTGAGTTGAGTACGGTGAAATGGTACATACGCAAAATATATGCTCATTTAAACGTAACCACTCGGGGTGAAGCGGTCCGGCAGAGCGTGCAGCTAGGGGTCGTGGTTATTGAAGACAAAAGCCAGATTCCCCATTGTTTGCCTACCTCATTAACCCGATTTGTGGGTCGAAAAACGGAACTAGCCCAGCTAGACAACTTTCTTAATGGCTCTACCGGCCGACTGGTGACGGTGGTCGCGGCCGGTGGCATGGGCAAAAGCCGCTTGGCATTAGCTTGGGGAGCAAGCCAGCTCAAAAATCGCTCCCTTTTTCCTGACGGCCTCTTTTTTGTCCCATTGGCTCCGCTTTCAGAATCGAGCCAAATCGCTTCCGCCATTAATCAAACCCTTGGTATAACCCCGGATAAAGGTGAACAAAGGTCAGCCGATCAACAGCTTATCGATTACCTGCTAGAAAAAAAACTACTCCTGATTCTCGATAATTTTGAACATCTACTCGACGGGGCTGACTTCATTTCGACGATTCTGAAACAGGCGCCTGGCATTCATCTGCTAGTGACCTCTCGCGAGCGTTTGCGCTTATACGGAGAACAGCTATTACCGCTCAAAGGATTGCTGTATCCAACCCAGGCCAATGCTTCTGAGATACAAACCAGCCATCCGGCCGTTGACCTGTTTTTACGAACGGCCCAACGTTTCCGGCCCGATTTACGCATAACGGCCGAGACATTTCCCCCTATTGTTCAAATCTGTCATTTTGTTGAGGGGATGCCGCTAGGGTTAGAACTAGCGGCCGGATGGGTCGATTCAATCCCAATCATCAACATCGCCCAAAGGCTAGCGAAAGGGTATGAAATGCTAGCAACAGACCTGCGCGATGTACCAGAAAGACAGCGAAGCATTTGGGCTGTTTTTGAAGGGACATGGCAACAACTAGATAGTGAAAAACAGCTTGCCTTTGCCAAACTATCTGTTTTCCGAGGCTTGTTTACGGCCGAAGCCGCGGCCGAAATCGCCGATTGCACCCCCACAACCCTGCAAAGGTTGGGCGATAAATCCTTGGTTCAAGAGCTCGGCGATGGATGGTTTGGACTGCACGAGCTACTGCGTCAGTTTGGAGCAAGCAAACTGGCGGCAGACCACTTACAAGAAGCGGCCGCACAGCACGCCCATGCCCTTTTTTATACACATCTATTAAGCCAGTGGGCCCCCAGCCTATTCACAAGCCAACAATACAAGGCACTAAAAATTATCGGCCGCCATTTTGAAAACATCAAAAAAGGGTGGTTATGGTGCATCGAGAATGGGGAAATCGCCATGCTTGAATCAGCCGTTGATGGGCTGGGATACTTTTGCAATTGGCAGGGTTTATTTAACGATGGGGCCGCGCTATTCTCCCCTTTTACTCAATTAGAACAGTTAGAAAATCGGTCTCAAAATGAGCAGGCCACCCTTGCAAAAAGCTTGGCATGGTTGGCTGACTTTGTAAATATTCGCGGCGACACGGCCAGTGCCGAGCAGTTGCTCGGCCGAGCATCTGCCCAATTAGAAAATAACGATAGCCCAGCCAGCCTCACTAGCAAAGCGTTTGTTTACCATCAAAAAGGATGGCACACTTTTGGGCGCAATGCAGAGCACGGCCGGGAAAATCTACAGAAAAGCCTCAATCTTTATCAGCACTTAGAAGATGCTTGGGGAATTGCCGAAGCCAGTTTCGGTCTGGGAAGAATCTTGCACGATTTAGGCCGGTTTGATGAGGCGATCTATCATTACAACCTTAGTTTGGACATTCGCAAACAGTTGGGCGATCAGCGTGGACAAGCGTTACTCTTGGCTTGGATGAGCAATACGCTGGTCTATACAGGGCACGATGTTGATGGAATCAAATTAGCAAGCGAGAGCGTTGCGCTTT
>JBLIMP010000223.1:0-7808 GCA_047638855.1 Cellvibrionaceae bacterium | reverse complement strand
GGGCGGGACGGGGTTTGCTGGGGGGTCAGGTGGTTCTGCAAACGTATCAGCCGGAACATTATGCGATTGAGGCGGCGGCTGAGCATGATTTTGCCAGTTTTTATATTGATGAGATCCGGTTTAGGACTCAGCATGGGTTGCCCCCGTTTCGACGAATGGCGAAGCTGGTGTTTGCGGATCACAGGGGTGAGTTTGCAAAGGCGGCGGCTGAGGCGTTGGCGACGGAGTTGCGCTGGGTGAAGCAGAGTGAGCAGTTGACGCAAACGGAGATTTTGGGGCCGCAACCGCCGTTTTTTGCGCGCATTGGCGGCCGGTTTAGGTGGCAGATTATTATTCGCTCGCCGGATCCGTTGAGGCTGTTGGGTCAGGTGACGATTCCGCCACGGTGGGTGGTGGATATCGGGCCGGTAAGTTTGTTGTAGCTATTTATTTCGAGACCGACTAAATTTTACATGTTCAAAACTTAGCAAACATGTGCTAAACTCATTTATATGGCAAGCGTTCAAATTCAGACTAAAGTAAATTTAAAAGATTTGTTGGATGGGGTGCAAAAACTTGACTCAACCACACTAGAGTCGTTTGCAGATCAAGTCATGCTTTTGCGAGCGCAGAGACGTTCTTCAAGCATTCCTCAAAAAGAAACCGATCTGTTGAAAAGAATAAACGTGGGGCTGTCTGCACCAATGGGAGCACGTTTGGCTGAGCTACGTGCCAAAAAAGAGTCTTCATCTTTGACAGAGGATGAAAACAGTGAATACCTGCAAATTGCATATCAAGTTGAAGAGCTTGATGTACAACGGCTAGAAGCCTTGAGTGAGCTAGCACAAATTCGGGATGTGACTGTCCGCGAATTAATGACCCAATTAAGCCTGTAACCTAACTCTGCTGTACCGAATGGCCCGCAAAAAAGCAACTGCAAAACAAAAAACCGACGTTCGCAAGCGTGCAAATGGTTTATGCGAATATTGTCGATCCCCTGAGATGTTTTCAACTGAGCTTTTTTCGGTTGAACATATTGTCCCCGTTGCTTTAGATGGCAAAACTGAGCTTGATAATTTGGCGTTGGCCTGTATGAGGTGCAATGGGCACAAGTACATAAAAATTGATGCCACCGACCCGGTAAGCGGCAAAAGAGCCTCCTTATTTCACCCTCGCAATGATTTATGGCAAGACCATTTTGACTGGAGCGGGGATTTTCTTGAGGTGATTGGGATGACACCTGTGGGGAGAGGCACGGTTGAAGCTTTGAAATTAAACCGGCCGCATGTGCAAAATTTGCGCCGAGCTTTGTTTGCGATTGGGGAGCATCCTCCCAGCGAGCAGAGATAGATTGTAATAGCTCGCCGGACCCGTTGCGGTTGTTGGGCCATGTGACGATTCCGCCACGGTGGGTGGTGGATATTGGACCGGTGAGTTTGCTTTAGGGTATCTAAAATGATCTAATACTTAAACGTCTTTCATTTATTTAAGTTAAATAAGCCTTTGAGGATCCTGCTAATCCAATTAGCAAATACGGACAAACAATATGAGCGAACCCATTACAATCAGGAACCTTGTAGATCGTGTATTAGCTGGGGATATTCGAGTTCCTGCATTTCAAAGAGATTTTGTTTGGAAAGCAAACCAAATTGCATTCTTACTAGATAGCATTTATAAAGGATTTCCAATAGGAACCGTGATCCTTTGGAAAACAAAAGAAGTGCTTACTTCAGAAAAAAAATTAGGCTTTTTTGAACTTCCAGCACCAAGAGAAGATTACCCTGTACATTACGTATTAGATGGTCAACAAAGACTGACAAGTCTATTTAGCGTTTTTCAAACGGAACTTGAGCCCAATTCTGAGGAGTGGTTAGACATATACTTTGATTTAACGGCTATGGAAAATGTTCAAGAATCCTTATTCGTAGCACTGTATGAGAATGAAGTTGACTTAAAAAGACATTTTCCTGTAAAAACCCTGTTTGATTCAGTGACTTATAGACGTGCCACCGAAGATCTCTCTGATGAACAAAAAATAAAGGTCGATGAAGTTCAAGACAAATTCAAATCATACTGGGTACCACATCAGACATTTGAAACAAGTGATATCAACAAAGTTGCAATAGTTTTTGAAAGAATTAATCGAGCTGGCACAGAGTTGAAAATATTTGAATTATTGGCCGCTTGGAGCTGGTCTGGGGATTTTGACTTGGTTGACAAGTTCGAGGACTTAGAAGAGAAAATTTCTGAGCATGGATTTGAAGATTTATGTAGAGACAGGGATTTACTTCTTAGAATTTGTGCAGGTATTATCTCTGGGAAAACAAGTCCTAAAGATATTCTCGGGCTGAAAGGAGATGAGATAAGAGATAGGTTCTTAGAGATTGAGAATGGTATTTTAGGGGCATTAGATTTCTTGTCGAGAGAATTAGGCATCAAACATTTTAAAATGATTCCTTTTCCTGGCCTACTGGTTCCTTTAAGTGCCTATTTTGCAACGGATCGTAGTGAAGGATTTTCTTATTCCTCAAAACAAAAGCATGTAATATTAAAATGGTTTTGGAGGTCACTATTCAGTCGGCGGTTTTCAGCAGGCGTAAACGAAAGGCAATCAACAGATATTGAATATATGATTAGTCTTAAAAGTGATGAAAATTTTGATTTTGTGTTTCCTTCAGATGATATTAAATTTGATTTTGCAAAATCAAATTTTTCGGCGGGAAATGCAAACTCGAAATCATTAATCCTTTTATTGAACTCTATGGAACCTTATTCACTCCTAAGTGGTGCGAAAGTTGATTTAGACAAAGTTCTCAAGAAAGGCAGTAAACATGAATATCATCATATTTTTCCTAAAAGCTATTTGGAAAAATTGGGCAAAACAAGGCCTGAAATAAATTCCTTAGCAAATATATGCTTCTTAACTCGATATGATAATAATACTATCAAGGACAAGGCTCCTAAAATATATGGCAAACATATTGAGGTGTCTCGGCGAGATGATTATCTTGAGAAGTCACTCATTCCGCAGAATTTTGATGAACTGAATTATGATGAGTTTTTGGTAGAAAGAACAATGCGACTCGAATTAAAAGCCTTAGAGTTAATGGAATAGTTTTTGTGGTTGATTGAAACTCTAAATTAGTTGGTACCTTGACCGCTACAGAAGGGTATGGAGTAGGTTGCCGTTTCGCGTTCGGCTAGGCGCGGCCGTTCAAGCACAAAAATTGAGGGGGTGGGTGATTTAAGAATCACAATGCTGGCAGAATGGGTGCGGCCGGGGTTTGGGGGCAAGTCGGCCGGAGTTTAGGGGCAGGTCGGCCGGAGTTTAGGGGCAAGTCGGCCGGAGTTTAGGGGCAGGTCGGCCGGAGTTTAGGGGCAAGTCGGCCGGAGTTTAGGGGCAGGTCGGCCGGAGTTTAGGGGCAGGCCGGCCGCCACCGAACCTTTTAAATCGTTTTCAGATTGACCCTTTTCGATAACTCCTCGGCACTCTCAACCCGTTCAGAATAACGGTCTACTAAATAGGCAGAGCGACCTCTGGTCAACAGCGTAAACTTCATGAGCTCCTCCATGACATCGACCATACGTGAGGCTTTCATGCGGCCGTCACCACAATCTCCTTCCTACCGCTTGATTGGGGGCTGGCACCGCCGGAGTTGGGTAGCCACTTTCGCAACCGGCCGGTTCAAAATTTAGCCAAGTTGTGCTAAACTGTCACAATGGAACTCACTTTAAACCTTCCAGAAAACATCGAAAAAGTGGTCAAGGAGCAGGCTGAAAAGCAAGGCGTTTCCTTAGAAGCTGTAATAGAAACTGTCATTCTAGACAGCTTGGAAAAATCGGCCGTTGAACCTGATGCGCCACCTGTACACCCGCAACGAGAACAAATGCTCAAAGAGGTTACGGCATACAAAAAGCTACATGCTGAACTTGTAAAGGGTTATTTAGGCAATTATGTGGCAATCTTTCAAGGCCAGCTTGTTGATTCTGATCAGAGTCCTGAAAATTTATTCCTTCGGGTTAAAGAAAAATTTCCAAACCAAGTGGTACTACAAAGAAAAGTCGAAGATGAGCCTGAACGAGTTATTCATTTCCGTTCACCAAAAATTATAAGCCGATGAAACTACATTTTGAATACGATCGCCGCTATTTGCCTTCCGCTCCTGTTATTCCAATCACCATAGACGGTTACTCGACTGACGCCGACCCTATAACGGTCCAAGCATTAATTGATTCTGGGGCCGACGGAACGATGCTTCCTTCAAGAATTTTGAGGCGCATCGGAGCAAGTTTTGTGGATTCTGTTCATATGAGTGGGGTTTCTGGCATTAGCCAATCTATTGATCAATTTCTCGTGAGAATCACAATCGGAGATACTGTCATTGGGGGAATTGAAGCGTTGTCTGTAAGCAATCAGATGGAGGCGATCATCGGCCGTGATGTGTTGAATCAGTTGGTGGTTGTGCTTGATGGCTTGGCAAGTGAAATCACGATTTCAGATTGACATTGACTATGAAGGATGAGTACGACTTTTCAGAAGGACAAAAGAATTCCTATGCTAAAAGGTTGAATGCGATGACTAACTCATATGACGAATTGCGGAAAAAGATGTCGTCCGAACGACGAAAGGCGGCTAAGAAACGTACCCCTGGTTGAACGTAGACTACAAGATAATGACAATGGCGTTTTAAAAAATCTGATCAACGGTCAGGGTTTTCAGATTGATAATTCTCTAATCTTGAAAAGTAGAATGGCTAATTATTTACTAAGGAGTTCAATGTGAAAAAAATCGGATCGCTTTTTTTAATTTTCGGGTTGTTATGCTTGGGGAGCATTCAAGCTTACTTTGTGCCAGCATTTGCAAAAGAGAAGCTCGCATCGAAAGCGAATGAACAGATTTTGTTTGTGCGCCGAACGTGCCAAAATGGGGCTGAAATCATGATATTTGATCCTGATTCCACCTCATCTGATTACGCGCCAGCATCACAGTTGATAAAGGAAATCACTCCTTATCACTACCAGCCCAAAACCCCTTTAGTTGGCCCAGGAAATTCTAGTTTAAATATAAGTTTGCCAAATGGGGAACAAGTCAATAATCCTTGGCATACAGTAAGCGCTAATTCTTCGTTTTTTCCATTAGCTGGGGCAGATCAAGATATGCTAACCAGGGTTCAAAACGAGCCCTGGTTCTTTGAAGGAGAGAATGAGCTACCCTATTATCATTATGAGCTACAGGCAAAACTATATTTTCATACAGAGTTGAACAGTGGCGAATGGGTTTATTTTCGCGGCTCGGCGGGAATCGTTGATCAGGTTGAACCCTGTCGGATCGCAGATCACCCAAGCGAGGGGTCTACTCAAATTCAGTCGGCCGATATTGACTACAACCAGACTTTCGCTATGGGAGATGAATTTGTTTACCAAGTGGTTGAATCACCAGATTCTGGGGATCTCACTATTGGCGAGGTCGTTCTAAATGATGGGGACACGTTTACCGAAGAGCAATTAGATGCAGAAGGGCTGAGCTACACCGGGACAGGTGGGGTGCAATCGGCCCAGCTTTTTGTACAGGCGACCTATCGTGTGTCGTACGATAAATTTTTTGATGAAATTGAATTAAACGGCCGCTCATGGGAGCCATCGATTTCGGCCGATGGTGCGGGTGTCGCCTTTACATCAGAAGCTATAAATCCATATGCTGTTATGACAGACACAAACGGAGCCAGCGATGTTTTTCTACACCGTGCGAGTAGCCTTTCCCCAGTTTCAGGAGTGAGAGATGACGATTCTAATAGTTTTGCTTATGAAATGGGGGACAGCGGCTCGTCAGCGCCTGATATTTCTCCTGATGGTCAATCTGTCGCTTTTTCATCGACGGCCGACAATTTAATTCAGCCGACCCAATGTACCAGCAATCAAAATGTATTTCTGTGGCATAGAGGATCATCGCCTTCAACTCAGGTTAACTGCTCGGCCGCAGATAACTGGGTCGAAGATGGAACGATAACGGGGGCTAGCAATCCGTCTATTGGAGAGGATGAAGCGATTTTCTACGAGACGGATCTTCCGATCCCTGCCGATCTAATCTCGTTAGATGAAAATGGTGCCGCCGATATTATTGGGCACGATAGTTTCGTTCATGTAGCTTCGTTTTTTACCCAAACAATGGGTGCTCCCCCTAATCTCGTTACCTCCGAAATAACTGGCAACGATGGCTCATTTAATCCCGAACTATCGGCCGATGGTGAGCATATCGCCTTTGAGTCAATCGCTACCAATCTGGTCGAAAATGATGTCAACGGGCAAACAGATATTTTTGTGCGCAGCAAAAGTGGAGAAGAAAACAGTGTTTTGCACCGCATGACGCTTAATTCTGCCGGAGAAGGGGCCAATGGTTTCTCGATGGCTCCTGCACTTTCACGCTTTGGTGAACATGTCACATTTGCATCACTTGCGACCAACCTCGCTCCTGAAATTACCGGAACAGCCTTCCAAGTTTATGTACGGGACCGCAATATCAACAGAGATGAGACGCTCGATGAAGTTGACGATAGCTGTACGGTGCTTGTTTCAAAATCTGCAAATGGGAAGGAAGGGAATGATAGCTCAACCGAAAGTAGCATTTCGGGCAACGGCCGTTTTATCGCTTTTGTGTCACGGGCTGACAACTTAATCGATGGGGATGTGCCACTCGGCTCTGGCGGCTTTGTCGATATCTTTGTACATGATCGTGACGCTGATAGAGACGGCAGCTTTTATAGCTCAGATCCGGCCGATGATCGCTGCACCCCAGGGCCATTTCGTACGATTCGTGTCTCGATTGATTCCTACGGAAAGCCTGCCAATGGCCATTCCACTGGCAAGCCGGATATTTCAGCCAATGGTGAATTTGTTGCCTTCGCCTCAGACGCAACTAATCTCGTAACCGATGATACAAACGGAGTCACAGATGTGTTTGTTCGCTACCTTGGAGTTACCATCGATTTAAGTTTCAGCGAACCGGCCCCTGAGCCAACGCCTGAACCATCAGATACTGATCAAATCTATCTGCCGTTGATTACGAGGTGATTCGGCCGGGTATTAGAGGGCTTTTGCCCGATATAAAACCTTTTTGAAGACGCTAAACTGTAACCCACTGCACATAGCAGATTCTTTGAGAGCCTTAAGTTCACCATGCCTCATCTTTTAGAAATTCACTATTCGCACAGCACTCGAGAAATATAAATGGAAAAGCCGTCGGAACCACTCAGCTTTACAGGGGAAATAGGCGCAATGTTCATTGCCTTTCTGTTGATACCGGTCGCAATCATCGACTTCTTCTATTTATTAGTAGATTCTGCTGAAAATTTTGGTGTATTCATTAGGTCAGCTGAATATTATCGTTTTTCCAGCTGAATTTATTGGGCATGCTACCTTTTTAGTCTTGTCATGCTTTTTTGTCTTTTCGATATTCTCCCACGCCGAAAAGTTTCCGAAGACGAAGACACTTTAACCATGCCAGTATTCAGTGCGGTCGCATCGCTAGTTGTTGGGCTATTTCTGTATATATTTGTGGCCCAATTCATTCCACATGTTGTCACCGCTTTCATTGGGGGAACAGGTAGAGGGGAATATACCGTATATGACATTTCTTATTATAAATCGAGACATAGAGCCACGGACAGACATGGCGATGTTATTTTTTCCTTTGAAACGAGTATCCCTCCTTTTGATAACCTTTCAATCTATGGGAAGCGAGGGTGGGCTGTCGTCAATAATGGCGATGTTGTTACGTTAACGGGTAAGAAGAGCCTTGGCTGGGGCGAGGTCTTCGTGAGCTGTGGTCGGCC
>JBLIMP010000222.1:0-7847 GCA_047638855.1 Cellvibrionaceae bacterium | reverse complement strand
CCTTGCAACAGCGGCCGCCATCAATCTTGATCGTTTAGTAGCTTGGTTTGATGAGCTCCCAAGAGGAAAGACTAGAACGTCTAGATTTGCAGCCTTGGCACCAGCATGACTTCGCCAACAGAATCCGGAGGTTCTCCGCACCTGGCAAAATCAGGCCAACCGCATCAGCTTTCTGACTCTGAAGCTTGCGCGCAAAATTATTGGGAACATATCCCATCTCTTTGGCAACGGCTTGAATGGTGTCTCTTGTTTTGGGGCTTATATCGTCAAATCCCGCGAGGGCACGGGAAACGGTTGGAACAGACTTACCAACTTTATCGGATATATCTTTAAGCGTTACTGCCATAACGTGCGCATTTCCTGTTCATGGGTTTCAGAATCGATTTTGGGGGTAAGATTCTGAAAAGTAGTGATTTTGGGGTTAAAACTCACTTCTAAAACGTTTTAGAAATTTTTGGTAAAATTTCAACCGCTCTAGGATTTCGAGACTGTATTCTAAAACGTTTTAGAAGTCAATAAGTTGCCCTGCTCATTTTAGATTTTCATGGTGTATGATTCATTTTTTTAGAATGTTGAATCCTGAATATAGGAAAACGAGGTGCCCAAAATGCTTAACGCAGAACAAAAAGAATTCTTTGCAGAAAATGGTTATATTCATTTGAAAAGCGTGTTCAGTAGTGAGGAAGCGGCCGAATTTAGGACAGAAGCCCATGCCCTGATTGAACGGCTTTCAAAACAAGGCGAGATCAACGCGGCTTGGAAAAGTGCGGATAAAGTAGCGGTGACTCCAACCCAGCTCAAGCATTGCCACAACGTACAATTTGAATCGGCCCTGTTTAGCAGATTGATGGTTGACCCACGTCTGACTGATGCTGCGGCCGACATCATGCAAACCCCAAACGTACAATTACACCACAACAAGCTATTTATTAAGCCACCTGAAAAAGGCTCACCATTCCCGATGCATCAGGATTACCCCTTTTTCCCACATGCCAATGACTCAGTGATTGCGGCCATTATTCACTTTGATCGTGCACCAGAGGAAAAAGGGTGTGTTCGCGTGGTGCCAGGAAGTCACAAATTGGGACCCATTGAGCATATCGCCGAAGGGAATTGGCATCTACCGCTTGACCAATATCCGCTAGAGTCGGCCGTCATGTGTGAAGCGGAGCCTGGCGATGTGCTGATTTTTAGCTACTTGACCATTCATGGTTCAGGGGTAAATGTAAGCGATGAAGACCGCACGACGCTGCTGGTGCAGATGCGTGATCCGGCCGACCGGCCGACAATTGATCGGCATATTTCTCGTGGACAGGGGATGATGTTGCGGGGCGTGGCCGAGTAAAAAGTGTCAGGTAAGAAGTTGGTTCAAAAAAGTTGGCTGGGCCTGTCGAAACGCTTTTTTGAACCGCACTCGCCCTTCGACAAGCTCAGGGTGCGTAAAACTTCTTACTTCTTACTTCTTACTTCTTACTTCTTACTTCTTACTAAAATACCCCTTCGCCGCAATGGTCCACAGTTGCGGATTTGAGGAAATCTCCGGTTCGATTACTTTAACCGCTAGGAGCTCGGGTGATGTCCGGCCGTTTAATGCACGGGTTACACGCTGGCAAATGCGCATGACCCGCTCTAAGCCAAACTTTTTCGCTCCAGCATGGATGAGGGCTTGCTCGAACGGCCAAACGGTGTCGGCGTGGTAGGCTCGCTCCATGCGATAGCCGTCTTCGGGTGTCATAAGCATATAACCGATTTGGGACTCAAGCATTTCTGAGGCAAGCACAATCGACTCAACTTGCGCTTGTGGCAAATCACCTGGCTCTAAATAAAACAGCCCGTGCAAAGCGTCTGAGCTGATCGCCCGAATCGGCCCATTGCCATCGATGGCGGTGAAGAATGTGCCCGTTTCACCGTCAAACAATTCAGGAATGGCGTTTTGCATTTGGATAGATAGGGCTTTGCAATGCTCTGATTCAAGTAACGTTGCGGCATGTCGCATCCCACATAGATTTTGCAAATGGGCCAAGGTGTACACCGCCGGATAGACTGGCTCGCCCCCTGCCCGATCAAGAATAACCGAATCCTTCCAATAGGTGACATTAAGTGCAAAATGCTTGGCGCCGCAGTAAGCGGGGTTTTCTTCAAACAACCTGCTTTTGTTTAAATGATTTTCGATGTAACCGGCCGCCATTTTGATCGAATCTCGATATTTGTTTAAAAAATCTGGGTTTGAAAAATGAGTTTGCAACCAGCCATGCCCAATTAGATAAAAAGCGGCCGCATCACAAGCGTTATAAGTTGTGAGCAAATCACGGATCGGGTAGCCAGGAAGTTCATGATGAATTTTACCAGGTTCTTCGCCCGTTTTAGGGTCGTTTTGTTGCCCCTGGTGCAACGCACAAAAGCGCAATTGATCTCGCATCATCACAGCATCGTGGCCCAAAATTGCGGAGATAACGCTGTCACGGGTAAAGTTCCGAGGAAAGCGAGGGTGGCCAGCATTATAAACTTTAAGCTGATCTCGTTCTTGTAATAGTACAGAATAGTCGATTATTTTTTACCCCATTTGATTGGTAGGTGCTTAACCCCACGTTGAAAGTTTGACTGCAAAAAATCTATTTCGCCGGCCAACTCAATGTGGCCCATGCGGGTCAACACTTGGTTAAAAATCGCCTGTATTTGCGCTCGCGCCAAATGCGCCCCAATGCAAAAGTGAGGGCCGTAGCCAAATGAAAGATGGGGGTTGGGCGACCTGCCAATATCAAACGTGTCAGGATCGTCAAAGACCGCTTCATCACGATTAGCGGCCGAAAACGAGACGATAATCTTGTCACCTGCTTTAATCACCTGCCCCGCAATCTCACAGTCGGCCGTGGCTGTACGGCGAAAATTCATCACCGGCGTCCACCAGCGCAACATCTCGTCAACGGCCGTTTCAAGCAGGGTCAAATCGTTTTTGAGCAATGCCACACTTTCAGGGTGTTCGAGCAGAGCGATCATGCCGCCAGGGATTCCGTTGCGCAACGTCTCGTTCCCTGCCACTGCGAATAGCCAAAACAGATTCTCAAATTCTTCGATTGACACTTGCCCATCTTCATCATCAATTTGAGTGAGTAGTAGCGACATCACATCATCACCAGGATTGGCTCGTTTATCTTCAGCTAATAGGTGAGCGTAGGTGTACAAGTCGAGCATTCCGGCCCGACTGCGTGGGTCGGGTAGGTGCCCATTTACATCCGGTCGGGGGCGCATCTTCAACGCTTCACGCGCAATATCGCTCCCTGTGCTTTCATCAAACTTCGCTGAGCCAGCATAGTCGGGGTCGAGAAAACCGATGACCCGATTGGCCCAATCGAACAAAAGCAGCCGGTCCTGGCGAGGCACTCCCAACACATCGGCCAAGGTCAGTAACGGCAAATCGGCCGCAATGTCTTTGACAAAATCACAACTTCCGGCCGTTTTACCTTCCACAACCCGGTCAACAATTTCTTTTGCATTGACCTGAATCCCTTGCTCGATTTTGGCGATTGCGCTGGGGGTAAAGGTTTTATGGAGCAGGCGGCGCAGGCGAGAATGCTCCGGCGGATCCATGTTAAGCATCATCCGACGGACATATTTTAGGTCTTCGGCCGTACGCGGGTCACGAATCTGGGTGCCGCCCAACGCTGATGAAAACAAAGCGGGGCTGCGCATGATGTTTTGCACGTCAGCATGACCCAGCACTAACCAATAGCCGCTCCCGGCCGGATAGTTACCCAGTGGTGTTTCTTTGATCCAAACGATCTTTTTTTCTTGGCGCAACTGCTTGAGAAGTGGGTAGGGCACACCCTTCATGTAGGTAGCGGGGTCGTAGAGGTGTTGGGAATTTAGCATAAGAAAAGAGTCGGTCACTCAACAAATTGTTGTTTCTTGCGATACACGGTCGCTTGGCTTTTTGAGACAAGCTCGCCCGTTTCGCCATTTTTCACGATGATGTCGTACAAAGCGATAGGGCCGTTTTGAGAAAGCTCGGTGCATTCAGCGATAAGCCGGTCACCGGCCGCACCCGCTTTTAAAAAACTGATGGTGACATCAAGTGCAACCGCCACATTCCCACGAGAATTAGCAGCGGCCGCAAAAGCGATATCGCCTAAAGAAAAAACCAATCCGCCATGTGTCATGCCGTGAAAGTTCATGAACTCCGGTTTGACGGTGAGCGAAAAGCGGCCGTAGCCTTCTCGCACTTCTTCTAGCTTGGCTCCTAGATGGTTGGCCCAAGGATCTTGGGTGATATGGTCGGTGATTTTCTGACGAAAGGTATTTGTCATCATATGGCAATCGTTATCTGCATATTAAATCGGCCGATTATGGCTCGAAGAAAATTGTTGCGTTGTCCCCTTGCATCTTAATATCAAAACGATAGGTTGGGGTCGCCTCCAAGTCCTCTCGTTGGGCGATCAGGCGGGGCCGTTGAGCATCATCAAGCCTATTTAACAGCGGATCAGCCGCATTTGCTTCAGGCTCGTCTGAAAAATAAAGGCGGGTAACTGCATGAAGCAATGTGCCCCGCATAAACACCCGCACCAGAACATGTGGGGCCTGATTGGTACTTTTATCAAATGGAACGATACCGGGTTTAACGGTACGGAATGAAAATTCCCCTGTCTGGGTCGCGCTACAACCATATCCTCGAAAATTCGGGTCACACTGGTCCCGCCGTGGGTCGTTTTCACTGTCGTAAATCCCTTGGCCGTCCGCCTGCCAGATTTCGATCATCGCATCGGGGACCATCACCCCGTCTCCGTCGTATACAGTGCCAACCAGATGAATGCGCTTGCCTAAAGTACCGGTTTTGATTAAATTGTTTTGCCCTGCTTTTGCCAGTTGAATGTGGAAAAATGGGCCGATTGTTTGACTTGCTGATTGCTTTAACATTTTAGCTCTTTATTCAAAACAGGTTTGCTTGGCACCCGCAACAACAATGTCGAATTCATAGCCCAAGGCCCAAAATTCTTCGGTAATATTATGGTTGTATTTGGCGATTAAGCGCTCACGAGCATCTTTATTTGGAATACTTTGAAAGATCGGGTCGAGCGGCTGAAGGGGGTCGCCAGGGAAATACATTTGGGTGATAAGGCGTGACAGAAAGTTTGTCCCAAAAACAGAAAAATGGATATGGGCCGGCCGCCAAGCATTGTAGTGGTTGGGCCACGGGTACGCTCCCGGCCGTATGCTTAGAAAACGATACTCTCCTTTGTCATTGGTTAATATCCGGCCGCCCCCCGAAAAATTCGGATCAAGCGGTGAGTCATGTTGGTCTTTTTTATGTAGGTATCGGCCGGTGGCATTTGCTTGCCATACTTCGATTAAGGCATTCTTGACAGGTAATCCTGCTTCATCAAGAAGGCGCCCCGTCACGATAATTCGCTCCCCAATCGGCTCACCGTTTACTCGGGCGTTACGGGTCAAATCAGCATCAATTTCTTCAACGTCATCACGGCCGAATGCTGGGGCGGTCAACTCAGACAGCGTTTCTACCCGTGGCATCAAGTTGCCTTTTGGACCCCGCAACGGTGTTGAAGCATACGGTGGATAGATGTAGTCTGGCTGTTCAGCCATATCTATAGGTGTCAATATTCTTTTCATCGATTAATCCTTTTCTGTTTCTGAACCAGCACTTGCATCTGCGTAAATTTCTTTGGCAATACCAATAGCTGTGTTTGCGGCCGGAACCCCTGCATAAATGGCAACATGGTTCATGACGGCCGCAATCTGGTCCGGTGTCACCCCCGTGTTTTTTGTGGCACGGATGTGCATCGCCAGCTCATGCTCTTTCCCTAAGGCGGCGATAATCGCAATAGTAACCAAATGACGTGTCTGCACATCTAGCTCATCCCCCTGCCAAGCGGTGCCCCACGCAAATTCAGTAATGAACCGCTGGAATCCCGCATCAAACTCGGTTGCATTGGCGGTTGCACGATCAACATGGGCATCACCCAGTACAGCTCGACGAGTTTTTATACCCTCTTCATATTTTTTATTGTTCATGATGTTTCAATTTTATCTAACCTCATCAGCCAGACAAGTGGGTCAGTTAAGTCAACAATTCAGGCGTTAGGCAAACCCCGAAAAATAATTATCTAGCAAACTAGCTCAGGGGAATTGGCTGTGTCAATCAAGTTGACTAGGTGAGGCGATTTTGTTGATGCAATTGCATGTTTTATTCTCGGAAATCGCCTTATACAAACGAGGTCGTTTAGTTCTTGGCATCGGCCGATTATCATCGGTTTGCATGGTCGGGGATCTATACAAATTCTTGTCTACGCGCAATTCTCTTAACCCATTGCTCTCAGGCCGTCATCAGCGGTACAATTAGTTCACAATATAAATTCAAATTCCATATTATGAAATGTACAGGGGTTAATCGATGTCACAAGCAGATAAATTCATTCAGTTAGAAGGGAAATATGCAGCAAATACCTACAACCCTATTGATGTAGTTATTGAAAGCGGAGAAGGTGCTTGGGTCACCGATGTAGATGGCAACCGCTATCTCGACTGTTTAAGCGCCTATTCGGCCGTTAACCAAGGGCATTGCCATCCGCGTATCAAAGCGGCGATGATTGAACAGCTAAACAAAGTCACGCTTACATCCCGTGCTTTTCGAAACGACAAACTTGGCCCATTTCTCGAAACCTTAAGCAAAGTCACCGGCTATGATATGGCGATCCCCATGAATTCAGGGGCAGAAGCGGTTGAAGCGGCAATTAAAGCGGCGCGTAAATGGGGATACAAAGTCAAAGGAATTCCACAGAACCAAGCTGAAATTATCACGTTCACCGGCAACTTCCACGGCCGAACCACAACGCTCATCAGCTTTTCAAGCGAAGAGCAATACAAAGAAGACTTTGGCCCATTAACGCCGGGATTTAAAATTGTCGAATATGGCAATATCGAGGCGCTCGAAGCGGCGATCACCCCAAACACGGCCGCTATTTTAATTGAGCCGATTCAGGGAGAGGGTGGCGTGGTTATGCCCCCGGTTGGCTTTTTAAAAGCAGCTTTTGATGTCTGCAAGGCCAACAATGTCCTTTTTATTGCAGATGAAATTCAAACAGGATTAGGACGCACAGGAAAACTATTTGCCTGTGACCACGCAGGTATCCGGCCGGACATCGTCACCATCGGCAAAGCCTTATCTGGCGGTTTCTACCCGGTTAGTGCAGCCCTCGCTAACAAAAACATTTTTGGACTCTTCAAACCAGGCGATCATGGGTCAACCTTCGGCGGCAACCCATTGGGCGCCGTTGTCGCAAAAACCGCTCTTGACGTGTTAATCGATGAGAAACTAATCGAAAGATCACATGAAATGGGTGAGTATTTTATGGGTCGCCTACGCAGGCTCGAAAGCGAAGTCATTGTCGAAGTGCGCGGCCAAGGGCTGCTAATCGGCATGGAATTGACCGGTCCAGCACGCCCCTATGCGTACGAGCTTAAAGCGCGTGGTGTACTTGCCAAAGAAACCCATGACAACGTCATCCGTTTTGCCCCTCCCCTAGTCATCACCAAAGAAGAAATCGACTGGGCGATGGATCACATTGAAGCGGTTTTTATTTAGAAACTCAGCTAGTGAGTAGGAATCGGAAGGTTAGAAATCAGAAATCAAGTATCTGTTTTCTAACCCTCTAACATCAGACCTTATCGGTTCTAGTTTTTCTTGGACAAGATCAACAGGATAGTCAGGATGTAGGAGTTTCAACAGATATTATTATCCTGTAAATCTTGTGAATCCTGTCAAAATTCTTATTTCCGACAAGGTCTATCGAATCACATGAAAATACATATGATGGGTGCTCCAATGGATCTGGGGC
>JBLIMP010000221.1:0-7874 GCA_047638855.1 Cellvibrionaceae bacterium | reverse complement strand
GGCACACATGTGGCGGCGATGCAACGCAATCCGGCCGCGTATCAACACATCGATCCAGAGCTGGTGGGGAATGAACGCCGTTCGGTGGTGTCGGAGCTTTCCGGCCGGGGCAACTTGCGTGACATGATGCAAGAGTTGGGACTGTCGCTTAGTCCTGACCAGCAGGCGGTTGTGCTGAGCGAAATTAAGGAGCTGGAAAATCAAGGATTTAGCTTTGAAGCGGCCGAAGCTTCGGTTGAATTGATGATGCGCCGCACGTTGCCAGGTTATGTCCCTCCATTTGAGGTACAGGATTTGACGATTATTCAACTATTGCGCAAAAACGGGAAATTTTCGGCCGAGGCTACTGTTAAAGTGCGTGTCGGGCCGCAGTTGATGCACACGGTTGCGTCTGGAAATGGGCCGGTGAATGCGATAGACAAGGCGTTGCGTAAAGCGGTTGTTGATGTGTATCCGCAAATTAAGGCTGTGAAGTTGGCAGACTATAAGGTGCGTATTTTAGATGGGGACAATGCAACGGCCGCGACGACACGAGTTCTAATCGATTCAAAAAAAGGGAATCAAACATGGTCTACGGTGGGAGCATCGCCCAACATTACGCAAGCGAGCTGGCGGGCGTTGGCTGATAGTTTGGAATATGCGATTCTGCACTCAAACAGGTAATTTGCAAAGCAGCTTCAGCTTGACATAATCCGAAAGTGCTTGACATTGATAAAAATGTCAGGTATTCTTTTTTCATGTATTTAGCCAATTCGCTAAATAGCTAAATGGCTAATCGTTTGATCGGCCGAAATTAAAAATAGGAAAGGTATGATCACCAAAGTGTATAGTGCATTATCAGACCCAACACGCAGAAAAATTATGCAATTGTTGCGTGAACGCGATATGACGGCCGGAGAATTAGCCGATCATTTTGAATTCACAAAACCGACAATCTCTCGCCATTTCTCAGTGTTGAAAGAGGCTGATTTGATTCAAGGAACGAAAAATGGAAACCAAATTTTTTATCGCTTAAATGTAACTGTGCTTGAAGAAGCGCTTTTAGGGATGATGGAAACATTTAAATTGGGAAAGCTAAAACCAAACGAGTAAGTGTCTATTCTGGTAGACGTTTGCTTTTGTGACTTTCGCTTTAAAGGAATGACAAGAAATGAATAACAATAACTATAAAAAAATGTGGGTGGTAAGTGGTGTCGTTGTATCTGCTATGCTAATCATTAGCTTTTGGGGTTGGCTTCAAATCCCGGCCGGAACACAAGTGCCCGTCCATTTTGGGATTGATGGACAGCCAGATCGATACGGCAACCCATTTTGGGGCATGTTTACGCTCCCTTTAACGGCTATCTTTGTGGCCCTGATTCTTTCGCTGGTGCCCAAGTTTGAGCCTCGTCAAGAGAATTTTCAAATGTCCGGCCGAGCGTATCGTGCAACTTGGATTACGTTGCTGGTCTTCTTTTTGGCATTACACGTGATACTTGTGATGGCAACTTTGGGGATTGGTCAGGCCAATTTGTTAGGAACTTTATTACCAACAGGACTCGGGGCTTTGTTTGTGGTTTTAGGCAACTATATGGGTAAAGTTCGCAGTAACTATATGTTTGGTATTCGCACCCCTTGGACATTGGCAAGTGAGCTGTCGTGGAATAAAACCCACCGGCTCGGCGGCCGTCTTATGATGGCGGTAGGCGTAACAACGATTTTTGCGAACTTTTTGTTGCCGCTCGAATGGACTGTTGGTATCTTGATTGCTGGATTGGTACTGATGTTGATTGTAACAATGGTTTACTCTTGGATGGTTTATAAAGATGATCCAAATGTGATTAAGGCATAAAGTGTGTCTGTTGCTACATAGTTATTTGCTGGGTCAGAGGTTTCAATCCTCTGACCCTTTTTTGTTTTTGGGCTGCATTCGTTAAGCTGAGAGAAGCTGGGACTTATAAAAATAAGCGGGTGGGGTTCGCCATGACCGACTCTCTAAAGGATCAAGAGCGGTCGAGAACCTGCCGGATTTTGCGAGCCAATGTTTTTGGGCCAAACGGTTTGCTTAAAAATTCAACTCCAGGTTCAAAAACACCATGTGAAGCGATAACATCATCTGTATAACCAGACATGTAAAGAATTTTTACATCCGGCCGAAGTTGACTCAGATGTTGAGCTAGTATCTTTCCACTCATTCTAGGCATTATTACATCTATCAATAGTATGCCAATATGCTCACCATGTTGTTCAAACAGATTTAAGGCCTCGGTACCGCTCTTTGCAATTAAAACGGTATATCCGTATAGCTGTAGCACATCTAGTACTAATTCTCGAACGCCGTCATCATCCTCAACGAGTAAAACTGTTTCACTCCCTTTCAAGGCGACTTTTTCCTGTAAAACTGCTGGTTTTTCTAAATCAGGGCTTTCATTTTGAGGAAGGTAAATCTCGAAGGTTGTACCAACTCCTATTTTGCTCGAAACTTGGATGTCCCCTTTATTTTGTTTAACTATTCCGTAGAGTGTTGCAAGTCCCAACCCGGTCCCTCGGCCAACTTCCTTTGTTGTGAAAAAAGGTTCGAAAATCCGCGATATAATGTCGTCGCTCATTCCTATGCCAGTATCAGAAATAGTCAGTTTTACATAATCTCCCGGGTCCAATTGGAATTGTTGGCCAATATAATTATCACCCAGAACTGTGTTGGTCAGTTTGATTGAAAGTCTTCCTCCATCTGGCATCGCGTCACGAGCATTCACTGCTAAATTGACAACCATTTGTTCGATTTGCGTAGGGTCAACTTTCACAAGCCATAGATTTGGAGCAAAAGAAGTCTCAAACTCAATATGTTCGCCAATTGTCCGCTGCAGCATCTGTTCGATTTGTTTGACAATTACATTTAAACTTAGGATTTGTGGTTCTAAGATTTGCTTTCGGCTAAATGCCATCAACTGCGCAATTAAATTGGCCGCTTGTTTGCTAGCATCTGAAATTCTTTGTACTTTTTCTTCAAGAGGATCATTGGAGGAAAGGTCTTGTTTTATTAAGTAGGTCGACATATTAATAACCGTCAGCATATTGTTGAAATCATGGGCGATGCCGGCCGTTAATTGTCCCACAGCTTCCATTTTTTGAGCCAAACGTAGCTGCTCTTCGAGATGCTTGCGTTCTGTTATATCAAGGCTGGCGCCTAAAACACCTACAATATCTCCTGCATTGTTCCACATCGGCACTTTTCTTGTAAGAAGTTGTCGAAGCCCTTGCTCCGGACTCCCTAAAACTTCTTCAGTGGTTATTGGCCCTCCCGATTCCATGACTTCTAGGTCAATCTTTCGTAGTTTAGACGCCGCTTGATGATCGAGCAGATCATCGTCTGTAAAGCCGATTGGCCCCTTAGCCCAATATACTTGGTTTTCCGTATTGGAACTGGTGTAGACACCCTTTTTGTTTTTTGTAAATACTGGAATGGGAATGTTTGTAAATAAGGTTCTGTATTTTTCTTCGCTTTCGCGCAAGGCTGCCTCTGCCAGTTTGCCTTCTGTAATATCCTGTAATGTGCCTACGAATCTTGCCAATGTGCTATCGTGATCAGAGAATGTTTGCCCTTTGGAGATAAGATAACGTAACTCACCATCTGGTTTTGTAATACGATATTCAAGACTTTCTGGTGTTTTTACGGGTCCTAATTCTTGTAGTGCTGTATCAAAATAAGTTAGATCATCTTCATGAATTAACTGCCGCACTTTTTCAATATCTGGAATAGTGCCCACTTCAAATCCGTAAATGGCGAACATTTCATCGGACCATTGAATCTGATTCTTTTTTAAATCCCAAGACCAGTTCCCAAGACGTGCAATCTGTTGCGCTTGCTTTAGACTTGTCTCACTTTCACGTAAAACGGTTTCAGCCAATTTGCGTTCAGTAATGTCTTCTTCGACCGTTAGGATATGAGTGGCTTTGCCTGATGGGTCTTTGATCTTTGCAATAGAACACGATGCCCAGAAAAAGCTCCCATCTTTCTTCTTATTATAAACTTCCCCTTGCCACTCATCTTTAATTAAACTTTGAGGAGCTTGATCATTACCGGCCGCAGCCGAATAAGACCTTAATATGTTCCGGTTCTGCCCCAACACCTCTTCTTGACTATAACCGGTTAATTGGGTGAATTTTGGATTGACATATTCGATCTTACCCTCTAAATCTGCAATCATGATTAGACTAGGGCTATATTCAACTGCACGTGAAAGTTTGTATAACTCTTGTTCTGCACGCACACGAGCTCGCCGGTCTTGAACTTCTAGTAGTGCTCGCTTTACAACCATTTCAAGTCGAGAAAGGCGGTCCTTTAAAACATAATCGGTAGCCCCGATTTTAACACTCTCAACAGCAAGTTCTTCGCCTAAAGAACCAGAAACGATGATGAATGGGATATCGAGGTTGCACTTAGTAAACAGTTTTAGGGCTGTTAAGCCATCAAAGTTTGGCAAATTATAGTCTGCCAAAACAAGATCATAGCTTGAAGGGTTTGCTAAGAAATTCAGAAACTCGAGCTTAGTTTCAATTCGGTTCCATTCACAGTCGAAACCAGCCTGTTCTAGAATAGAAATTTCTAATTGAGCATCAAGTAAATTGTCTTCTAAAATTAAGATTTTTAGGGGAGATGGCATCTAAGATTATCCATTGCATTAATGGGGGGTTTCATTCGCTACGGCCCAAAACAACCCCAACTGTCTTACGGTGGCTACAAATTTCAAAAAGTCTACTAGCTTAACCACATATGCCTTGGTTCCAAGGTTATAGCTTTGAATTACGTCTTGCTCTTCACGGGACGAGGTCAATATCACGATCGGGATCAGTTTTTAAATAGGATCCGCCTTAACCGTCTATCCTGGCATTTTGAGGTCAAGCAATATAACTATAGGGGCACCGCTGGTTCTATTTGCAAACTGACCCCGTTTAAACAAATAATCTAACGCCTCAACGCCATCTTGGGCGATGCCAACTTTATTCGCGAGATTGTTTGCTTCCAATGCGTTCAACGTTAGTTCTAAATCATTTGGGTCATCTTCTACTAGTAAAATCCGTTTCATTTGATTATGACTCTATCAATTTCAAATAGCTTGAAATCTTAAATAAAATGTGGCTCCTTTGTTTAGCTCGGCCTCTACCCAAATCTTGCCACTATGTCTAATGTGACGTTACTTCATTGTTGTTTTGGAAAACTCAAATGTGAAGGAAACTCATGGATTTATCAAGTTTTGTTGTCTAGTATCTGCTAGTGGCAACTTGGGTTATCTATGTATTCCAGCACCCTGTCAATAGCTTGTTCTCACTTTTTCTCACTTGTTCTCATATGTAAAGCACTATTCTTTTCTAATAAGCCCTTTAAGCTATTCCTTACCAGTATGATAGCTCGCTTTTGTAAAGTGTATAATCGTGACTCATATGTTACGAAGAATTCTATCTCGCCTAACGGTCATTATTTTCGGTTTGTTACTTGGACTCATCCTTGTTGAAGGGTTGGCACGGCTTTTCCGGCCGGTGTTGCCGCCTGTCATCCAGCTCATGATGCGCGACGTCAAAAAGCACCCATTTACCCAACAAACCATCTTGCCACCCCCCGCTTGGCGGCCGGTAGATGTTTTCCAAATGGCCGTTGTGCCCGGGCTAGATAATGAGCTGCAATACCCCAACGCCAATGTCAATTTCCAAGTGTCGAGCAAAAATTGGTTAAATCCCGATTCGAATATCGGTTTTCGAGTCGATAGTGTTGACTGGGAGCCTCGTTGGCCCGTTGATGTGGTTACTGTAGGGGATTCATTCACTTTTTGTTTTACCGAATACGAAGATTGCTGGGTTCGTCGCCTCGAAACCGATCATGGTTTGAGCGTTGTCAACTTGGGGCAAGGAGCCACCGGTGGTGTCAGCCACGCCAATGTGCTATTCACATTTGGTTTGCCCTACAAACCTAAAGTGGTGCTATGGCAATGGTACGGCAACGACAATAACGAAGATTATGGTTTGGTTTATCAATGGGGGGAGTCTGATACGAAAGATCGATCCGCTCTAGAGCCAAAAGGATGGATCGTTAGGAACTCAATTGTTTTTGCGCTGATCGATATTTTGACCAATGCCAGCGATTTTGGACGGGAAAGCTATATTTCACAAGCTGATTTACACGTTATCGAAGTGGCTGGGGAGCCGATGTTTTACGGCCGATCTTACTCATGGGAGACGGCTGATCTTTCGTTAGAAAAAAACCGGTTGGGTCAGCAAAAAGGGTTTGAAGCTATTTTGGTAGCCCAAGAACGACTCGCGGCCGAGGGGGTTGAACTCATCATCTTTCCTGTCCCCTATAAGGAGGAAGTCTACCGGCCGTGGATTGAACACAACAGTGATTTTGATATGCAAAAAATTGATAACATGGAAGCCAATCGGGCGGCTCTGCTTCAATTTTGCTTTGAGAACGAGCTCAACTGTTTTGACCCCACGGCTGAGCTCATCACACAGGCTCTAAGTGGCGACGCTTTGTACTTTAGCCAAGACACCCATCTCAATGCATATGGAAACGAAATACTGCTCAAAATCATCCATCAGCAACTTGCTCATTTAGATGAGTAACGAACAATCGATTTTTGTTCAACGGAAATCGTGTGACACGTCTCTTTAAATAGAGCAGATGAACTGTTGAATCGCTTTGATCGCAATTGGAAAACTCCAATTTCAACTGGTACTAAAAAAGGTCTCTTTACACTCCGATCCCAATGCCTCCTTTATTTTGTCGGTAATCGGCAATGGGTATGCTAAGTTAGATCAGCTAAATCAGGTGATTTTCTTAAAGCGTGCTTGATGAAATTGACGATATAATCGATGTGTTTATTGAGTTGTTGAAGATTAAAAAGATGGGTAAGATGTGATTAAAGCTTAATTAAATTTTGAAGGGTCAAAAGGTTGAAATATGAGTAGATTAAATCAGTTCCACTTCACAAAAGCTGAAAAAGATGAGCTAGCGCAAAAGATAGAAAATAAATTTACCGCGGCTAGGTTCGATTCGATTATTGCAGTAGGAAGCAGCAATATTACCTATCTGTCTACTGGCATCGTTTTTCCATATATCGATCAGAAACTAGTACACCCGGTTGCCGTTTATCTCAATTTCAAGACCAAACGCCGCATCTTGGCCTGTACATTTGACTTAGCAGACATTCCAGGGCAGTTGGGTTGGGATGGAGAAACAGTTGTTTATGAACTAAACGAGGCAACGCCTGAAGCCTCACTGGCGTTGGCCCTCTCAAATCAGGTGGCGCAAGACTTGGCCGACGGGGAGGTGGTTGGAGCCGATTATGAGCAGATGTCCGGCCGTCAGCTCGCATCTTTTCAGGCCGCCCTGCCTAATTCAGTCATTCAATCAGTTGACACCATTTTGACTGAGCTAAGAATGACAAAGACGGCCGCTGAGATACGACTGCTTGAGATTGCTGGCCGGATGGGTGACCGAGGTTTTATCAGTGCGCTCAATCATTCAGAAGGGGCCGCCTTAGATGCACTGAGCTATCCGATGTGGGAGTATGGAGAGCGATTTAGAGTGCATGTTGCTGAATTTGGTGGCTCAGGCGTTGGTAATTTGTCGATTCTTCAGGGAGCGCGCGGCCGTGATCTATACAGCAAAACCGGCACCCGTGAGACATTCACCGAAGGGGAACTCCTACGTCTAGAATATTCAGTCCATAGTTATGGCTACTGGGCGACCGGAGCGCGAACCGTGTTTATCGGCTATCCGGATAGCCACGCTAACCAAGCATGGGCTGATAATCTTACGCTAAAAACTGCGGCCGTTGATGCGCTTGTTGCTGGTAACAAGGCGAGCGATGCCTATGCAGCGGTCGTCACGGCCAGTG
>JBLIMP010000220.1:0-7888 GCA_047638855.1 Cellvibrionaceae bacterium | reverse complement strand
ATCCAGAAATGGTTGAACGAGAATTAGATATGGGATTGGCGGCGTTGGAGAGGGTGGCCGGTGTCCGGCCGGTAGGCTATCGCGCCCCCGACGGTGTGTCGTCTGAACTGTCGTTACGCTTGCTGAAAGAACGAGGCTTCCTCTATAACAGCTCGTTTAAGGATGACTATGTGCCGTACCGACATACGTTAGCAGATGGGACCCTTGGCCCAGTCGAATTGCCAGAGCAGCCTGAGCTAGACGATTGGGCCTTTGGTGGCCTAAGTATGCGCGAGGCAAAACCCCTTTATCCCAAAGAGGTGGTGCTTTCGATTTGGAAAGATACGTTTGAAGAACTGTATAAATGGGAGGGTGCGATAACAATTGTGATGCACCCGCAAATCACCGGCCGGCCGATGCGCATGGCGATTTTACGAGAATTTATCCAGTTTACGCATATGTTCCCCAACGTATGGACAACCACTTGCTATGAAGTGGCGAAGGCGTTTGAGGCTCAGGAAACTACTTAAGCGATTCAATTAGATCAACATACTGTTGCATCGCATCGTCTTGACCTGTTCCTTTTAGTTTCGCCCATGCGTCGAATTTGGCCCGGCCGACCATGTCGAACATCCCCGGCCGACTGCCAGATGTGTCCCCATTGGTTGCTTGTTTGTAGAGCGAATAGATTTTGAGCATGGTGTCATTATCTGGGCGTGAGCTTAGGTTTTTACTTCCTGCAACCGCCGTTTCAAAAAGCGTGTTTAAATCAGACATCTTTCCTCCAATATGGTTCAATTATATTTATCTGTTGATTTTAGTGTGATGCGGTACACCTAGCAAGCTGAGAAGATCAGGGGAATAGAGCCAATAAATCCTGATATTCTCTGCTTTCTGCATGATCTCTGACTGTTTTCCCAAAATTGTTGGTCAATAGTGGGTCTGCCCCGGCCGCTAATAATGCCTTTGCAACCGCCACACCATCCGTCTGCGGCATACTTTCTTTGGGCAGGCGAAAATCAATTAAAGTGATGAGAGGGGTGTTGCCAAATGCATCTATTTGGTTTGGGTCGGCACCTTGTTCAAGCAAAAAGTAGATCGCTTCTACCTCCCCGAACATAATTGTAGAGATGAGTAGGGGATAATCACCAAAGCTTTGTGCACGGTTGACATCGGCCCCTTCTGCAACCAATGCGGCCGCAATTTCAAATTTCCCCTCTTCAATTGATCGGCCGAGTTGCAGATCAAGGTAGTCTGATTCAAACGCATTGTTAGTCAGCACCTTTTGAACCCGGTCTAGGCTGGCAGCCCCAATTGCCACTGCCAACTGCTCTGCTGGCGTTTTTTGGAAGATAGATATGAGCCAAGCGACCATAAGCAGGGTGAAAACCACCCCTACTAACGAGCCTACCAGCGGCCGGGATTTCAGCCAATACCAAATGGCAACTGAATGCCTCAGAATAAATAAAATGCTCCCCAATCCCCAAAGAACCAGAGTCAACCAAAGGATAAGGCGAAAATCGCTGGGTAAGACTCCCGCTCGAACGCCCCCAATCCGAATCGTAGAAGATGTTTCAAAAATCGAATTTATCCCGCCCCAAATAAGAACGAGCACCCCTCCGAGAAAGATTGAGACAATGACGAGGTCGACTATCTTTGTGTATCTATTTTTTAGATTTGAATTGTTCATAAGTGGGGCCAATTATCCAACATGTTCTGTCAATTTGTTACCTGAAAAGAGGGGGGTGTTAATCGCCTCTCGAATGGTTGCTTTGAAAGACTATCGAGAAAACATAAGTAGATGTTTTAAGTCGACCACAATAAGCCTCTTGAGCACAGAGGCACAGAGTTTTTCAACTGTTTTCCCGGATTTTTTTTCAGTTATCTCTGTGACTCTGTGTGTTTAAATCCATTTGTTTTTTTGTGGTTTACCAAACTTTTGCAAGAAAACAATCTTATATTAGATCGGCCGACATTCTGCGCTAGGTTCATATAAAATTGCATATTTTGTAATTAGAATCAATTTCTTTGTAAAATATGCATTTTAGTTTAAAGTTACTGCTAATATTTTAGAACGTTGTAAGTTTTAGATTGAAAGTAATCGGCCGTTATTGACACCGACCACTGATTACTGACAACTGACTACTAATAAGAGGCTTCCCATGGCTCAAAAAGCTCGTATACGCCGACCACGCAGAGAAATGCAAAAGGGTTGGACTCCGGACATGAAGAAATCACAATCTGTCCGGCCGGGATTTGTTGGTGGTGCTTATAAACCACTCACCGATCATGAGATGGAGCGAATCCATCATACCGTGCTTGATGTACTTGAAAACTTTGGATGCGCCCAGGCCACCCCGTCAATGATTGATATTGTGACCAAAGCGGGCGGCTGGATGTGTGAAAATGATCGACTGCACTACCCCCGCAGTTTGGTCGAAGACATTATCAACAAGGCTCCTAAAAGTTTTGTCATGCATGGGCAAGACCCCAAACATGATTTAGAAATTGGCGGCGGCCGAGTCTATATGGGGACCGGTGGTGCAGCCCCTGAAATCATCGATTTTCACAGCGGTGTTTACCGAGGCTCAACTTCAACCGATTTGTATGACATCGCACGGCTGTGCGACACGCTCGACAACATCCACTATTTTTGGCGCACCAACGTGACCCGTGATGCACCCACAATGCGCGATGTAGACATCAACACGCTGTACGCTTGTATGGCGGGTACGCAAAAGCACATCGGGGCCAATTTTGTGATTGGCGAGCATGTGTATGACGCGGTTGAGATGATGGACTACCTTAAAGGTGGCGAAGGGGAGTTCCGCAAACGGCCGTCTGTTTCGATCTCTTGTTGCCATGTGGTTCCACCATTGCGTTTTGCAGAAGAATCTTGCGAAGCGTTAGAAGCGGCCGCCCGCACCGGCATGTGCATCACATTGCTATCGGCGGCCCAAGCAGGGGCGACCAGTCCGGCCGCACTGGCAGGCACCATCGTGCAAGCAATAGCCGAAACGCTGGCGGGTCTCATCTTTGTGTATTTAATCGACAACAACGTGCGGGCCAATTTAGGCACATGGCCGTTTGTCTCTGACTTACGAACCGGATCGATGTGTGCAGGCGCACCCGAACTTGGCTTGCTGGTTGCTGGCTGCTCACAGATGGCCGGTTTTTATGGCTTGCCCAACTCATGTGCGGCCGGGATGAGCGACTCAAAAGTACCAGATGCTCAAGCTGGGATGGAACGTGGTTCTACCCTTTCGATGGCGGCGTTATCGGGTGCCAGTTTGATCATGGAAAGTGCCGGTATGCACGCCAGCCTGATGGCGAGTTCGATTGAGAGTTTTGTGATCGACAACGACAACAATGGGTCTGTTAATCGGGCTGTACGTGGGATCGAAGTCAATGATGACACCCTTTCATACGATGTGATCCGTGATACGATTTACGGCGAAGGGCATTACTTGGGCAGTGACCAAACGATTAGCCGGATGGAAACTGACTATTTTTATCCACCGCTAGCTGATCGCTATTCGGCCGCCGTTTGGACGGAAATGGGTCAGGAAACGATTCGTGATCGAGGTCGCCGTCGTACCAAAGAGATTTTGCGCCAGCATTATCCGAACTATGTTTCGGCCGAACAAGATGCTGAGATTCGGAAGAAGTTTAATATTGTTTTACCACGTGAGAACATGTTGCCAGGGAATGGGCGGTGGTAAACGGCTTGTTCCAAGTTTAGGTAGGGGGGAGATACCCGGCTTGATTGCAAACGGTCCGTGAGCAATCAAGTGAGGGGAACTCACCCGTGGTAGGGTAACAATTCAACCATAACAAAACAGTCGCCATACCGTCGGGCGAGTTCCGCCAGTAACAGCTGCAAAATTGTAGATCCACTGGGCGTATCTCGCCCCCACCAGTAGATACTTTATGACATCAAACATTTCAGACTTACACTCATTAGATGAATTAGACTTTGCGATTTTGTCGCATTTAAGAGAAGACGGCCGGAAATCATTTACTGAACTTGCTAATGCACTCGACGTGTCTGTCGGCACAGTGCGCAACCGTTATGCGTCCCTGGTCGATAGCAAAGTGTTGCAAGTGTACGGCCGGGTTAATCCACAGCAGGTTGGCTTTGTCGCCTACGCCCATATTTTGGTCAGTGTCCGGCCGTCCAATCGTATCGAGGCGATTCTAGAAGCGTTTTCACAATATCCTGAAGTGGCGTTTCTGGCAGTTACAACAGGCGAATATGACATTGTGCTTGATGTGATGTGCCGCGACAGCGAACACTTGAGCAGTTTGATTCGAGAACGCGTTCAAATGACAGAAGGGGTTAATTTCACGACAACCAACATTTACCTAAGAGTATTGAAAACAGCCCAGCCAGAAATTAGCCAATTCTTTTTGAATGGCAATACCACGAGTCATAAATAATGAGCAGACCTGAATTTCAGAAAGACATGCAATTCTTTCATCGGCGGGCCGATAGCTTGGAGGCCAAGCCTGAACTGCTGACTGAATTTATCACCCCCAACGAACAGTTTTTTGTGTGCAGTGAAACGAGTGCACCAATGTTGGCCCCTGAAACCTACACGCTCAAAGTTGGGGGAGATGGGGTTCGTAAGCCGCTGGCGTTGAGCTACGAGGCGATTTTAAAATTGCCCAGCCACTCGGTGACAGCCTATCTTGAATGTGCAGGCAACGGCCGGGATTTGTTTGATAAAGTCATGAACCGGCCGGTGGCGGAGACACCTGACGGCTTGATAATGACAAAATGGTTGACCGGCGGCGTTGGCAATGCGGTCTGGACCGGCGTACCGCTCAAAATTTTATTGGAGATGGCAGAGCTTGATCCGGCCGCTGTTGCTGTGAATGCAAAAGGCTTGGATGAAGGTGCGGCCGAAGGCGGAGTCAGTCGGCCGATGTCGCTTGAAAAAGCACTCGACCCCGACACGATTTTGGCCTATCACATGAACGGGCAACCACTCCCGCTCGATAACGGCTATCCGCTGCGACTGATTGTGCCTGGCTACGTTGGCACCAATAGTGTCAAGTGGGTTGGCACCATCACCGCCAGCAAATCAGACATCAAAGTAGATCGCAACACCAAACACTATGTTTTCATCGGCCCAGATTGGGAGCCACAAGGAGACCTGCTGGGTGAATTGATTACCACCCAAAATATCAAAAGCTCGCTGGCATTGGCATGGGACGCACCTTTATCGGCTGGCAAACAGATGATCAAAGGCAACGCCCGTTCACCGCACGCCCCCATTTCACAAGTTGAGTGGAGCGATGACAACGGCAAAACATGGCAGCTGGCGACCCTCATCTCGCCAAATTTAAAATATTCATGGTGCTTGTTCGCATTTGAATGGGACCCACCCATCGGCCCCCAAACGCTGATGACCCGGGCCACCGATGAAGCAGGCAACAGCCAGCCTATGGAACAGCCTTTTAACGAAGAAGGGTATTTGTTCAACAGGGTGTTTGGTCACCCTGTAAAAGTAGAGAGAAAAGAATAGAGAGAAAAGAGGCACGTGCACGGGGATGTTTCTCTCCTCTCTTGCCTCTGATCTCTCATCTCTTTTCTATAAAATATAAAAAAATCGGAGATTTTTAATGGCAGAAAAACTACCCACACATTCCCAAGTCGTCATTATCGGTGGCGGTATTGTCGGCGCGAGCATTGCGTATCATTTAACCAAATTGGGCATGACAGACGTGCTGTTGCTGGAGCGCAAAACGTTGACTAGTGGCACCACGTGGCATGCGGCCGGGCTTGTCGGCCAGCTACGTGCGACGCAAAACATGACGAAGTTGGCCCAGTACACGTCTAATCTGATGGCGGGGTTGGCTGAAGAAACAGGGCAAGAAACCGGATTTGTCCAAAATGGATCTGTCTCTGTGGCCAGCAACAAAGAGCGTTTTGAAGAGCTAAAACGGGGTGCCAGCATGGCTAAAGTCTTCGGGCTTGAAGTCGATGTCATCACCCCGAAACAGATCGCAGATTATTGGCCATTGGTCAACACAGACGACCTTGTGGGTGGCGTGTGGCTGCCCGGCGACGGCCGGACCAATCCCAGCGATACAACGATGGCGTTTATAAAAGGGGCCAAGATGTACGGTGCGACGGTGCATGAGCACATTAAAGTGACTGGCATTACCCAAAAAGATGGCCGTGTGACCGGCGTTGATACTGATCAGGGGCATGTGACCTGTGAGATCGCGATTAACTGCGCGGGGATGTGGGGGCGTGAGGTTGGCAAGATGGCTGGGGCACGAGTGCCACTGCATGCGGCCGAACATTTCTACATTATTACCGAGCCGATTGAAGGCTTGAAAAAAGATTTGCCGACGCTGCGCGACCCAGGTGGATACACTTACTACCGAGAAGAAGTTGGCGCAATTTTAGCCGGATTCTTTGAGCCAAACGCCAAGCCGTGGGGGATGAAAGGGATTCCTGACCATCTTGAATATATTCGCTTGGGTGAAGATTGGGACCATTTGGGAGATGCGTTTGATAAGATGGCGCACCGGATGCCGGTAACAGAATCGGCCGGAATTCATACTTTCTTCAACGGGCCGGAATCATTTACACCGGATGACCGCTATCATTTGGGTGAGTCGCCAGAACTGAAAAACTTTTATGTGGCGGCCGGATTTAATTCGATTGGAATTCAAAGTTCGGGTGGGGCCGGTAAGGTGCTGGCCGAATGGATCGTCAATGGCCATCCGCCTATGGATTTATGGGACGTAGATGTGCGGCGCAACGCTCCGTTCATGAACAACCACAATTTCTTGCGTGAACGCACCCGTGAAGGATTGGGGTTGCTTTATGCGATGCACTGGCCCTTCTACCAGTTTGAAACAAGCCGGAATGTGCGCAAGTCAGCCCTGCATGATCGTTTAGCGGCCGCAAGCGCTTGCTTTGGCACGGCGGCCGGTTGGGAACGGCCGAACTGGTTCGCCCCTGAAGGGGTTGAGCCGAAGTACGAATACAGCTACGGCCGACAAAATTGGTTCGAACATTCAGCGGCCGAACACCAAGCGGTCCGTGAGGCGGTTGGTGTTTTTGACCAAAGTTCGTTCAGCAAGTTCATAATCCAAGGGCGAGATGCGGTTAGCTTCCTCAATCGGATTTGCGGGGCGCAGATCGATGTGCCGATCAACAAGGTAGCGTACACCCAGCTCTTAAATGTGCGGGGCGGCATCGAGGGTGACGTAACGGTGACCCGTTTGGCAAAAGATGAGTTCTATTTGTTAGATGCGGCCGCCACTCAAAACCGGACGGTCAACTGGCTTAAATCACAAATTCAGGAAGATGAGTTTGTGACAGTCACAGATGTCACCTCTGGCTGGGTCATGCTGGGTGTGATGGGGCCAAACAGCCGCCAACTGCTCGAAAAATTGACAGATGCTGACCTCAGCAATGAAGCATTCCCATTTGGAACATCGCAAGAGATCGATTTAGGGATGGCGATTGTACGGGCGACCCGTATGACGTATGTGGGTGAGCTGGGTTGGGAGATCAACGCCCCGACGGAGTTTGCTCAACACGTCTATGATGAAATCATGGCGGCTGGGGCTGATCTTGGGGTCAAGAACTGCGGTTACCATGCGATGAGTTCGTTGCGGATGGAAAAAGGGTATCGCCATTGGGGTGATGACATCACCGACGAAGAGACACCGGTTCAAGCGGGGTTGCGCTTTGCGGTTGATTTCACCAAAGAAAGTTTCAACGGCAAAGATGTGCTGGTTGCTCAGAAGGCGAACGGGGTCAGCAAACGTCTGGTCCAGTTCAAGCTTGAAGATGAAAACTACCTGCTGTATCACAATGAACCGGTCTGGCGGAATGGCGAAATGGTTGGCTACATCACCTCTGGGATGTTTGCGCACACGT
>JBLIMP010000219.1:0-7937 GCA_047638855.1 Cellvibrionaceae bacterium | reverse complement strand
TTACAGCCGAAATCAGTAATTAACCATTCAACAATTCACAAATTCAACCGTTCATCAATTAGAAAGGCTCTTTCTAATTGATGATTTGTTGAACTGCTGAATTTTTAATTTTTTGGTTCGCACTGCAACACGTCAGAAGGTGATTTGGATATTGAATAGCCCGTTACTAAAGAGCCAAAACAAACCCTTTACGGGGGTCTACTTTTCCTTTAACTAGATCCGTCCAAAGCTGTTGAATATTTTCATTTCCAGCTACTGGCGTGACATCAATGTGGCCATGGGCAAAGTCGATAAAGCCGGTAAAATCGGCCGCCAATCTGCCCATAAACTCAGCCGCTCCCCACTCTTTCATGCGCTTTTGCGCCTGAGTAGGTGCAAAGAACATTTCAGCGCGTGCGCCTGGCAACCCTTTGGCCGAGCCTTGTTGGGTCCAGTCGGTGACCCCAATCACAACATCTTGAATCAAGTTCTCGCCATAATAATTGTGAATAGCGACACGTAATTTGGCATTGCCCGAAAAGTCTGCATATACGGCCGACCCATCCTTGTTAGGCAAGTTAGCCACATCTTCATAGGCCAACACCGTGTCGTAGAGTTCTAATCCCACAACATACTCAACATTTCCGGCTGAGGTAAGCCCGACTATCTCATAATCTGATCTGTTCGCTCTATTTTGTTTGAGCAGGAAGGCGGTTCCATAGCCGGTTTTGCTCGACGCACTCGAAACGATATACGTCTTAGCGGCCGGAGAGCTTTCGCACAAATAATCATCGAGCAAAAACGAAGTTGTAAACATCGGCCGCAGCAGTGCGTTCAAATGCTCTAGAGCAGGTTCAAATCCAGGAGAATTGGCGGTGCGTGTGTACCGATTATAGATGGCGTTGAGCGGTTGGCGGTGAGCAACCCCGTCGACCAAACCATGTGGGGTGACGTGTTCCGCATCAATCACCAGATGGCTGGCTAAAGGCCAATAGCCGTACAGCCGCTCACCGGTCGGAATCTCATCGTGGTTTGACTCGATCACATCGGCATATCCCCACATCGGAACCATCCCCCAACCCTCTTCGCCGGTCGGGAAAAAGTGCCAGTAACTCAGCAGATCACCAGTCACGGCATACGTGACGTTGTTCGCGGTAAGGGCAACTTGATCGATTTTACACAGCAGCTGTCCGGCCGCTAAATTTTCAGGAATTGGCAAGTTTCTAATGTTGGTTTCGCCAATGTTGTTTCGATTGATGAGGAATTGGGTGTTCATTTTTTCTCGCTTAAATTAAGGTTTTAGTCTGGTTGGTATCATCCCATAACGGTGTCAGGCCGACAAATATTACCGGCATAGCAAGCCATTGGAGAATCATTTCTCAACCCTCGCCCACTTTTCTCTTGTCAGGTAACATTATCGCTTACCTACTCATAGGGGAACGACACGGAAATATCATGAAAGAAACGCTTTTATCACAACTTGGACTCACCGCTTCCGACACCGTTGCACTGCCGGGAAAAGTGCGAAATCGCATTCTCGACTTCCTTATCCGTTGGGAAGCCTGGCAACAAGCGGTCAATACGCTTGATCTTGTTAATCGGCCGGACCTTGTGTCGATGTCAGATCGTAAAGCAAAAGCGTTGGCCGGAATGGGGCGCACCCCATCAGCCATCAAAGTGATGAGCGCACGGCTTGAGCAAAAGTTTTCAGCCACCGCCTTATCAACCCTCGGCCGTTTTTATTTGGAAGACGGGAACACCGAGATGGCCCAAAAAACGGCCGAACGGCTCATCGCACAAAACGAAGCGACCATTCAAGCCTGGTCGCTTTTGGCCGACGTTCACCTTGCAGAAGGGCGGCCGGACGAAGCGGAAAAAGCAACTCGCGAACAGATCAAATTATCACCCCGCAGTCGCGCCGCCGCGTTGCGTTTGGCAAAAATCTATTTAGCCAAAGAGGATCGAGTGCAGGCCCAGGCGTTCGCTGTGAACGCTTACACCGTCAACGAGGGGGAATATCCGCTACAAACCTACATGCTACAAGAGCTGCGCGACTTCTTTGATGAGATTGGTGATACCAACCGACTTTTACTGCTTGATGAGATGATCCCAGCCCGGTTTAATACGGAAATCGCTGAAATTATCACAGCCATTGCCGAAAGTGGGCAGTCAGATGCCGCAAAACGTGCCCGGACATCTCCTTCGCTAGCACCGGCCCGCTTACCCAAAAAGCAGAAACCGGCCCCCTTGCCTGACTTAAATCTAGTCAATGTGTCCACGGCCGAACGGCAAAAAATCGAATCGGCCGCCAAAGAGTTTTTCGGCTTCGATAATCTGAGGGAAGCCCAAGTTGAAATTATGGCCTGCGCCTTACGGAACGAAGATGTGCTTGCCATCCTACCTACCGGAGCTGGCAAGTCTTTAACCTATCAGCTTCCAGCCTTGCTAACCGAAGGGGTTTCGCTGATTGTCTCCCCACTTATCGCTCTGATGAAAGACCAGGTAGATGGCTTGCCAGACGAAATACGCTCGAAGGCGTTGGCAATCAACAGTTCACTCAGTGAGTCTGAGCTTAAACTAGCGATTCGAGATGTAGCATTGGGCAAATACAAGATGGTGTTTGTTGCCCCAGAACGCTTGCGCCAATGGCGTTTTGTGCAAGCGATCAAACGGGCAGGCATCGGCCGCTTGGTCATTGACGAGGCCCATTGTTTGTCTACATGGGGTCATGATTTCCGGCCGGACTACCTATGGGTGACGCAAGCCCACCAAGCGTTAGGAGCACCACCAATCATAGCCTTGACCGCAACTGCGCCGCTATTGGTGCGTGAAGATATTGAACGACGGCTCTTTTCACCCTTAAAAGCTACTGCTCAGCAGAATAAGGGCCGTAAGTTTCAATTTATCGCACTCGACACGTTCCGTGACAACCTAAATCTGGCCGCGATTACGGCCGCCAATGCGGACAGCAAATTGACCGATGTGATCAACTTAGCCCAACAGCTCCCAAGCCCGGGGATTATCTATGCCCGTTCGCGAAAGAACTGCGAAGAGATCGCCCTGATCTTGCGTGGGCAAGGGCTAAATGCGGAACATTATCACGCCGGAATCGGCAATCGAACACAGGTCCAAAATCGTTTTATGAACGGTGAAACAGATATCATTGTGGCAACGGTGGCGTTTGGGATGGGGATCGACAAGGCGGATATTCGCTTTATTTTGCACTATGGCTTGCCCAATTCAATCGAATCTTATTATCAGGAAGCAGGACGTGCGGGGCGTGACGGGGACGAGGCATGGTGCGTATTGGTTCACAGCACGGCCGACAAGGGGTTTTTAACCCGTCTGGTCAATAACGATGCGCTAAAAATCGACTTTTTACGAGCCGTCTACGGGCAGATTAGGAATCAAGTGCCGGTCGGCCGTTCTGGGCCGGTCATGCTGGACACAATTGCCCAGCGTTTACAAACTAACTCGACCCAGTTACGAGTGGCGGTCAACATGCTTGAAAACGCAGGCTTGCTTGACCGTGGGTTCGATGTTCCGTTATCGATGAGTTTAAGATGGATTTCGGCCGGACCCTTAGAGCTTCAGGCGTTCGCGGCCGAAGTGGGGTTGGAAATCGGGATTCCGGTCACGCGCAATACGGTTGACATTGCGGCCGTGCTAGAGGTTTTCCCAGGTGAGGTTCAACCTCTTTTGTCAGAATGGGCGGTGGCGGGCCATCTATTTTACGATGGGCAAAATCGTGTCCCAAGCATCAGGGTGTTGCAACCTCCGGCCGATTCTTCGGACCGCATTGAGCGGTTGCTGGCCGAAAATGACTCGATCCAAAAGCAGCGGGTGGCTGAAATCGGGGAATACGGCAAAAGTCGTTATTGTCGGCACGGTTATTTGGCAAACTATTTGGGCGGTGCGGTGCGTGAGAAATGCGACAAGTGCGACAATTGCAAGCCGGACAGTCTGCCAAGTTGGGACGATCAAGTATTAGAAACCGACCCTGAAATCGAACGAGGCATTCTATTGGCGTTGGCTGAAAACGGATGGGGTAAACGCAATTTGGTTCGTTTGTTGACGGGTGATCTGCATGACAACGAAAGGGCGTTGGGTTCAGAAGCGTATAGTGTGCTAAACGGCCGGGGGGAACGGATCATTCAGATGGGGATTAAGCAGTTGATAGATGAGCGGCTAATTGAGGAGAAGCAGCTTTCACATGGTGGGACGGCGTTGGGGATTACGGGCAAAGGGCGCAAGAAGCTTTTGAGCGGGCATTAGACCTCTGTTTTCGGCCTATCAGTAGGCTGAGCCTGTCGAAGCCAAGCATGTAATACCCCAAATTAGTAAGAGTTGTTACTATCATGCCTCTATATTTCCAGAGGTTTATCATGGTCAAGAATTAGGGTTTCTCGGATCGATACACTTTGAAATTCAATAATGACGGGCTACTGGCTTATGATTGGTTTAAAGTTTTTTACAACGAATTTTGCAAATGTTGCGAATTGTTTTGAACACAGAGGCACAGAGGTCGCTGAAAAGTATTTTTATGACAATCGAAACTCCCCTTTTAACCGAAAAACAAAATAGCAAAAAATGGCAGGTACTTATCCTACTGGCCTTAGCCGAGCTGCTCGCCCTGGCGGTATGGTTTTCGGCTTCGGCCGTGGTACCCATTCTCACAGTTGAGTGGGGTTTAGGCGATAGCGGCCGAGCATGGCTCACAAATTCGGTACAGATCGGTTTTGTCATAGGTGCTTTGTTTTCTACACTCCTCAATTTAGCCGACCGCCTGCCAGCCAAATGGCTGATGAGCAGTTCCGCCATTCTAGCTGCGGCCTTTACCGCTTCAATCGCCATCTTTGCTGATGGGCTGGTTATCGCCTTAGTTTTTCGCTTTTTAACCGGCTTTGTGCTGGCTGGCGTTTACCCTGTTGGTATGAAAATTATGGCAACATGGACAAAAGAAGACCGTGGTTTGGCCATTGGTCTGCTCGTGGGGGCCTTAACGATTGGGTCCGCTTTGCCCCATCTTTTAAATGTATTTGGCGGGGTTGAAAGTTGGCAGTCGGTGATGTGGCTGGCGGCCGGGCTTGCGCTTTCAGGGGGGCTAATCGGTGTCTTTTTCATCGAAGAGGGTCCAAATCGCACCGCATCACCTCCGTTTGATTGGCAACAAATCAAAAATATTTTGCAAGATAAAGATGTGATGGCAGCCAATCTTGGCTATCTGGGGCACATGTGGGAGCTATACGCCATGTGGGCATGGATTTCAGTCTTCTTTTTGGCGAGTTTCGAAATTTCAGGATTGGCTCCAGCATGGGCGAGTGGCGCCGCTTTTGCCGTCATCGCCGTAGGGGGGCTAGGCAGTTTTCTAGCGGGCAAGTGGGCCGATCAATTCGGCCGCACAACAATCACCATCGGCTCGATGGCGATTAGCGGATTGTGCGCCATCAGTATCGGGTTCCTGTTCGGCCGATCACCCATTCTGCTTGTGATGCTGGCCTTGGTTTGGGGCTTTACGATTGTGGCTGACTCTGCTCAATTTTCGGCCGCCGTCAGCGAACTAGCACCCCGCCAGTATTTGGGGACTGCTTTAACATTGCAAACAAGCATGGGCTTTCTGCTCACCCTATTTACCATTCGGATGGTGCCCCCATTGCAAGCCTGGGTAGGTTGGCAATATGCCTTTGCCTTTTTGGCCATTGGGCCGGTCGTGGGCATTTGGTCAATGTGGCGGCTACGTCAGTCACCGGCGGCACATAAGCTGGCAAACGGAAATCGATAAACGTTTTCCGAAACGGTCCCTATTTTCCCATCATAAAAATATTCCCTTGAAAAGCCATACTTTCGGCCGGTAGCGGTTGTACGCTTGATTCAATGGCTGGTAACATTCATCCAGAAATAGGCAACCCTTCAATCAGGTGCTTGCCAACTTACTGGAGATTTTTTTCATGGAAGAGTTACTCGGTCTGACAACACCCACCCCCCTTTCGCTTGCTAGCCTAGCGATCAATATGCTTTTGAGTATTTTCTTATCGAGCATTGTGGCCTGGCATTACACATACTATGGAAAATCACTATCTAACCGAGCTAAATTTGCCCAAATATTACCGGTACTGGCTTTAATTACAGTCCTCATTATCTCTATTGTTAAATCGTCGCTTGCGCTATCGTTAGGCTTAGTCGGGGCGTTATCGATTGTTCGTTTTCGCACAGCTATTAAAGAGCCGGAAGAACTAATCTATCTTTTTATGGCGATTTCGATTGGATTAGGGTTGGGTGCAGATCAACGCTGGCCAACCGTTGTAGCGATTGTCATTATTTTGGGCTATTTGTTAGCTCAACAAATTCTGTCACCCCGTGCTCACAAAAACAATCTCTATTTCAACATCGCTACGGCCGACCACGATGGGACCTTTAGCCAAATCAATACTATTTTGCTCGCCCATGTACAATCGGCCGATCTGCACCGCCTAGACCATACGCCAAACGGGCTACACGCAACCTATCTTATCAAACGCCCTAATGAAACCATCTTGTCCACACTGATGGATGGGTTAAAAGCTCAATTTCCCAATGGTGAATTTAGCTTTGTAGAGCAAGACAACACATTGGGCGGCTAGAGTAGGGTCAAAGCCCTGCGGTTTTAATTCAAAATTCATGAAAATCGGCCAAAATAAATCAAATCCAATGGTGACACAAAACCGCCTCTGGGTAGCTATTACGCTGGTTGTTTTTTTGTTGGGCGTTGCCTTAGGCGATCAAGGGCTGATGCAAACGACCCTTAATAAAGGGGAGAAAACACAGTCACAATTCACCTCATTGCTGACTGGAGCGGGTGAAAATGGTGCCTCAAGCGAGGTTGCCCTGCCGCAACTCATTGTTGATATGCCATTTGAAAATTACAACCTCTTATTGGCACAACGAGATGAAGCGTTGGAATCTGGGATATTTCTCGCATCTGAAGCGGACCTGCTGAATGCGGACATTCGACTCGAAAATCAAACAATTCCCGTTCGACTGCGTTTGACGCAAGGGCTGGCTGTGCATCTGGGCGAAGATGACAAATGGAATTTTGATATTCGAACCCGGAATGATCAGCTTCTGCTGGGGATGTCCCGCTTTTTTCTGGTTGACCCGGCCGACCATAACTGGCTAGACGAATGGGCGTTCATGGAATCATTGCGGCGTGAGGGGATTTTGGCCCCACGCTACCAGTTTGTTCATCTCATTTTTAATGGAGACGATCGTGGGATCTATGCGCTTCAGGAAGGATTTGGCCCTGAACTTATGACTGAGCAATCTCGTGAAGCGGGGGTTGTTGTTGAATTTGATGCAGATCAGTTATGGCGCTCGATCAGCCATATCGGCAGTGAGTCGGCCGCACTTGCCAACCCTATTACAAATTTGTCGGCCGATAATTTTCAAGTATTTGAAGTAGATACTTTTCGAGATGCAACGATCGCTCGTGATGAACTTCTAGTTGCACAAAAAAACCAAGCCATCGGCCTGTTACGCGGGCTACAGAACGGAGAATTAACCGCGCAAGAAGTATTTGATGTTGAAAAATACGGCCGATTCCTCGCTCTTGTCGATTTATGGGGGGCGACCCAAGCTTTATCTTTAGTCAACCTACGCTACTATTATCAACCCCAAACTGGGAAATTAGAACCGGTCGGTTTTAACGGAACACCGGTTTTAGACGATGATACCCAACGAGTTTCCCTGCGAGCGGCTTACAATGATCCTGCCATCCAAGCCGCTTATGTAAGTGCGGCCGAACAGTTTAGCCAACCGATCTATTTGACCCAACTGCAAGCTGACTTAGAAACGGCTTGGCAAATACACGCCCAACAAGTCAATGCGGAAATCGATTATTCTGCACCTTGGCCATTATTGGCCCACCGGCAAGAACTCCTGCGCCGTTCGTTGAATCCGGCCCAACCTGTTCTGGCCTATTT
>JBLIMP010000218.1:0-7955 GCA_047638855.1 Cellvibrionaceae bacterium | reverse complement strand
AACAGCTAAAACAACTAGCTATAAGCTTAGATGGGGTTTATACGCCGTTTGGCACGGGCGGGATTTTTACCGCCATGCTCTTAACTTTTCGCGAAAAAGGGTTTATGCCACCTTTTGTTGGGGTGAGTGTCAATCGAAAACTTGAAACTTGCCAGCAAAATCTTGAGCACTGGTGGAGTTCACTATGCGATTTATTAGAGCGAGATGTCGGCCGGGACAAAGGTGTGTTTGAATTGACCGATCAATTTATCGGCCGAGAGTATGGCGACCCAACAGAAGCTTGCCTAGATGCGATCATGCTCATGGCTGAAACAGAAGGGATTTTGCTTGATCCTGTTTATTCAGGAAAAGTGTTTGCCGCGTTTTTATCCCATTGCAAAGCCGGTCGTTGGCGGCCGGGGCAAAACGTCATGCTGGTTCATTCAGGCGGGGTACCAGCACTGTTTGCTTATCATGCAGCCATCGAAGCCCATTTGCAAAAACGCGGCCGAATCACATCTTGAACCTATTGATCTGGCAATTCAGGTAAAGTAGCCTGATAAAGCCATGCATCAAACAAGTCATCCAATTGCTCACCACTAATCTCTTCAGCAACTGAAATAAAATCTTCTGTTGTAACGTTGCTGTGGGCAAAGCGGGCCGCATAGGTCTGCAGAATCTCAAAGAAAGCTTCATCGCCTACCGTGAGGCGCAATGCGTGAAGGGTCAGCCCCCCTCGGCTATACACAGAGGCGCTGAACAAACTTCCCGGATCATTAGAATCAATGACCCCTGGTGGCGTGGTAAATGCAGATTCTTCTTCATACAAAGTTTGGACATACCCTTCGGCCGCAGCTCGGTCATCATCATGCTCTACTAGCAACACCTCTGAATAAGTCGCAAACCCTTCGTTAAGCCAAATCTGATCCCAAGTGGCCGGAGTCAAGCTATTGCCAAACCACTGGTGAGCCAGCTCATGCACAATTACAAAATCACCTGCGTAAGACAAAAGTTCTTGCCCGTAAATCGGGATAGTCTGCGTCTCTAACGCATAACCGATGTCTTCAAGCGGAACGACGCCGCCAATCTCGTCATACGGATACGGGCCAAAACGGTCAATGAGCATCGCTAATATTTCGTCTTGGTTCTCAAATGCATCAAAAAATTCGGCCGGAACCCCTTTCTCAATATAGTTTGTAATCGGAATGCCGCTCTTTTCTCCGGCCTCTGACTGAACTTCATACTCAGCAATGTTCACGGTCACCAGGTAGCTTGCCATCAAATCATCTTCTATAAATGTGTATGTGAGTTGATCCCCATTCTCAACGGCCGGAGATCCCGTTCCATTTGCAGCGACGATATAGGGTTTGGGCACTGTGATATGCATCGTATAGGTTGCTTTATCAGATGGGTGATTATTAACTGGGTACCAAGATTGTGAGCCGGTTGGTTCTGAAACAACGTAGACACCGGTGTCGTATTGAAGCCAACCCACAGGGAAAGAATCATCAAAAACCGGCTGTGGAACGCCATGATATGTCACGCCCGTTTCAAACAGACCCCCTTCAGATAGCACAACCCCATCAAACAATTCAATAATCAACTCCCCATTTTTCTGGCTATACGTAGCGGTTTCACCATTGACAGTCACATTATCGACGACCAATGCGTGCAAATCTAGATTAAAGCCGGTGAGATTCTGAGTCGCGATAGCGTTGATTGTCGTCACCCCTTTTATCTCGCCCGTTTGGTCATCCCAGCTCAACTGCAAATCATAGTGTTGCGTGTCATATCCTCCGTTGCCTAAATTGGGGAAAAGCTCATCTCCAAGACCGGCACTGCCCGGCTCGCCATCGCCAGTCACAAGCTCAGCCTCTTGGGTTAACACCGCCGTTGGAGGCATGGTTTCAGTTGTAGGTTCTGGTGCTTTTGTTGCTACATTAATCTCAACGGTTTGTTCGGTTGGTTCTGTGTTTGGTTCTGCAATGGAAACAGGTTGAATTGCTTGAGAACATGCTCCCAAAAATAGAGTTAGGATGAATAGGATAAAGATATGTTTCATAAGTTTTAGTCTTTCCGGAATGGTTCAGCAGATGCCAATTCTCAGTCTAGGGGTCGACGGCGTCGACCCTTACCTTTCTATCTATTTTAGTCAGAACTATTTCAACAAAAAGTTAGCCAGTAATTTAACCATATCCTCTTTGAAAAGTTCGTCTTCTATCACACTAACACACTAAACATGCACACTAAACAGGGTCTATTTAGAAAAGTCGATGCAAAAAAACAGAAGAGGTGAGTAGTTTGAGGAACGATACGGATGCACCGGCTATGCGTAGCAAGGTGAGGCCGCAAACTAAAAGGACTCATCCCTTTTAAATTGGAGAATCAAAAAAGGATCATATAATTGACTAATGCTTGATTTAGCCAATTCACACCGTTCGATTCGCTCATTTACAGATCAAAAAATAGATAAAAACCTACTCAACGATCTGCTTTACACCGGCTTACGCAGTTCCAGTTCTGGAAATTTGCAGACATGGGCCGTCATCGTCACTCAAGACCTAGAGAATAAACAAAAGTTGTTTAAGGCTCATTATGAACAGCCGATGGTTAATGAAGCTCCGGCCGTGCTCACCTTTTGCGCCGACCTTTTCCGTACCCGTGAGTGGATCCGGGTCAACAACTCTAAACAAAGCTTTGACGACCTTTTAGCTTTCTTAGTCGGTGCGTTTGATGCGATGATTGCGGCTCAAACGATCTGCCTGGCGGCCGAATCTAAAGGATTGGGCATCTGTTACATGGGGACTACATTGATGTCGGCCGACAAAATTATCGATATTCTTGAACTGCCAAAATACGTTTTCCCAGTGACAAGTATTGTCATTGGACATCCGGCCGAAAACCCACCGCTACGCGACCGTCTGCCGCTTGATCTCATCGTCCATCAGGAAAAATATCAACGCATGAGTGATGCTGAAATCATTAAAAAACACGCTGAGCGTGAGAAAAGTGCTTGGGCACGTTACAATTCAATGGAGTCTATTCGAAGCAAACTGGCCGATGCCGGTATCACCAAAATCACCGACTTCTACACCTCAGAGTTCAAATATTCACAAGAAATGCACACGGAAGTCAGCAAGATGCTGGTTGATACGTTGCAGAAACAAGGTTTATTATTTCTGTAGCCGTCGCTTAAAAGTAAATGAAAAAATCTCCGCAAAAAAAAGACCCCCTAGATGGAAAAGTAGGCTACCTGCTGATTGCAACCATACTCGTTCAATTTTTGTATCCGATATCAATTAGCGACTCTGTATGGGTTTTAATCGCTTTCCAGATTTTTTATATCAGCTTATTTGTCGCTGGTATTTATCTCGTTAGTAGCAACCAGTTGCATAAGCGTATCCTAATCGGAGCAACTGTTTTATGGCTTATTTCTGGTGCAACATTCGCCTTTAATCCTGATTTGCAATGGCTTAATTTCGCCATCTATATCATATTGCTCTTTTTTATGATCTCATTAACCGGGGTCCTCATACGCTATATTTTTCAATCAACCAGTGTCAACTTTGACGTTTTACTAGCAGCTTGCACCGTCTATTTATTGCTAGGTGGGATATTCGCCACCCTATTTAACTTTATAGAAGTTTTAACTTGGTTTCCGGAGCAGACTTCCCATGCCTTTGTCGATGGATTAAATCCTGATGCCTATAAAAATGAAATTTTCCCGTGGCAAACAATTGTGTATTACAGCTATGCCACGCTGACAACTTTGGGCTATGGTGATGTGCTGCCGCTCACACCTTGGGCTCGCACAGTTGCTGCATTTGAAGCGGTTGTAGGCGTTTTATACACGGCCGTCATCGTGGCCAGGCTTGTAGGGCTTTACGCAGCGAACGAAGTTGAAGAAGAATTTAAAGGGGAAAGAGAAAAAGAAGAGAGAGAAATGGAGAAACTAAACTAAATATGAATATACATGTCATTTCAGAATCAATTGATTGGTTAGAACACAAATCGAAGCCGCTATTTGTCATTGTGGCTCTACTTTTGTACGTCATCAGCCTCGTCCAATTGACAGCCGAAGTTAGCCCTATTACCCAGCTGGATGAATACCTAATAGGCGCACTCGCCAACTTGTCAATCCCATTTGGCATCATTCTGTTGCAAGAACTACTTGAACTTGTCGCCAATATTGCCGAAAGCAATTTGCTCTCAGCGCGACGCCAGTTTGAAATCGTGCTACTGGTAATTGTGCGTAGTTTCTTCAAAAAATTTGACAAGGTGAGCGGCTACGTCGAAAGCGGCGAATTTAGCGACACGGTGCAAGAATCGGTCATTAAAATCGGGGCAATTATCATTCTGATGACGTTGATTTTTGCGTTTCGATATATGGCTGAAAGTCAATATTTACGCAGATATTTAGAATCGCAGGGAAAAACCACCAATGCGTATAAGCAGATACTAGTTGTTATTCTGATTTCGTTCATTTTAGGTTACTTGCTCTTTGTCACTCGATCTTTTGAAGAAATTGCATTTATACGATTGGTCTTCACTGGTGTCATTATTATTGATGCGGTATTCCTACTCATCGCGATTATGGGGGACAGCAGCTTCGCATCAATCACCTTTGAAAGTAGCCTGATTATCGCCTTGATTTTTGCCCGGTTCCCGCTTTTTGTATCAAATCAACTATCTTATATTCTGTCTGTCATCGGCGTAATCTTTGCAACCACCTCGCTGTTTTTAATGTACAAAGTTGCCAATATTTATCATGAACGTATTGAAGCAATGACAGGAAGTGAAACCCTCCCATGACCCAATTCTCTCAAGCTGAAACAGTATCCCCGGCCGAAGTTGCCCAATTTCAACGCGACGGTGTTATCGCCTTGCGCCAAAAGTTCAACCCCGAATGGGTTAATCTTTTAAGAGAAACGATTGATGAGTCACGCAATCGTCCTAGCCCGCATTTGGTGCGCCACACCAAAGAGCCAAATGTACCCGCCTATTTTGAAGATTTTTGGTCATGGAGCATGTTTGACGGCTTTGAAAAATTTGTGCGTGAATCACCCACGGCCGCTCACGCCATGCAACTGCTCGGTGCTGAGCGAGTCAATCTAGTCATGGACAACTGGTTTATGCGCGAAGCAGGGTCAAAATCCCGGCCGCCTTTTCACCAAGACCTCTCTTATTTCGACTTCTTTGGCACAATGTGTGTCCTATGGATGCCGCTCGAACCAGTCACAGTCGAGAATGGCATTTCGTTTGTACGGGGCTCTCATTTATGGGGCAAACATTTTATGCGAGTCCGTTTCGCAGATGGACACAAAGCGGACGTCAATGAAAAAGTAACGGTGAATGGGGTCACTTACGAACCGCCGCCTGATATCAACGGCAACCCAGATGACTTTGATCTCGTGTCATTTGATCTCGATGTGGGCGACTGTATCTACTTCGATATGCGCACACTACATGGCGGGTTGTCAGACGTGATCCCCACTGAAACGGTGCGCCGCTATACATTGCGCATGACCAAAGAAGATGGGATGTTGCGGTATCGGGGTGACTGGGCAAAAGGTGAGCGCGAGATGTTTGAAGCGGCCGGCTATAAAGAAGGTGATGCGATAGCTGGAAACTTTTTCCCCCAACTCTACCCAAGAACGGGAACTTTATGATTGCATTTAGGCTCATTACGGCGCAAGAGTTCCCCAATTATCGTGCCTACTTCATACCTGATTACGCGGCCGAAATTGAGTCGAATTATGGCTATTCGGCCGAAGAAAGCCTTGCCCAAGCCACTAAATCGGTTGCAGATGAGTTCCCAAACGGAGTTTCAACCACAAAAAACTTATTGCACTGCATTACCAAAGAGGGCAACGGGACAATCGGTTATTTATGGTACACATTGAATAACGAAGACAAATCCGCCTTTATTCTCGATTTCGTGATTCTTGAAAATTTTCGTGGGTCGGGTTTAGGCAAGGCAAGCTTGAATGCATTCGAAGCGGAATTAACCACGGCCGGAATCAAACAAATCAAACTACGGGTTGCCGGTGACAATCAACGGGCCTTCAAGCTATATGAACGGATGGGCTTTAACGTGACCGGCATTAACATGATCAAACATTTGGGTAAAAATGACTGAAAAAGACACTGATTTAGGGTTTAGCTATCAGATTTCAAAAAGTAGTGTGATCCTGATCAATCATCATGGTAAGCAAGTAACAGCTTTGCGTGGTAAAAGCGCGGCCGAATTTTCAAAAAAGATGGCAAATTTAGACTTCGCTGGTGAGCAACAGCTCATGGCTCGCGTGACCGGGAACTACAAACGGGGCAATGAACGCCAAGGAAAAAACCATCTTAGAAATAGCTAATTCCCTATATTTTTGCTGGCTGGACTCAAACTCAAGGTCAAATCACGACGTAAAACCAAAATCGGAATAATCATCAACACAGCCAGCCCAAACGCCATTGCGTACGGAATTCGGGGAGAAATCGCAAAGAGCACCCCCGCAATCGAACTGCTCACAATCACGCCTAAGTTAGCCGATGACTGCACGACGCCCAACACTTGCCCTTTCATCGATTCATCTGCAACAGTCGTCGCCAACGAATTAATAGATGGGAGTGCAAAACCCAATCCCATTGCAAAGAACACAATGGCAAACCCGGCCAAATAGATTCCATTGGCACTTAACATTAAAAACTGACCAAAACTAATCATCACCGATGCGACTAAAATCATGCCGATTTCGCCTAGCTTGGGCAGAAATAGTCGAATCAGAAAGCCTTGTGTGATAATTTGGGTTGCTCCGATTAGCCCAAACAAAACGCCTAAACCGATCTTGACCGCCTCGTCAGACTCACCCACAAACAATACCGCCTCTGCATAAAGGGCCAACGTTGATTGCACCACACCCAAAACCATCTGGACTGAAAAAGCGATAACCAAAATTAAAACGAGCGATCTTTGGCTAAAAATATGAGCGAAATCGAGCTTTTCTTTGGTTACTGATTTATTGGCTTCCATTTGCTCGGCCGTGATCGTTTCGTTTAGCGTGAAGATCGTTAGTAGCACGACAACGGTAGCGGCCGCGGCCGCCATAAAGTATGGAATGCGTGGCCCATAATTAGCAGCCAAAACAGCACCAATCGCTGGCCCTAAAATAAAGCCCGCCCCAAATGCAGCCATCACATAGCCAAAAGCCTGAGTCTTGCGTTCAGGGGGTGTGATATCAGCGATATAAGCTTGGGCCACAATAATATTGCCGCCTGTAATTCCGTCTAAAATGCGAGCGAGAAATAGGATGCCAACATTAGGTGCCAGCCCTAATAAGATAAAGCTAAAAACGGTCCCAATTTGGCTCACGATAAGAACAGGCACCCGGCCGATACGGTCAGAAAGTCTGCCTAAATATGGACCTGCCAAAAATTGAGCACCAAAAAATGCGGTATTGAGCAGGGTTATCCACTGTGGTTCTAAATTAAATTCGCTTTTGGCAAATAAGGGCAGAATAGGCAAAATCATGGCCGCCCCCAGCATTTGCACAAAAACGATGAGAATGATCGTTATAAGTCGCCGATCAATTTTATTTTTTTGCATCCCACAAGTATCGCTGATAAACCAACGGGGCTACGTAGGCATTTGGTTAGAACTTGCATCTCAGGATTAACCGATTTCTATTAGCCGGGTGGAAAACAGGTTCAAGGCTTCCATCATTTGTCGATTTTGGGTAGTGTTTCAAAAATATCAGAGGCTAGGTTTTTACTCTGTTTGTGACAGTTGTGTGATGAGTAAAAATCCAGATGATCATTTCATTTGGCTTGATGCGGTAGCCCTCAATCATCTCTTAACCTCATTGGGCCTCATCCCATCAGCTCTAAAATTCTTGCAACACTACCCTAATTCTTAATTTTCCCCTTGATATTTAACACGGTATCTACCGGGTTTTTGGGGAAGTGACCTAGTACCGCCGTTTTGT
>JBLIMP010000217.1:0-8027 GCA_047638855.1 Cellvibrionaceae bacterium | reverse complement strand
CAATGAAGTGGAAAGGCTCTCTTCCCATTGTGAAATTGGTTAAGGGCGTTTATGAGACAGGAAAAAAGTTGAGCAAAAAAGCAATGTCTGCGCTGGAGCAACGTTTTGAGCGTGAGGGAAAGCTTGGGAAATGGTTTGTAGAGATTAAGCTTCTTTCTTTGAAATGTTCCTGATTATTTTCTTGAAGACACCTTACTGAATGATGGCCTTAACCTGTTTCTTAATTCAGCATCGTTATTATCAACGTGCAAAGAGTTTAAGATTATGATCGTTGGGCATTGAATGGTTATTAATCGTGGTAATTAATTACCACTGTGGTATTTACCTCGGGAACTGTAGTTTATGCAAACTGGACGTTTTTAAATAGACTAAAGCAGAAATCTATTCTCTACTCTATTTATTTTCTTCCAAAAAAAAGCCGTGATGGTTACCAACCATGTCGGCTTTTTTCGTTTCTATAACTTGTTCTGATCATCATTTTAGACAGGGGCATACTATTCATGTAGAATCCCCGCATTATATTCACACAAAGAGTGCTACAAATCTAAAAGTGTTTCCAACAATAAAACCTCGCAGATAATCAGTTGAAACCAATTGTTTAATTTAATCGGTTACAAATGTTCTGCCTGAAAACTTATGAGTGACGATAAAAAAGTAATCTATTCGATGTCAGGTGTCGGCCGTATATACCCGCCCAACAACACAGTCCTAAAAGATATTTATATTTCTTATTTTTATGGGGCCAAAATCGGCGTTCTTGGATCAAACGGTAGTGGTAAAAGTACCTTGCTCAAAATCATGGCAGGGGTGGACCCCGACTATATTGGCGAAATCGCCATTTCACCAGGATATACCATTGGTTATCTGCCCCAGGAACCTTTGATGGGTGAAGATCGCACCGTCATGGATGTGGTGAAAGAAGGGGTACAAGAGACGGTTGATCTTTTGGCTGAATTTGATGAAATCAATGCCAAATTCGCTGAACCCATGGACGATGATGAAATGATGGCTCTCATTGATCGACAAGGAAAAGTTCAAGATGAGCTTGACCGGGTTGATGCATGGGACTTAGATTCACGACTTGAATTAGCTATGGATGCGCTACGCACCCCGTCAGGCGACACTCCCATTAGCGTGATATCAGGCGGTGAACGGCGGCGTGTTGCTTTAGTAAGGCTATTGCTCAAAAAGCCAGACATTCTACTGTTGGACGAACCAACCAATCATTTAGATGCTGAATCGGTGTCGTGGTTAGAAAAACATCTAAAAGAATACTCAGGGACAGTCATTGCGATTACCCATGACCGCTACTTTTTAGACAATGTAGCCGGTTGGATTTTGGAGCTTGATCGCGGCCGTGGCATTCCTTGGAAAGGGAACTACTCGTCTTGGCTAGATCAAAAGCAAGACCGTTTGGCCAAAGAAGAAAAACAAGCCTCTCTACGCCAAAAAGCGTTGCAACAAGAGCTTGAATGGATTCGGATGTCGCCAAAGGCTCGTCAGGCAAAAAGCAAATCTCGTATCAATGCATACAACAATTTATTAAATGCAGATACACAAGAAACTCAAAATAAGCTTGAAATTTTCATTCCGCCTGGCCCCCGCTTAGGCGACGTCGTTGTCAAAGGGGAGCACATCAAAAAAAGCTTGGGAGACAAGCTGCTTGTTAGTGATTTAAATTTTGAAGTGCAAGCTGGCATGATTTTAGGGATTGTAGGGCCAAATGGTGCGGGTAAAACGACGCTATTTAGGCAAATTGTGGGCGAAGAGCAACCGGACGAAGGGACGTTAACCGTCGGCCAAACGGTTGTTGTAGGATATGCGGATCAAAAGCGTAATGTGACTGATCCTGAAAACACGGTGTATCAAGAAATCTCTGGCGGGCAGGATGACTTGCTCATGGGCGGCCGAAAAGTGAACGCACGGGCTTATGTTTCTCGCTTTAACTTTGGCGGTGGTGATCAGCAGAAGTTTGTCAAAGATCTGTCTGGTGGTGAACGCAACCGGCTGCATTTGGCGAAAATGCTTAAAAGTGGCGCCAATCTAATGCTATTGGACGAACCGACCAATGACTTAGATGTTGCAACATTACGCGCACTTGAAGAAGGGATTGAAAACTTCGCCGGAGCTGCAATTGTCATCTCCCATGATCGCTGGTTTTTAGATCGGGTGTGCACCCATATTCTGGCGTTTGAAGGAGATAGCGAAACCTATTTCTTCCATGGCTCATACAGTGAATATGAGGAAGATCGCCGTGCCCGTTTGGGTGATGCGGCTGACCGGCCGAAACGCATTACTTATCGCAAACTAACCCGCTAATTTCAATTCGAAGGGCTGTGATATTAATATCACAGCCCTTTTTTTATTTTATGTCTGAAACTGCTATCCTCGCTTTTACCACTTTTTTTGCCGTTATTGGGCCGATTGATGTCGCGGTTGTTTTTGCGGCCCTCACGACAAAAAATACAAATAAAGAAAAACGTCGAATTGCGCTACGTGGCGTTTTAATCGGCTCGGCGATTTTAGTTTTGTTCGCTTTTGTCGGAAATCCTTTATTGCAATACATGGGAATTTCATTGGCCGCCTTGCGTACGGCCGGGGGAATTTTGCTACTACTTGTCGCCATAGACATGGTCTTTGCTCGCTCGTCTGGCAGCACCTCAACTACCGATGAAGAGGAAGCAGAGGCGCAAACCAAAGATGACATTTCTGTTTTTCCGCTAGCAACACCATTGATCGCAGGGCCAGGCGCAATTGGGGCGGTGATTTTGTTGATGTCAAATACAACCGGTCAACCGGCCGAGGTGAGTATCATCATCGGCGTTTTATTACTCATTATGCTTTTAACCTATCTTTTGTTACTGATTGCTACACAGGTTGAGCGGGTTTTAGGGCTAACAGGCTTACAAGTTATCTCGCGCGTATTTGGCATTTTATTAGCCGCCCTTTCGGTACAGTTTATTTTTGATGGCATTCAACAAAGCGGCCTCTTCTAACACGTCCAAACAAAATCAAAACCTGACCATTTGACCTATGACTCACATACCGTTTCATGATTTCGGAGGGGCTGCCTCATCCGCTACAAATGAAGGCCAACCGATCATCCACTTCGCTCACCCAAATGGCTTCCCGGCCGCCTGCTTCCATCGTTTTGCCCATCAACTCACGCACAAATATCGCGTAATCGGCATGAACGCACGCCCCTTGTGGCCAGGCTCAGATCCAGCGGAATTTACCAACTGGAAGGTTCTGGCCGATGACCTCATTCGTTTTTTAGATGAAAATAAGTTGAGTGGTGTCATCGGAGCAGGAATTTCGCTAGGGGCGGTGACAACGATGTACGCCGCTCTGAAACGTCCTGATTTATTTAGCAAGCTTCTGCTTATTGAACCGGTATTTCTGCCTAAAAGAATTATTTGGAGCAGCAAGCTATTTCCGGCATCGATGGTAGAAAAACGATCTCCGGCCGGGATTGCAAAAAAGCGACGCGATCAATGGCCCACACGCCAAGAGGCTTTTGATCAGTGGCGGCCGAAACGAGCTTTTAAGCGATATTCGGATGATACGCTTTGGGACTATGTCAATCATGCATTAGTCGAACAGCCTGATGGCTCGGTCAAGTTAGCGTTCCCCAAAGAATGGGAAGCGAAAATTTTCAATTCGCCACCCGCTGTATGGAACAAGATCGGCCGGATTACTCACCCGACTTTAGCCATTCGAGGCAACCGCTCAAACGTATTGTTTGAGCCACAGTGGCAACGTTGGCAAAAGCTACAACCAGAGGCAACTTTTGTTGAAATAGATGGGGCTGGGCATATGATACCGCTGGAAGATTATGAAGGGCTTGCCAACCATATTTTAACTTGGCTGGCCTAAGGCCAACCCCGAAAAATAATTATCTAGCAAACTAGATCAGAAGGAATTGGCTGTGTCAATCAAGTTGACGAGGTGAGGCGATTTTGTTGATGCAATTGCATGTTTTATTCTCGGAAATCGCCTAACCTATTGTTTCTGGGGTTTTGTTAGGGTCTTACCCTGTCAAGCTCCGCCCCTTCGGCAGGCTCAGGGAGCTTTGTGCAGGTAGGCTGAGCATGTCGAAGCCGGATGATACAGCTTGAGAAATCCTCTTGATCGTACTACTGACTTCGTTCCTCAGACCAGCGATGGTCACACTGCTGGCAACGAAACCAGTTTGTTTCTTTATTTTGAAATTTCAGGTCAAGATCGTTCGCTGTCGAAGCGATTGGTTCAGTCGTTTGCCACGTTTTACAGTCTGGGCAACAAACGAGAATCTGCCGCCGGTCTGCACGTTGTTTGTCTATCGACGGCCCTTCAACGTGAGGCAATAGAACAAAATAAAGCACACCTGCTGCGATTAGGGCAAGCCCTGCAATTGAAATTCCAATCACCATAGGCTCAACTCCCAACCGCTAAAAGTTGTTCTTTTAAAGCATCGGGTATCGGGACCGATTTACGCTCGTGCTGGTTGGCGTAAACCCAAATGATCTCCCCAAAAGTACACGGCTCATTCTCACCCGGCCGAAAAATCGCCAAATCCCATGTGAGGCTACTACGGCCAATCCGGCCGATTTTTACACAAATATCGAGCAAATCATCGGCTCTCGCCGGCTGCTTTAGTTCCAACACAGACTTAACCACATTAAAATCATTTTCGTCCCGATCTATAGTGTCCGGTGCGTAAGTAATTCCGGCCGCTCGCATATATTCTGTAAGCGCCACATCGAAATAAGCGAGATAATGCGCATTAAACACAATGCCTTGATAATCAACTTCACCAAAACGAACTCGTATCTGGTGGTTAAAGGAAAAATCGTTTTTGTTCATAAGTTAAAAGGTAACCGTTCAGTCCCCCTGTCATTGATACGCATAACTTCGTAGGGGTGAAAGGGGCGGGGCGGTTTTAAGCCCCGAAGAAGAGATTTTCTTCCCGTCCCGACCGAAGGGAATGCCTACGGCCTTACACCCCTCTGAACGGTTACGTTAAAAGAGTAATTTTTTGTTGCACGTTTCAGCATCTGCCTAATTTTCATCCCGTAGTGTTGAAAGTGCAAAAACGTTGGTTTTCCGTCAACCTTGCGTTCATTCATCGTAGGGTTGAATCGATTACCCTAATCGTATTCATTAACCCAACGAATATCGCTTATTTAAGCTGAAAACGCCTGCGAAGATATTAACTACTTAAGAAACCAGTAGCCGTTCTTGTGTTTAACTACAATAAAAAAAATTCGTACCAAGCTTTTAGCACATTCATCGCATATCAATCGATTTAAACCCATGCCTCAAATATACGACCCAAACGAAGAAACTCAAGAATTTCAAAGAGTGCCCGATTACAGCCAGCTAGATGCTGATAATACCAAACGGTCTAGAAAATCACCTGAAAAACAGCCCCGCAAACGTCGAGGCTGTTTTAGAAACTGCTTTGTGCTTTCTCTATTAGGTTTGATGTTCCTTATTTTCGGTGGAGCTATTGTCACAGGAACAATTGTTTATATACGCTTTAGCTCAGATCTAAATGAAGGAATTGCTAAGCTTGATAATGTAAATGAACGTGAGTTTTTTGAGACAACCCGTATCATGGATCGCAATGGGGAATTGCTTTGGGAAATATTTGGGGAAGGGAAGCGCACCTATGTCACGCTAGAAAACATCCCTTTGGAAACTCAGCAAGCAACGATTGCGGTTGAAGATGACAGTTTTTACGAGAATGTGGGTGCAGACGTCCCATCTTTGATTGCGGCTTTGATTTATAATTTCCGCAATCCAAATGAGCGGCCGATTGGTGCTTCGACAATCACCCAACAGTTGGTACGGCATATCGCGTTTGACTATGAAGACCGAACCACCGTCTCTTATAATCGCAAAGCACGTGAGATTGTATTGGCTTGGATCATGAATCGCGACTATTCGAAAGATCAAATCCTTGAGATGTATCTCAACGAAATCTATTATGGGAATTTAGCCTATGGGATAGAAGCGGCGTCGCAAACCTATTTCAGCAAATCGGCCGTTGAGCTGACCACGGCCGAAGCGACCTTACTAGCCGGGTTGCCCCAATCGCCGGTCGAGCTCGACCCGCTCAATAATTTTGAAGGGGCGAAAGAACGTCAATGGATTGTACTGAACCTAATGGTCAGCGAAGGCTACTTAAACGCCAATGACATCACCGCAATCTATCAAGAGCCGCTCGCATTTGCTGAACAAACAGTTAGCTTAAAAGCGCCCCATTTTGCGACCTATGTCCGCCAGCAACTTGAACTCCAGTTTGGCGCAGAAGAATTAGCCAACGGCGGATTGCAAGTGACAACGAGTCTTGACTTAGAATTTCAAGCGCTGGCCGAAGCACTCGCCAAACACAACGTTGACCTGCTCAAAGTGGATCATAATTTAAACAATGCGGCCCTAGTTGCGATAAAACCAAGCAGTGGCGAAGTGCTCGCTATGGTTGGCAGTGTTGACTACTATGATGAATCGATAGATGGCAAAGTCAATGTCGCCCTTTCGCCCCAACAGCCAGGAAGTTCGATCAAACCGATCACCTATGCGGCCGCGATGACCCCTGACAGCAACGGGGTACCATCTTGGCAACCAGGGGACATCGTTTGGGATGTTGAAACAAAATATCAGCAAACAGATGGACAATCTTATATTCCAGTCAATTATGACGAACGCTATCATGGACCCGTGCGTCTACGTGCCGCTTTAGCAAACAGCTATAACATTCCGGCCGTGCTTTTACTTCAAGATATCGGTGTACCTTGGTTCCTTGAGTTTGCCAGCAAAATGGGAATCAGCAGTCTGGGGAACGACGCATCTCGCTATGGGCTTTCCCTCACTTTGGGTGCGGGTGAAGTGACCCCGTTAGAACTCACCTCTGCTTATGCAACGTTTGCCAACGGCGGAAAAAAGGTCACGCCGGTCACCATCCTTGAAGTTAAATCGTCAAATGGCGAAGTGCTATATACCTTTACCCCACCGGCCGAAGTAGAGCAGGTGCTTGACCCTCGTGTCGCTTTCTTAATCAATAACATTTTGTCTGATGATGCCGCCCGTATTCCGGCAATGGGTCGCGACAATCCGCTTGATTTACAGTTCCCGGCCGCTGCTAAAACCGGAACCACCAATGATTACCGAGACAACTGGACCGTTGGCTACACGCCAGGACTTGTCGTGGGGGTATGGGCGGGCAATACGGATAATACACCGATGGTGAACGTCACCGGTTTAACTGGCGCAGCACCCTTATGGAACGGCTTTATGACGGCCGTTTATGCGGACCCCAATCTACAAACAAGATTACAGGTTAATGCAGTTTCACCTCCATCAGATTTCCCAATTCCGGCCGGGGTCGAGCAGCGCAGCGTGTGTGCCTTAGCTTCGATTGTACCTGGAGCAGTTGACTGCCAACTCAGTGGATCAGAATGGTATATTACCAATACAAATGCCGATGCTGTGGTAAGCCAGCCAATTTCGGCCGATCTTGTCAGTTGGACAGAGATTGAACCCTCGGTTATTAGAGCACCGGCCGCTGCATTGCCAGAGCTTACGGCCGAAGTTCTAGTTGATGCACAGACCAATCCAATCCTAGATGAAGAGGCATTACCGCCGATGCAGATGTGCTATTTTGGCGAAGGGACCGCCATTGTAGAACTGCCTCCAGAAACGGCCGATCAGATTTTTTTGTTGCCACCTCGAAATTTACAGAGCCTAAAATCAGCTTACGAATGGGCATTTTCCAATGGGATTGCCATCTTGCCAACCGATTTTTGTACCGATGAAATGTTGGCACAGGTCAATACGGGTGGCGTTATTCAACGGATTACTAGTCCTAAGCCTGGCGAGATTGTTTCTGGCATTTGGCCCATTATGGGAACGGCCGATTTCGACCTGACCCAGTCACAGTTTTTCAAACTTGAGTTGGGTTTGCCGCAAGCAGATTCATCGGTCCAATGGGTGACGCTAGGAGACACGCACGATCAACCGGTGCGCAACGGGCTGCTTGAAAC
>JBLIMP010000216.1:0-8083 GCA_047638855.1 Cellvibrionaceae bacterium | reverse complement strand
TTAGTTAAGTAGAGATCACTTATCTTTGACGGTAATTTGTAAAGATGGCTGTTTGCATCAGCCTGTTTTAGATTCTCTGCGAAACAACGGCGCAAACGAATTGGCAGCGAGTGCGAATACAATAACCGTCCCCCCAATTAGCGTGGCCAGCCCAGGGTTTTCCCCAATGACGAGCCACACCAGCAACGGGGACAAAATCGCTTCGAGCAAAAGCATCAGGCTCACTTCAGGGGCCGGAATGTAGCGTGGCCCTACGTAAAGCAATGCAAATGCGGGCGGTAGAAGCAAAACTCCCAAAATCAGCAAATAACCCCATTGCCCCGCTGTAAGCGAAAATGGGACGGCATAAGGTAGTGCGTACAGCGATGAGAGAAATCCGCCAATGGCGGCGGCCGGAATCATATCTATTTCCTTGTAGGCGCGGGTCAAAGAAAAGTTAATCGCCAATACAATAGCGATCCCTAAAGCGGCCAAATTCCCTCGAATATTCCCCTCACCGCTAGGTGCCCCCCAAGCGATAATAGCGATGCCGCAAAGAACGGCCGCAATGGCAAACCATGTCCGTGCTGGCACCTTTTCTTTCAGAAAAATCCAAGCGATTAGGGCCGTAAAAGCGGGGGCCGTGTTTACGATAAAAAGCGCACTCGCAATCGATGTATTGGTGAGTGCATACACAAACAAGAACGTTGACACCCCTGAGAGCACAGAAAGGAAAAGCCCTGGCCACCCAATGGCCCAAAATTTAGAAACAACATCCCCTCGATAATAAAAGCAGAGAAAAACCGTGATGCTGATACCGATTAAAAGACCTCGCCAAAACGAGAGCGTCCATGAATCGGCCGCAATGAGACGGAGAAATAACCCATCTGGTGAAATGATGAGAACGCCTAACGCCGTAGCAAGCATCCCTTTTTGATAGTCTGTGAGTCTAGTCATTTTAAGATCGTCTCACCGACATAAGATTAGGACAAGATTAACAAGGTGCAGTAAAGCCGTTCTGGTTCAGTTTGTTACAATCGGCCGATGTCAGATTTAGCACACAAAAAAATCAACCCCTTTAAACGTCTATGGCACCACGCTCAAGCTCATCGAGCTGCGCTATGGTGGGCCGTGGTTAACACCATTATTTTCAAACTGTTTGACCTTGCACCGCCTTTACTAATTGGTGCGGCCGTTGATGTCGTCGTCTCTCGACAAGACTCAATGATTGCCTCATTTGGGGTTGAATCTCTGTCGAGCCAGCTCTGGATTTTAGGCGGCATTACCGCTTTGCTCTGGACCGGTGAATCGATCTTCGACTACATCAACGAATTCCAATGGCGGAATTTGGCCCAAACCATTCAGCACGACCTACGGCTAGATGCTTACGAACATATTCAAGGGATCGAACTCGCCTATTTTGAGGATCAAAGCATCGGTGGCCTCATGTCGATCTTGAACGACGACATTAATCAGCTTGAACGATTTTTGAATCAAAGTGCAAACCGTGTAATTGGTTTAATCATGACGATTTTAGTGATCGGCGGCACGTTTATCTACATCGCTCCGTCTGTGGCTTGGATGGCCCTGCTCCCGATTCCGTTTGTGACTTGGGGATCGATTCGGTTTACGGCTATTCTGGAACCGCTATACATCAAGGTACGTGAAAAGGTTGGCATGCTGAATGGGCAGTTGGCGAATAATTTGGGCGGCATCGCAACGATTAAAAGTTTTACGGCCGAAAAATATGAAGCCAATCGCATTCGCGCATTTAGCGATGACTATCGGCTGGGCAATAAAGATGCTATCACCTATTCGGTGCTGTTTGTCCCGCTAATCCGCATGTTTATCATGGCTGGGTTTGTGGCAATTATCGTCTTTGGCGGTCAGTTGGCTCTTTCTGGGGCACTCAATGTCGGGCTTTACTCAGTCATGGTGTTTATGACCCAGCGGCTGCTTTGGCCTTTGACTTACGTGGGTGAAACGCTTGACCAATATCAGCGAGCGATGGCATCTATTAGCCGAGTAATGGACTTAATCGAAAAAGAGCCGTTGATTAAATCAGGCGGGTTGGCATTACCCACCGATCAGGTTGCTGGTGATGTGGTGTTTGACAATGTGTCGTTTCACTACCATTCAAATAAAGCGGTTAGCATCATTGACGGTTTTTCGATTCACATTCCGGCCGGAACAATGGCCGCCTTTGTTGGCCCAACAGGTGCTGGCAAATCAACGTTAATCAAGTTAATTCTGCGCTTTTACGATGTGACGAACGGTGCCATCCGCTTAGACGGGCACGAGCTAACAGAGCTACAAACGGCCGATTTGCGCGCGGCGGTTGGGCTGGTAAGTCAAGATGTCTTTCTGTTTCATGGAACCGTGCGCGAAAACATCGCTTATGGATCGTTTGACTCAACATTAGATGAGATTTCGGCCGCAGCCAAAGTGGCTGAAGCGCATGAATTTATCACCCAACTTCCCGATGGCTATGAAACGATTGTGGGGGAGCGGGGGATCAAACTTTCGGGTGGACAACGACAACGGATTTCAATTGCTCGGGCGGTGCTCAAAAACCCGCCCATCCTGATTTTAGATGAGGCGACGTCGGCCGTAGACAATGAAACAGAAGCAGCGATTCAACGTTCGCTGGAGCGAATCGCAGTCGGCCGGACCACAATCGTGATCGCTCACAGGTTGTCAACAGTGCGTAATGCTGACCAGATTATTGTACTAGAGCAGGGTCGCCTAAAAGAACTGGGGACCCATGATGAACTCCTAAACAGTACCGATGGAATCTACGCATCCCTTTGGAAGGTCCAAACGGGGCAACGCTAAACCGGGGCACCCCAATAGATGCCCGTACAAAACCATGCAACACAAATTCGCAAATACACCTAAGGCCCTACGCCGCCTACTGCAATTAGACCGGCCGCTAAAAACCCTGAATACGGCCGAGGCTGACCAGGCTCGCCAAGATGATTTCCGCTGGAACTTCTTCTTTAACTCATTTGACGTGATCTTTTTCTTAAGCGGCATCAGCTTGCTTTCAGCCACAACCATTTTGCCATTGTTTATCAGCAAACTCTCAACCAGCCCTATTCCGCTGGCAATTGTTGCGATGATGGCCCAAGGGGGCTTCTTTTTACCCCAATTGCTGACAGCCAATTTTATCGAGCGACTGGACCACAAAAAGCCGATGGTGGTTAGCATCGGCTTCTTTTCCGAGCGAGTTCCGCTGTTGCTCTTGCCCATTGTTCCGCTGTTCGCACTCCGTTCTCCACAACTGGCTTTGATATTGTTTTTGTTCCTCTACTCTTGGTTTTCGCTAGGCGGTGGGGTTGTGGCTCCGGCTTGGCAAGATATGATCGCCCGCTGTTTCCCCCCGACACGGCGCGGCCGCTTTTTTGGAACGAATTTATTTATCGGCACATTGTTGGGCATCGGGGCCGCCCAGATCGCCGGCCGAGTGTTGGAAAATGTGAGTTATCCGCAAAATTTTGTGTGGATTTTCGGAGTTGCTGGCTTCTCGATTTTTATTAGTTGGATCTCTTTAATACCGGTCAAAGAACCGATTGAGCCAGGTCGAATCGCCGAAACATCGACAAGACAATATTTTGCTGAGTTGCCCTCACTCCTTCGCGCAGATCAAAATTTTCGCAATTTCTTGATTGCTCGATTCTTTATGTCACTGGCTGAGATGGGGAATGGCTTTTTGACGGTAGCTGCTATTTTAACTTGGTCTATTTCAGACGGGATGGTGGCTCAATTTACGGTGGTGCTTTTAATTGGACAAACGGCCGCCAGCCTGATGATGGGCTTTTTGGCTGATCGATACGGCCATCGGCTTACGTTGCAAATCGCTTTAGGCGCATTGGTTTTGGCCTTTGCAGGGGCGTGGCTCGCATCTGACCCCAGCTGGTATTTTGCGGTATTTTTCTTGCTGGGCTTTTTTACCGGCGCAAAAATCGTTTCGGGCACTTTAGTGGTTTTGGAGTTTTGTGCGCCAGCAAAGCGGCCGACTTATGTTGGGGTCGCCAATACTCTGTCAGGCATTGGCAGTATGACCGCACCGTTGATTGGCGCAGGGCTAGCATGGGCGGGGTATAACTGGCTATTCGCAGCAAGTATGGCTGTAAGTGCAGTGGCGTTTTTGATGCTATCTTTTTGGGTGAAGGAGCCAAGGTTTGTGGTGGGGGAAACAGGTAGAGAGGCGTAATTATTCAGCGAACCTTGGGGCGAAAAATGCCCCTACACACAACTAAGAAACACAGTAAGGCCAACCCCGAAAAATAATTATCTAGCAAACTAGCTCAAGGGAATTGGCTGTGTCAATCAAGTTGACGAGGTGAGGCGATTTTGTTGATGGAGTTGCATGTTTTATTTTCGGGAATCGCCTATACCTTTCGTTATCGAATTCTGAGCAAATTTGCTAGATGTCCAAAACAACCTATGATCCAGCAATGTCTGGAACGATGCCGCAAACTCGAGTCATTATTTGGAAAAATCGATGGTCTATCGTGCCACTTGGTATTTTGATCGTTTTAGCGATTCTGTTGCCAAACGCGATATGGACCGTGTTGCTCATTACATTGGGTGGGCTATATGGCATCAGCTATTTCTGGGCAAGGGCTTTACATCAGCATTTACACGGGGAGCGATTTTTACAGCAAAGTTGGATTTCTGTGGGTGACTTTCTAACCGAACGCTTTTTCATCCATAATCGCAGTCCTTTCCCCGCTCTGTGGGTTGAACTAACTGATTTTTCAAATATCCCTGGCTATCGGCCGAGTGTCGCTTATGAAGTCGGGGGGCGTTCTACATACAAATGGCGTCAGTCCGCCATGTGCTGGCAACGTGGACGCTTTGTGGTTGGCCCGTGGCGTTTGCGCTCAGGCGACCCATTTGGCATCTTTGAAGTTCAAATCGACTATGCTGAATCAGATGAGATGATTATTCATCCACCGATTAATACCGAGCTGAAATTTTCATTGCCAACCGGTCTGCAACAGGGAAACATACGCGGCCGAGATCGAGCCATACAAGTGACGAACAACATCTCAACAGTGCGAGAATACCAGCCGATGGACCCGCTCAATTGGATTCATTGGCCCACTACCGCCCGCACAGGCAAGCTGGCTGTGCGCGAGTTCGACATTGAAGCGGCCGGAGATGCGTGGATTCTCATCGATTTAGAAAGCACTTGGCACACCGGCAACGGGCTAGAAAGTACCGAAGAGTATGCCGTTCTACTTGCCAGCGCACTGACCGCTCGCGTTCTAGCCGAAAACCGGGCAGTGGGCCTCGCCACGTACGGACCTCAACCGATTGTCATCCCATCCCACACAGGGGCGCAGCAGCAGTGGCGCATTCTGCGAGCATTGGCAGTCTTGACAGCCAACGGTGAGACCTCGCTCGATACGGCTCTAGACGATGCAGAGCAGGTCATCGGCCGAGGGGCCGCCCTCATCATCATCACCGCTAATGATGACCCGACCTGGTTACCGAAATTAGTACAGCTCTCACGCAAACAGATCAAAACAACGGTATTGTTGTTGGATCGTTCATCATTTAAACCCCATGCAGAAAAGACGACGAGCCAGGCCAAATCTGTCCAAAAAATGTTGCAGCAAATGGGCCATGTGGTACACCTGATTCAGCAGGGTGACATTGACCTAAGCCACAGCACGCCACAACCTTCTGATCAATTTAAAATCACCCCACTCGGTGGAGCGGTGAGGGTGCAAACATGACTCATCATTTTTTTCATTGGTTCATACGCCGTTTTAAACCTCGTGAAGGATGGCTTCTTTTTGGGCTAACTTTCGCCATTCTCAGCTTTGCAGTGCGCTCCGTTTCAGAAGCTGAATGGGTGCCTGAAAACAATGTCGTTTGGATATCATTCTGCGTTTCAGCCGTTGTCACCTACTCCCTAGTTTGGCGCCCTCGCTTTAAGATTTGGCTTTACGGCCCGCTTTGGCTCAGCTACCTTGTCGTATTTACGGCGCTATTTCTCATGCGCTTCCGGCCGTTTCTGCTCTTTTCGGCCGGATGGGAGACGTATCATAACAACACTGTGCGGGTATGGACGATTTTTCTAGCCCGCATAAACGGCTGGCTAGCGGCCGTGGCTTCCGGTTCTCAAAGCGATGAAACGCTCGTTTTCGCATTTGGACTGTCGCTGTTAACCGGCGTAGTCGTCGCTTTATTCATCATTGTGACTTATCGGCAAAAACGGCCGCTGATCGCTGTTTCCGTCCTGCTGCTGCTTGTGGGTCTTAACGATGTGTACAGTAGACAGTCGGAATTTCTGTTTTTATTTCTCATCCTTTTAGGGATTGTCTACCTCACAATATGGCAACAATATTGGCGTGAAGCATTGTGGGACGCACAGCAAATCGACTATTCGGCCGAGATGAATCTTTCAACGATGGTAATCTCCGTTGTGGTCACCTTCGGGCTTTTGCTTATCGGGTTCATTCTACCCGCTCTTCCTTACTCTAGTGTCGCCCGTCGATTTCAACAGTCGGCCGTGGTACAGGCATTTGAACGTTCGTTTGAACAATATTTTTCCGGCGTGAATACAAATCCAGCAACAGGCAAAACCGGGGCTGGCGGGCAGTTTGTAGCGGGCAGTTCCGGCAATGCTACTGGGTCTCTGGCCGGGGTTCTGCCACGCTCTTACTTACTGGGTAATCCACCGGAGCTGGCCGACACGCCGGTTTTTTCAGCACAGATTTCAACCCCACGGCCGCTGGCAGGGCCACTCCATTGGCGCTCGGGCAGCTATGACATTTATACCGGTTTTGGTTGGAGTCAATCAGCCCCGGCCGAAACGCTCTTTTTGGCGAATCAAGCCCCAATCCCTACTTTAAATAATATTTCTGATGATACAGCTTTACACATAGAGGTTCGTCAAGATGTAACGTGGCTGGCCAAAGATCGCTATTTTAATCTAATCACTTTAGGTCAACCGCTGACATTTGACCAACCGGTCAGTGCATTTTTCCGGCCGGATAATGACCTTGCATCTGTGAGTCGTGTTGCAGGTGACTATGCGCCAAGCTACCTGGGAACAAGTTTGGTTGTCCAACGTAATCGCTTGGTTTTAAGCGGTCTGGGGCAAACGACAGAAGGGCTTTTTACTAAAGACGCTTTTTATGAACACTACACCCGTTTGCCCGATTCGCTCCCGGTACGGGTGATCGCTCTTGCAGAGCAGATCACGGCCGAAGCCACCAACCCCTATGAACGAGCCACACTTATCGAGCAATACTTGCGCCAATACCCCTACAATCTCGACATTCCTCCTGTGCCATCTGACGTTGATCCAGTCGATTATTTTCTATTTGATCTACAGGAGGGATATTGCGATCTGTATGCCAGCTCGATGGTCGTCATGGCTCGCAGTCTTGGGCTGCCATCACGTTTAGGCGTGGGCTACTTAAATAGTGAGGCTGACTCTGATGGGGCGATTTTGATTACGCAAGATCGAGGCCACTCGTGGGCTGAAATCTATTTCCCTGGTGTCGGTTGGGTTGAATTTGAGCCAACGGCCGCTTTTCCGCTTCCGGCCGAGCCGATCGATGTCACGGAAGACAGTCCAGCACCTGTTTTGAACAGCACTGTACCGGAAATTCCAAAGCGGCCATTGGGTTCAAACGTTCCAATTTGGCTCCAAGTCGGCGGCTCTGCCCTGTTTTTGCTAGCCGGTTTTATCGCCTGGCAAGCGTATCATTGGCGACGGAGGCCGCAAGATATGGGGGAGTTACTTTTCTGGTTGCAAGATGCGGCTGGCCGTTTGGGGTACCCCCTGGAAGAAAGCGAGACGGCAACTGAGTTCGGCCGAGGGTTTTGTTACTTTTTGCAAAAAGGGCTGACCGGCCGCCAAAAACGAGTTGAGGTCCGGCCGTTTTCAGTCATTGTGCCAAACTTGGTCAACACCTATCAGGTAGACCACTACAGCCGCACGGGGGTAGAAAAAGAGGTGTTTGAGCAGGCTGTTGAACAGTGGCAGGCGATTCGACGGCCATTATGGCAGCTATGGCTTTGGCATTGGTGGAATAGATTGGTTAGCAAAGCGAAGCGGCCGAATCTAGCTTAAATC
>JBLIMP010000215.1:0-8093 GCA_047638855.1 Cellvibrionaceae bacterium | reverse complement strand
AGGCCGCAAAAAGACAGGCCGCAAAAAGACAGGCCGCAAAAAGACAGGCCGCAAAAAGACAGGCCGCAAAAAGACAGGCCGCAAAAAGACAGGCCGCAAAAAGACAGGTCGCAGAAAGATAGGTCGTAAAAAGAAGGATCACAAAAAATATGGATAAAGAGATATTAGAGTTCGCCAAATCGATTGCTCTTGAAACAGGGCAGTTGCTTAAAGAAAAATGGGAACACTCATCCCTTAAACTATCGAGTAAAGGGTTTCGGGACATTGTTACAGATGCTGATTTCGCATCTCAGAAATTGCTAACAGATGCGATTTTGAAACGCTACCCGTCCCATGGGTTTCTTTCGGAAGAAGAAGATAGCAGTTTGCCAACTACGGGCGACGTTATCTGGATCATTGATCCCATAGATGGAACTTCAAACTTTTCACGCAAATCACCCCTTTTTTCTGTTTCAATTGCGGCCGCGCATCCGCCATCTGACGATGGCACCGTAGAGATATTTGCCGGTGTTGTTCTTGACCCACTGCGTCATGAAATGTTTTACGCAGCAAAAGGGGGAGGAGCCTGGTTGAATAATAAAAAAATTCAAGTTTCATCCGTTACTGCGGTATCTGATTCTATCGCCTCGCTTGACTGGCCCCGCGACCCGGTTGAAAGAGAACAAATTTTGTCGCTATTGCCTACGATCGTGCACGCAACCAAAACCACCCGTTCATTAGGAACCGCGGCATTGGCCCTTAGCTATATCGCCTGCGGCCGGTTGGACGCCTACTTTCATATGAACCTTCAGCCGTGGGATGTAGCTGCTGCGGCTCTCATTATTACTGAAGCTGGGGGGGCATTCTCAACCTTTCAAGGAAGCCCTTGGAAATTGGGCGACAAAAGCGCATTAGGGACAAACCATCACTTACATCAGGCCTATATTGACCTCATACAAAATAATCTCAACAAATAAACCCAAGTGTGGTTAACAATGTCAATGTAATCAACTGCCTAACATGGGAAAATTCAGCTGTCTAAAGAGTTGTAACCATTTACTGAAGATCATGGTTACAAATCTCGTGGTTACTAAAATAGTTGGAACCCCACTGGCATCTTCTTCTTTTATAAAAGTCAAAATTTTGGATTATGATTTAGATGCTAAGGTTGCCTTCATCATAGTCCTCTTCTAAAGGAAATTTAAAATGAGTAAAACGAGTGATCATTTAAGATTGTTTCTACCTGGACCGACCGAAGTTAGTCAAGAAATTCTAGAAGCACAAACCGAATGGATGGTTGGTCATCGTATGCAGGAATGCATCGATTTAATCGGCCGGATTTCTCCCAAACTACGTAAGGTGTTTCGTACCGAGTCACGGGTTTACATCGTCGCTTCATCCGGTACCGGTATGTGGGAAGCCGCCACTCGTAATTGTGTACGCAATCGCGTGATCCATTTTGCAAACGGCTCGTTTGGTGACCGCTGGGGAAACGTTCATGCGGCCAATGGCAAAGATGTCAAAGTAGTCACCGTTGATTGGGGCAAGCCTGTGACACCAGAAATCGTTCTCGAAAATTTAGTCGGTGAAGAATATGACGCTGTTTCATTTGTTCACAATGAAACCAGCGTTGGCATCACCAATCCGGTTAAAGATATAGTGGCTGCGATTCGATCATTGCCCGGCGGACAAGATGTGACAATCATGGTCGATTCTGTCAGCGGCGTATCGGGCGCACAAGTTGAATTTGATGCATGGGATTTAGACATTTTGCTGACATCTAGCCAAAAAGCATTTGCGCTTCCGCCTGGATTAGCATTTGCGGCCGTTTCTGACCGTGCCCTCGAAAAAGCCAAAACTGTGCCAAATCGCGGCTACTACTTTGACTATGTCGAAATGGAAAAATATCTTGTTAAAGACCAGACTCCTGCAACCCCAGCCATCTCCCTTTTATTTGCGCTTGATAAACAGTTGGACAGAATGATGGCCGAAACGATGGAAAAACGTTGGGAACGCCACCTTGCTATGCGCCAATTGACCATGGATTGGGCAAAATCACGCGGTTTTGAGATGCTGGCTGAAGAAGCATATTCATCACCTACCGTTTCAACTGTATCAAACACACATGGTATTTCGATTGGTGAGCTTAATGCTCATTTGCGCACTAAAAACATGGTGCTTTCAAACGGTTATGGCAAGCTCAAAGAGCAAACTTTTCGTATCGGCCACATGGGTGATTGGGGCGTGGCAGATATCCAAGAGCTGCTAGATGGAGTTGATGAGTTCTTAGTGCAAAAGGGGCTTTTATAAGTGGGAAGTAATTAGTGTTTAGTGGGTAGTTAGAAACCCGCTAAACAATAAATACTAAACACTAATCACTACAATGAAAATTTTAATTTCAGACAAACTAGGGCAAGCAGGGCTTGATCTTCTTGCAGCGACTGCAAACGTAAGTTACGACATGAAAACTGGGTTAAGCAAAGACGAATTGATCGCTATCATTCCAGAGTACGATGGCTTGATTATTCGTAGCGATACCCGGCCGGACGCCGACGTGATCACGGCCGGAGCCAAGCTTAAAGCGATTGGCCGGGCCGGTATTGGGGTTGACAACATCGACCTAGCGGCTGCCAAAACCCATGGCATCAAAGTGGTCAACACGCCACGTGCCAACAGCATCGCTACGGCTGAACAGACGTTAACGCTCATGTTGTCGATCAATCGTTTCACCGCCCATTCGCATGCATCGGTTGGGGCTGGCAATTGGAATCGGGGCGATTATGTCGGCACAGAGATTTATGGCAAAACGCTTGGAGTCATCGGTTTTGGCTATATCGGCCGACTGGTAACCGCTCGGGCGCAAGCATTCGGCATGAAAGTTGTTGCGGCTGACCCGTATGTGTCGGCTGATGCGGCTAGCGACTTGGGTGTCGAGCTTCTGCCACTCGATGAGCTTCTCAGCCGGGCTGACCTCATCACACTGCATGCGATTGTTACCGACGAAACCAAAGAGATGATCAACGCAGACGCCATCGCAAAAATGAAAGATGGGGTGATGCTGGTCAATGTGGCTCGTGGAAAACTAATCGATGAAAACGCCTTGGCAGATGCGCTGAAAAGTGGCAAAGTGGCTGCGGCCGGACTCGATGTGTTCTACAGTGAACCGCCAACAGACAGCCCACTGATCGGCTTATCAAACGTGACGCACACGCCTCATTTGGGAGCTAGTAGTAAAGAAGCGCAAGCGGCCGTTGGTATTCAGATCGTTGAGCAGGTGCTTAAAGTTCTAAATGGCGAAACGCCTGATTATTGGGTAAATAAATAGTAGGCGGTGGTCGGTAAGCGGTAGCCAGTTATCGCTTACCGTTGACCGCTTACTGATCACCATTAAACTTCAACCCCCAAGCTCTAGAATCACCACCTTAGTAGTTTTCGCTAGTCTACTCGCTCTAATCAGCTTCTGGTATTTCTCTCCAAAGCCGCTTATACCCCCGCCTGCCTTACAACCCAATCTTTTAATTCAACAAGAAATAGCAAGATCACAGCTTTCCAACCCTACTTTGGCTGATTTCTGGGATGGCAACGCTCGCTTTGTCGTTGATGTCGAGGACACCGGTTTGCCGATGGGGGAGTCGGAAACGCTGGTGATGCAGAATGGGGAGTGGTGGTCGTGGCTCCATGCCAGTGACCGCTCGGCCCGAGCCGTTGACCCATGTGGCGATCCGGTTGAATTTCCAGGTTGTACCGTTATTTATAAAAGCCAAGATGGAGGAGCGAGCTTCCAGCATGACAATCCGCCAGTGTGCACATTTTCTTGCAACCAGTGCCCGTGTGATGCCGAAACGGACCATCAGGTGCAACAACAATACCCCCGTGTTGCCTATGACGGCGAGCAGCTATGGCTGGCGTATGAGTTCCTCGGCCGGTCGATGCTACGTGTGTCGCTGGATGGGCAAACATTTAGCCCGCCAGAACGGGTTGATCATTCGGGACTGTGGTCTAGCAATGAGTTTTGTGGCCCGCGTGAAAAAATTAATGCGCATCCGTTTGCGATTATCAATACGGAGCAGTGCTTGGCCGGTGGGCCTCCGGGTATTTTTGTTGAGGATGATCTTGTCTACATTTTTGTAGGGCTGGGGCAGAGTCCGGGTGCATTGGGCTGTTTTGTCGGCCGGAAGGATCAAGCACCCAGCCGGTATGTACGCTGTGAGAGCAACCCTTTGCTTGTGAGCGTGCCAACTTACGGGGATGAGGAGTTGCGCGGGGCAGGAGCGAACCAATTTTGGAATTACCGGATGCTATCATCGGCCGATGTGCATCAAATCGGCGATGAATACTACATGTTATTTGAGGGGATTCGTGGCCCAGGGCCAGGTGATCCGGGGGATACGCAGTTTGGTTTGGGATTGGCGCGGAGCGTGGATGGGCAGATTGACGGCCGATGGGAGATGTACCCAGGCAATCCGATTTTGGTAGATGTACCAGCCAATATCGGCATTGGGCATGCTGATATTGTGATTGCAGACGGCATAACGTGGCTCTTCACTTCGCTTGATGGCGAAAAACGGAGCAGACTACGCTTGGTTCAGAATTAGCTCATAGGGCATCAAGCGGGCTGCGCATAGATTGGGAATCAAAATTTGCCACATGCGTGTAAATCATCGTTGTTTGGACATCTTTGTGCCCTAGAAATTCTTGAATTGTGCGAATATTGGTTCCGTTTTCCAATAAATGCGTCGCAAAATTGTGTCTGAAAATATGGGGATTCACCCGCTTATTGATTTCGGCCTTTTTTGCTGCGCTTCTTACCGCTTTTTGAATCGTACTTTCATGTAAATGATATCGATAGAGGGTATCACCTTCATCTCTCGGATTTTTAGACAATTTGGAAGAGGGAAAGATAAATTGCCAAATCCACTCTTTTTCAGCATTGGGATACTTGCGATTTAATGCATTTAGTATTTGGTAATGGAACCCTTCCTTGGCCACTTTGCAAGTCTGCATGATGCAACTTCTTTGTTATTTCTAATTGATTTTCCAAAGCTGGAATAATCAAATTTAGTAGAGGAACCGTCCTGTCTTTTTTCACTTTTCCGTTTCGCACCATAATCATGTTTTGCCCAAAATCAACATCTTGCACACGAACACGAAGGGCTTCTGTTAGCCGTAAGCCACATCCGTATAAAAACTGTGTTACTAGAATGGAAACACCTGATAGTTGTTTGAAAACAGCTTGAACTTAATTTTTGGCTAGAACAACGGGCAATTTTTCAGGTTTCTTAGCCCATAAGAAATCGACAAAATCAACGGGTTGATGCAAAACGTGGTTATAAGGCCTACCCCGAAAAATAATTATCTAGCAAACTAGCTCAGGGGAATTGGCTGTGCCAATCAAGTTGACGAGGTGGGGCGATTTTGTTGATGCAATTGCATGTTTTATTCTCGGAAATCGCCTTAATCTAAAATATCGCTAGGATTATGCAAAGAAACCAATCTCAATAAAACTGTATTTGGGTATTTAGCACGAATCATTTCTTAATAAAGCAGTGATTTTGGTGTTATCCTGAAATTTTTTCCGTATAAACCTGAAATCACGGCTTTATACGGAAAATGACAGAAAATCGTTCGGCTATACTTCGGCTATACAATGAAAACAGAGTATTATCCCGAACTACATCGGGTTAATATTATGTTATGTGTCATTTAAGAGAATACTTTCTATGTCAAACTGGTGAAATAGAAAGTAGAAAAACTAATATTCACCAATAATTTTAAGAGGAAAATATGAGTACAGGTACAGTTAAGTGGTTTAACGCAGAGAAAGGGTTTGGTTTTATTACTCCAGAAGATGGAGGAAAAGACCTTTTCGTTCATCATTCTGAAATCAAAAGTGGTGGTGGCTATGCCACGCTAAATGATGGCCAGGCGGTTGAGTTTGAGGTTGGAGAAGGTCAAAAAGGACCATGTGCTACTAATGTAAGACCCGCCTAATAGGTAGCATATAACGAGTTGCTTAAACGGAAAAATAACAGTTGGGTATAATCGCGAAGCGATGGCCAACTGTTATTTTTCGTTTAGCAAGGCGTTAGGGCGGCTTAGGCAGAAATGGGTCGCATATGTCACAAAAAAGAGGGTAAATTAGAGGTCGGCCGCTGAGGAAATAGCCACCCTAACACAGGCTTGAAGCTGACACGGTGGGGGAACGGCCGTTATCGGCTCCCGCTTTTTTCGAATAGCTTTCAAAAAAGGAAGTGGGTTAGTCTACTCGTTGTCGTCATTTACCTTATGGTTTTTTAACCATTCTTCACCTTTCTTATCTAAAAAGAAATCCATCCAAACATAATACATAATCTCGTCTTTTTCTACAGAAACCGAATGTCTTGATCCCAATGGGATATGAAGTACAGAATATTGTAAAAAATCTACCTTGGTATCATCAGCATAGACGGTACAGTTGTTTTTTGTTAAGCCTAAAAATAATTGTTCTAACATTGCGTGCTCATGAGCACCAACTTTATCGGGACCTTTTGTTTGAACCGTTCCCATCGCTATTCTAGGGATGTATTTATTAGGAAGTATGGTGCGGCTTATTGTATTCCGGCTTTTAATTTGTTCGGTATATGATTGGCAATCTATGAACTTAGCATAATATAGATTTTGAGTGTGGTTAACTGGAAATTCCTTCAAATCTATATGATCTTGAGCTGTTAATGCAGTTGATATTTTCAGGTAGTGTAAGGTGTCGTTTTTAGTTGCTTTAATTACAATCTTTTTAACTATATTTGGTAACAAGATAGTTTCTGGAACAATCTCATAACTTGTATTCGCTGCTATTACATTTCCCGTTCCTTTTACAAACAAATATATTATTTTATAACCTTCTCTAGAATAATCTGTAATTACATCTTCACTCGTAATAGCTACGTGCTCAACATGGATACCTTTAATTTCATTTTCTAGAATTGATTCAGAATATTGCTGCATGTTTTCATGTAATTCTGTTTTTAGATTTGCAATTGGAATTTCTTGACTATGCATGGTTAATACCTTTAGATAAGTGAATATTTTAATTGATTTTTCGCTGAGTATTATTTGTTAATTCTACTTAGCCTTTATAAAGTGGCCGTAAGGGTTTCAAATAATTAACCTCACTTGAGAACATCGTTTAATTTAAACAATAGGTAACTTCAATGATTGATGAAAGTATTCAAGAGACTGTCAAACAAATAGTTAAAGTCACGACTATCGCACAAAAGCATATCCTGGAAGTTGGCTGCGGTGATGGAAGAATAATTAAGTTTTTAGCCCGAGAAAGCAACAATGTTTGTGCTATTGAGCCAGATTCAAGCAAAGTAGCCATTGCAAAGCAATCAATTCCAAACGCAAATATTCAAGTTGGTTCTGGTGAAAACCTTCAATTCCTTGATAACTTATTTGACCTTGTGATTTTCACACTTTCGCTCCACCATCATCAAGATCGGTGTCAAGCACTGGATGAAGCCTACCGTGTTACCAAGCCAGGCGGAATCATCATCATTATTGAACCCGTTGCGGACGGTGAACTTGAAATTGTCTTTAGCTTTGTTAATGATGAAGAAGAAGTTCTTTCAAAGACTCAAGGCATCATTGCAGAAAGTGGTCTCAATATCTCAAATGATTCCATTTTTACGGCGAATTGGATATTTGATGATGTGAATGATCTTTGCTTCGTGCTAAACAGTTATTATGAGCTTGAGTTCGATAGACATGCTAAATCAAAAGTTCTTGATTTCCTTGGCGATAAAGCGGATCACAAACCAATTATTTTGATTGACAAATTAAGAACCCAAGTCATTCGGAAAATGTGGAAAACGCTCTGAATCCCATAGATCCACCCTTATAACAAAATCGTTGCACCTGACACGCTGGCGGCCGATGCGGGGCGTGGCATCACGGGACAGTATTTCTGCTGGCAAGGATGTATGGTTGATGCTGGGTTAGGTGAGTTAATTGCCGGTTCAATGAGACAGGAAAAGGGATTGGGTAGGAAAGACTGCAGATTTCCGACCTGCAACACTATTTCATGATTATTGTCGAGCAGGCTATTGAGCAAAGGGGCACTTTTTTCAAGGTAG
>JBLIMP010000214.1:0-8093 GCA_047638855.1 Cellvibrionaceae bacterium | reverse complement strand
TAGACAAATTCGGCCGCGGCCAGCAAGACGGTGCTCTGCTCAACGATGGCCCGCACCACATGTGGGTGGCAGTGGCCGATATTCGCCACGCCGTAGCCGCTTGAGCAGTCGATCAGCTCGTTGCCGTCGCCGTCCCAGACAATCGCCCCTTCGCCTCGCACGATGGCTACTTCACGTTTGCCATAAACCCCGCTGGTGTACTTGCTTTCTAATTCAATAATTTCTTGATTTGAGTTCATTGTTTTTTGTGACGATAAATTTTTCAGTAGAAGGTCAATTTTAACACCAGCAAGCTGGCGTTCTACGAAGCGTTTTATAAAAGATTACGAAATAACCGTTCCCATGCCAGCTAGTGCATCCCGTACCGGGTTTTTGCGTCGAGCATCACCTAGCACAACCCGGCCGACACCCTGATCCAACGCCTCTTTCGCCCCCAGAAGTTTAATCCGCATCCTACCTTCCGCAAACTGCTTAAACTCTTCAATTGCGTCTTTTGGAATATGGGTGATCAATGAATCTTCATTTGGAAAATCTTTTAACAAGCCGGGAATATTCGATAAAATAATCATCGTGCCTGCTTGCAAAGCCACGGCCGTGGCCCGACTTGCCCGGTCACCATCCACATTAATCGCTTCATTGTCGTGGCTAATCGCTGGCGGCGTCAAAACCGGTAGATAGCCATTGTCGAGCAATAAATTCAGCAGGTCAGTATTAACCTCATCCACCGTGCCTGTGTAGTTGCCTCGTAAAATCCGTTTTTTCCCATTTTCATCGATAGAGCGCACCGCATCCTTCCGTTTGCCGCGCCAAATCCCGCCATCAATGCCAGACAGACCCACAGCGTTTACCCCACGGGCTTGCAGTTTTTCAACAATCGACTTGTTCATCTGGCCGCAATAGACCATCTCGAAAATTTCGAGCGTACGCCGGTCGGTAAACCGGCTGGTGTAGCCGCTGGGGCTGGTAATAAATTGGGGCGGATGGCCTAGTGCGGTGGCGACTTCGTTGGTCAAACTCGATCCACCATGCACTAAAATGAGCCGCTGCCCTTCAGCGACTAGAGCCGCCACATCGTCACAAACCGCATCGTAATCGATGCCTTCGGAACCGCCTACTTTCACTACTAACATAAGTAATAAGTGGTAAGTGAAAAGTTGTAAGTAAGAGGTTGAAGCCACTTCCTACTTCTAACTTTTTACTAGATTGGGTGGAGGCCCATAAATTCAAGCCCCATCGTTTCATCAAAGCCACACATGAGGTTCATGCATTGCACGGCCGATCCGGCCGCCCCTTTCATCAAGTTGTCGATGGCCGAAATCACAACAATCCGGCCGCTGCTTTCGTCATACTCAAACCCAACTTCGGCAAAATTTGTACCTGCTAAAATTTTTGGTTCAGGATACCGATAAAGACCGCGCCGCTCTTTAACAATGCGCACAAAAGGCTCATCTTTGTATGTCTCACGGTACAACGACCAGACCTCTTTTTCGCTTAGAGGTTGATTCAAAAAAACGTGACCTGTACACAAAACACCGCGCACCATTTCAACGGCCGTGGCTGAAAAGTGGAGTTCAAAGTCGCCTAGCTCTTGTTTGATTTCTGCCTGATGGCGGTGGCCGGTGGGGGCGAATGATCGCATCGCGCCAGAGCGCACCGGATGGTGACTGCCGGCCGTGTGGCTATTGCCTGACTCTGACGAGCCAACTTTGACTTCAACGATGGCTTTGTCAATGACCCCGGCACGAGCCAGGGGCAAAAGGGCTAAATTGGTGGCGGTGGCGTTGCAACCGACGCCACTCACATATTTGGCTGAGCGCAAAGCCTCACGCCTTGTTTCAGGCAATCCGTATACAAATTTGCCCAGCCAATCGGCTGTCGGATGTTCCCAGTTGTACCATTGTTGGTATTGCTCTGGTGAGCTAAGCCGAAAGTCGGCCGACAGGTCGATGATGTATTCGGCCAAACCGGCATATTTTTCAATGTCGGCCGCGCTTTTGCCGTGCGGCATACACAAAAACAAAACGTCGCATGGGTCAAGATCGGCCGGATCGACAAATTTGAGCTTGGTTTGCCCACGCAAATTGGGGTGAACCGAATGTAAGAAACGTTTCGATTCACTGCGTGAGGTAACCTGCTGAACCGTAATCTCTGGATGCGGGATCAAAAGGCGGAGCAGTTCGCCACCCGTATACCCCGTACCGCCGATAATAGATGCTGTTTTAGTCATAAGTGAAAAGTGACCAGTGAAAAGTGACCAGTCGTTAGCATGGGCCAAAAACTGATCACTGGTCACTGATTACTGGCTACTTCCTCTTTCCCCAACTTGAATCACATAATCAATCATGCGGGCCGGAATATCGACACCCGTTGGCTTGATGCTGTTGCGGAATTCCATCGTGTAGTTAACCTCGTTGATCGTTAGGCCACCTTCGGGAGTTTCCATTACATCGATGGCGAGTAGGCCACCGCCGACCGCGTGGGCCGCATCGACTGAAATTTTGGCAAGTTCTGGGGTGATTGGGCAGTTGCTCGCTTTTCCGCCACGAGCGGTATTTGTGATCCAATGGTCGCTTTCGCGCATAATGCCGCAAATACATTCGTCGCCGATCACAAAGGTACGAATATCTCGCTGTGGTTTATCGATATATTCTTGAGCGTAAATGATTGAATGCTGATAACTGCCCAAGGTCATTTTGTGCTCGATAATCGATTCGGCCGAATTTTCATCGTCAACCCGGGCGAGTAAACGTCCCCAAGAGCCGGTAGCAGGCTTGAGCACGGCCGGATAACCCATTTCGTTAATAGCCTCTAAGGCCATTTCTTGCGACGTGGCTACACGCACGCTGGGGGTAGGGACACCGGCCATGATTAAGGCCAATGACGTATGAATTTTGTCACCACAAATCATGCCAACATCGTAATTATTAACCGTAGGGATTCCCCACATATTAAAGATTTGCAGGGCAGCCATCGCCTGTGAATGACTGACACAACGTTCCATGACCACATCATACTGACGCCAAGGATCGGGGTTTTCAAGGTCAAAATGGACCTGGCGCATGTCGATTAAATCAAATTCAGCGCCGGAATTTTCTAGCGCCTGAACAAGTAGTTTCTCTTCCATGCGGATGCGAGAGTGTAATAGTGCTATTTTCATAATATCGATTGACGATTGACGAATTTCAATCGATATGGCTATCAATTGGAAATTCAGAATCGAAATTATTCGCCCCAGTCTTCTTCTACTTCAGGTGCAACTGCAATTTTGAGTGGGTCAATACCGGTCACTTCTAACTCTACACCACAATCTTCACATTCAATTATTTCACCCGCCATTGGTGCTTCGTCAAAAGCAACGTTTGCTCCGCATTCAGGACATTCTACATTCATGATTTTTCTCCTTTTTTTGCGAGTCGTGACCCGCTGTACACAAGTACATTTGATTTGATAATTGACAAAAAAAAAGCCCACCGGTTGGTCCGATGGGCTGTGATCAGCTTTTAAAAACGCTCTAACTAAGAGCAAGCAAAATCAACCGGACCTTGAGGTCTGGGTGCGCTTCTTGCTCTTCTTCAGTTCATTAGATAAATAATTAGTCATAGCGGTTGGAAATTTAGCAAAAACAAAAGAGGTTGTCAAAAGCTTTTACAAAAAAGATAGGGATGGCTAACAACAAGGTTTGTGGTGAAACTTTCTTTCACCTTTGCAAAACTTGCTCCCTATCTCTTCTCTACTCTCTCTTCTCTATCCCTATTTCCTACGGCCGAGGATGCGTAATAGGAAAAGGAACAAATTGATAAAATCGAGATAGAGTGACAATGCTCCACGAATACCCACTCGTTTGAGAGTCGCCTCATCACCAGATGCCAATGCCTGAATGGTCATGTTCTTGATTTTTTGAGTGTCGTAGACAGTTAATCCAAGGAAAATGGCGACGCCAGCATAGCTAATAATCCACTGTAAGGGGGAGCTTTGGAGCCAAATGTTGCCAATCGAGGCGACAATGAGTCCGATAACACCCATCATGAGATAGCTACCGAATTTTGAAAGATCCATCTTTGTCGTATAGCCAATCACGCTCATGGCGAGGAACATAGAGGTAGTGATCCCAAATACGAGGGCGACGCTGCCAAGGTCGTAAACGATAAAGACAAAAGCCATCGTAAAGCCATTAACGGCCGCGTACGCCAAAAATCCGGCCGTGGCTATATCTGGGTCAAGGGTCATGATTCGACGGCTAAGCCACCAGACGATCCCGATTTCAATGGCAAATGCTAATAGCATGGCGTACGGAAAGGCTTGTAACACGCTTAAAAGCAAGTCTTGCGAAAACCATGCAACTGCGGCCGTGATCAATAGACCAAATCCCATCCATGTGTACACATTTAGCATCGCTTCTGCTAATGCTTGGGAAAGTTTCCCTTCGTCATAATATCCGTATTGATCTTGTGAATCGTTTTTTAAATTGAATCCCATGAAATTTCTCCTATTGGTTTCAGTACGAAAGCTTTGGTGTTAGGTTTTCAGCTTTTAACTATGCAAACCAAATCATTGAATAATTGCACTTTGGCACTTGCCTTAAAGGCTACAAGTCGCCCATTATATTCGATAAAGGCAATTATAGGCGTATCTGCTTCAAGTAAAGGGGTAAAACATAACAGCTCTAATTTAAAGAGTAAGCAAATCCCGGCCGTGTAGCCGACTATTGATCATCGTCCATATTTTATCAAGATGAGAATCGTATTGAACATAATCAAGATTGTCTGTGTTGATGACCAAGACGGGGCTGAGCTTGAAATTGCTAATCCAAGATTCATACAAATTGTTCAAATTGGTTAGATACTCTATATCGATCTGTTTTTCATAATCCCGGCCGCGATGCGCAATTTGCCGCTTGAGCGTTTCAACTGAGGCTTGCAGATATACCGTTAGCTGCGGGGGGTGTAACAAAGAGACAATCGAATCGTACATTGTGTGATACGTGTCCCAATCTCGCTGGCTCATCGCCCCTTGATTGTGCAAATTGCGGGCGAATATCTCTGCATCTTCGTAAATACTGCGATCTTGAATAATTGATCCTGACTTTTGTTGCAAGTCATAATGTTGACGCAATCTGCGAGAGAGAAAAAACATCTGCGACTGAAAACTCCAGCGATGCATGTCGCCATAGAAGTCGGCTAAATAAGGGTTGTCGTCAACGGCTTCATAAACCGGTTCCCAATTGTGCTTTTGCGCTAGAAGGCTAACTAAAGTCGATTTTCCGACGCCGATGTTTCCAGCAATGGTGATGAAATGATTCATAAAAGGTTTGAGTTTATAGATGCGACTTGAGTCGCTTTGACCGGAAAGACAACGGCTGAAGCCATTACTACGACCAGGTGCAATAGTTACAAAAGGTCTTTGTCTTTTTAGCGTCCTTTGTACTGAGGAGCGCGTTTGGTTAAGAATGCCATCACTCCTTCGGCAAAATCTTCTGAGCGGCCCGCATGATTTTGTAAATAGACCTCGGCCGTGAGGCTTTCATCAAATGTCTGTTCGGCCGCTTGACGCATGGCCCGCTTGGCCAATCCAAATGCCATTGTGGGGCCTGCGGCTAATTTTGTAGCCGTTGCCGTTGCGACCTCCATCAATTGAGCATGTGGCACAACCTGGTTGACCAACCCCCAGGTTAAAGCGGTTTCGGCTGATACCTTTTCAGAAGTTAAATACATTTGGTATGCACGGTTATAACCGATGAGTTTCGGCAAAATCCAACTGGCGCCACCGTCTGGCACAAGGCCGATTTTTCCAAAACCCAATGTGAATGCCGCTTTGTCACTGACGATGCGAATGTCTGTTGCTAAGGCTACACTCATGCCGATTCCGGCCGCAATGCCGTTTATAACCCCGATAACCGGCTTTTCAATCGAGACGATTAGGTTGATAAGTGGGTGATACACTTTTTTTAGATGGTCGCCTGCTCCTGGCCGCTGACCGTCTGGCGTGTTTTGAATCAGATTTCCGCTGGTTAAATCAGCACCTGACGAAAAGCCCCGCCCATTACCGGTGAGGGTAATCGCCCGAACCTCTGTGTCCCGCTTGGCGGTTTTAAAGGCGTTAGTCGCTTCTTTTGTAATTTGGTCGTTTAGTGCGTTTAGTACTTCAGGCCGATTAAATGCAATCGTAGCGACGCCGTTTTCAACCGAATATTCAATCATTTCGTAACTCATTTTTTCTCCTATTAGTGCAATCGTGCAAAGGCATGGCGTCAACACAGCTCCACGATTTTATTAGTCTAATGTTGTTTCACAGTCTTCGAATTCTTCCCGTTCACTTAAGTTGATCCCAACTTTAGAATCTAAGTCAAGGTCAGATTCAGATTGTGCTAAACAGGCTTCAAATGCCTCTGGGGTCATGGCTTGCATAAAACTGGGTAGAGAAGCTTCTAGTACCGTGACATTTTGGATATATTTTTTGAAATGCTTGCGGAACTGAATGAGCCCGGCCGGATTGCCGTGATAATTCACCATTTCGGCTACATGAATTCTAATCGTACGCAGTAGCTCGCGGTAAGTAAGGTCAGCCCGCTGCATGCGACTGAATATCCACGGATTGCCGATTGCTCCCCGGCCGACCATAACCGCGTCGCAACCGGTGTAGGCTTTCATCCGGTCAATATCTTCAACTTCAAACACATCTCCATTGCCGACGACAGGGACGCTCAAAGCTTGTTTTAGCTCAGCGATGGCGTCCCAATCAGCCGTACCATTGTATTTTTGCTCTTTGGTCCGGCCGTGTATCGCCACCAATTTTGCGCCACTGTCTTCAAGCACCCGGCCGATTTCGACATAGTTTTTGTTCTCTTCCCAACCCAAGCGTATTTTTCCGGTAACCGGTATGGAAAGATGGCTGCTTAAAAGGCGAAAGGTTTCAGCAATGACTTCCGGCGTTTTCATCATGCCTACGCCAGCTCCCCGGCCGCTTACTCGACGGGTAGAACACCCCATATTAATGTCAATGATGTCCGGTTCGAGCGATTCAATACGTATGGCCGCATCTAAAATCATTTGAGGATCGTTGCCAAAAATCTGAAACACCATCGGGGATTCATTGGGCTGTTTGTCTAGTCGTTTCCAAAATTTATTTCGCTTGCCTCCCAACGCTTCAACCGGTACAAATTCAGTGTATTGCATCGATGAACCATATTCACGGCAAATGGCTCGGTAAGGAATATCAGAGTAGCCGGTCATGGGTGCCAGAATAACATCCCCATAAACTGGGATCTTATCTACAAAAAATGTGGCTTCTCTTTTAGTATGGTGATTTGGCATTATGATTTGGCAGTATGCTTGAGAATCAATAGGATTTACGCGAATCTATTAAGGGACTGTCTACAGTTACTGTGTAAATCTTAATCAATTTTAAATAGCTGGTTTATCTCTAACTTTTATGAATATTCTTTCGATTTTACAAGGAAAGTGCCCTCGATGTCACAAGGCTCACGTATTTAAAACATTTTGGCGCATTCACACCCACTGTGCTGCCTGCGGGACTCGTTTTGAACGTGAAGCTGGTTATTATGTCATGGCGATTTTTGCAGGGTACTTTTTGGCGGGTGCTGCGGCTTTGCCTGGAATCCTTTTCGCATTATATTTTAGATGGTCGTTTCTTTTGACTGTTGCAGTCCCCATTGTTTGTATCTTGTTGGCAGCTCCGTGGATATTTCACTATTCGCGCATTATTTGGCTGCATGTTGATCAGCGGCTAGACCCACGGATAGATTGATTGTCATAAATATGATAAATCAGTAGTTTCTAATGATAATTGAATCGCTTTGTTAGCCTGTGGTAGCATTCTCTCGCTCTGCAAAAATTTATAGTTTGGAACGATATGCTAAATCAAGTTAATCAGGTTCGTGTCATTTTAGTCGGGGTTCTAGCCGTACTGTTGCTAACGTTGTTTGGTGTTGCTGTTTTCGTACGGCCGCAAACAATTGATGCAGACGAGGTAGAGCTTACAACTACCGAATTAGAATCTGGGGAGCGAATTGACTCGAGTCCGGCCGAAATCGAGTCTGACTTGCCTGTGATTCCTACCCGTTCCATTGTAGGCGT
>JBLIMP010000213.1:0-8113 GCA_047638855.1 Cellvibrionaceae bacterium | reverse complement strand
CGGCTGAAGTTGCGTATCGCTCGAACTTCTCCATTCGGCACGATAATCGGTTCGCCACTACGCGCCCGTATCGTTGTGGTACGCAGGCGAATTTTTTCAACAACCCCTTCAACGCTACCACCTAAAACACCAGGTAGCTCGACTTTTTCGCCGACTTCAAATGGCCCTTCAAAAATCAGGCTGATTCCGGTGAGGTAGTCACTGATAATCGGCCGAGCGGCGATACCAAACCCTGCGCTAAACAAGCCGACAAACCAAACAAGCGAGGCAGAATCAACAAATAGAGACACGCTGCCTAGAGTGGCTAGAATATAAGCGATGAGCCTGATCAAGCCTGAAAGTAGGCTGATTTTTCGATCATGGTCAGGATCAATATGCTGTTGTTTGCGTGAGACAAACCGAGCAACCCTCAAAATGAGTCGAACAATTCTGAATGAAAGTAGACTAATCACAGAGGCTAATAAATAAAGCCCGAAGATGATGAGTGGCGTGATCCATGTGGATTCAGCAAACAATTGTGGTGTATCTGGAATATTTGGGATCATTTAAGCTGTGAATCCATTTGTTGATTTGATAGGTAACTTATTGCTGTTTCTCTGCTCAATTAAACATCCAGCGCACCCCAAAACGGTCGACTAGAATTCCGAAGTAGAACAACCACCCCAAAACATGTTTTGGGGTGGTTGTTCTACTTTTCCGCCAACTGCCAAGGCTTTAAATAACTGCTCAGTTTCAGCTCGGGTATCTGGCTCAAGGTTAAGTGTAACAGTCGTTCCAAGCTTCAATTCAAAAATGTCTGTACCCATTAATACATGACCGCCTAATATCGGTAGGGCGATGTTCATGACTAGGTTTTTATGATAATCGCTCATTGGCGGCTGACCTCGTTGAGCTGGCATATCACTATAGCGCATGATAGGGCTGATAAATTCAGTTCCAAAGACCGTTTTATAAAAGTCAAAAGCTTCTTCGGTTGTACCACCAAAGTTAAGATAGGTGCTTACACGCGCCATTTTTCTCCTTAGGGTTGTTTTTTAAGTTTAGCATGACGTAATCCATTTATAGTCTAATAGGTTTACCTGCTTGGGTTAAGCTGCAAAAGACGTATTTTCTTACGTCAAATGTCTTAACCTGAAATAATGAAAAAGCGAGTCATTTGACGTAGACAACCTCGGTCAAATGTCCGATTGTGCTATTTCTTAAAATGGTTAGACTAGGTTTCGTTCAAGCAAGCTGCAACTACTTGGGTTTGCCTAAATAAGATTTAAATAAAATGAAAAAATCAAAAATGTTACAGTTGCCTATCATCGGCTGGCGTGAATGGATCGGTCTTCCAGATTTTGGTATTGAGGGGATCAAAGTCAAAGTCGATACAGGTGCCAGATCTTCGTCTTTACATGCTATTAATCTCAAAGAATTTAAGCGTGACGGTGAACAATGGGTGCGTTTTCGTGTACACCCTAAGCAACGAAGAAAAACGGGGGCACTAGAATTAGAAGCAAAAGTACTCGAATTTAGGTCGGTTCGAAGCTCCAACGGAAAAGCTAAAATCCGGCCGGTTATTGTCACAAACGTATCGTTACTGGGTCGAGTTTGGCCTGTTGAATTAACACTTGCAAGTCGCAACAATATGAGTTTTAGAATGTTGTTGGGTCGTGAAGCGATTCGGAAACGATTTCTTGTTGATTCAGGAAATTCATATTACAACGGGAAATCAGGTCCCAAAAAAGGAGAAAAATGAAGCTAGGAATTCTATCGTGCAGTCCAAATTGTTATAGTACAAGACGGTTGCGGGAAGCTGCTATCCATCGAGGCCATGAAGTAAAAGTGCTTAACACACTGAAATTCTCGCTTGACCTTGAAGAGGGTAAACCAGATATCTATTTCGCACAGAAACAGCTGTCAGCGTACGATGCTGTTTTGCCTCGGATTGGTGCGTCAATCACCTACTTTGGAACAGCCGTTGTACGTCAATTTGAACAAATGGATGTCTTCTCTGCTAATTCAGCCGCAGGCATAACCAACTCACGCGACAAGCTCCGCAGTATGCAGATATTGAGTAGGCATAAAATTGGAATTCCCCAAACTACCTTTGTACGAGATAAGAAAGACGTTCTCCCTGCTATCGAACGAGTAGGTGGCGCACCTGTTGTCATTAAGTTGTTGGAAGGGACTCAGGGAATTGGGGTTCTATTGGCTGAGTCTGTCAAGTCAGCTGAAGCTATTATCGAGTTGCTTCAAAGTCAGAAGCAAAATGTGCTCATCCAAAAATTTGTAGCAGAAAGCAGAGGACGCGATATTCGTGCGTTTGTCGTCGGAGACCAAGTTGTCGCTGCAATGCGTCGGGTAGCACAAGGTGAAGAGTTTAGGAGCAATGTTCACCGTGGTGGTCGGACTGAACCAGTTGAGCTGAATGAAGAATATAAAGAAACGGCCGTTCGGGCGGCTCAAATTATGGGGTTGCGAGTCGCTGGGGTTGACCTACTCGAAGGAAAGGATGGGCCACTCATCATGGAAATTAATTCTTCGCCTGGACTTGAAGGCATAGAAGGTTGCACCCAACTCGATATCGCTGGGGCTATCGTTGATTACATAACGGCCCAGATTGATTTCCCTGAGATTGATTTGCGGCAAAGATTAACAGTGAGCCGGGGATATGGGGTCACAGAATTATTTATTCCTGAAGGGTCAAAGTATGTTGGAGCATCGATTCAAAACTCTGGATTAAGAGAGAAAGACATTAATGTGTTGACCCTTTATAGAGATGCATTAGCGATACCCAACCCAAAATCCCAACGAGTCCTTGAAGCTGGCGATCGTCTGCTTTGTTTCGGGAAAATGGAATTGATGCGAGAGTTAGTTCCGATCAAAATACGTCGAAAAAGGCGGCCGAAAGTGCAGGTTCTCCCAGACTTGCCTGTTAACCAAGAAGTCTTTGTTGATGTCAAAAAAGAAATTGAAGAAGAATAAAAAGTTGGCTAATGATCAAAATTTAGGGACGTCCCGGTATTCTTTAAGTAAAAAGTGATATAGGCCAACCCTCTGATAAATGGGGCTGCATTTACGTCATTTGTCTTATACCACTTACGCCAAATGACGGAGTTGGAATTTGTTTAAATCCTTTATTATTTGGTTGTCATTGTATGGCGAATTTCAAAAAATGATTTTAAAAGAGGACTAAGATTATGCCCGATAAAAAGAAAGATGTGATGAAGAAAAAAACTACCGTGAAGAAAGCTGAGCCTAAAAAACCGGCCGGAAAAGTTCGCAAACCCCGTACTAAATAGGAATAGACCTTTTCTTTTTTCCTCTGCCGGACACCTTTAAGCAAGCCCTCCTCACCCAGACCTTCTCCGCTGAGGTGAGGAATTTATCTTGGGTAATATACGAGATGTTCGGTAGAGAATTCTTTTTTAGCAGTTGAAAACAAAAAACCGACTCGATCAATGATTGAGTCGGTTTTTCTGTTTCACCATTTAATTTCAAACCAAAATTTTGCTTTACAGACGCCCATTTCTCGTTAATCAAATTTCATCTGATGTTACCTCATCACTAGGCCGTTTGGCGGCCGTTGAGGGGTTTGTACGCTCAATATTAGTTGGCGTGCTTCCCATCATTGCATTCCAGATTTTTGGTAGCAAAGAGGCGGTTTCCCGTGTCTATTTTTTTGCTACTGCTTTCACCCTTGTTTTCACTTTAAACATTCAGCTCCTAGAACAACTTTTAAAGCGCAAAGGGCTTGTTACCTTGAGTGGTATTTTGCTCATAATCGCTGTTGCGTTTTACTGGTCTGAAGTTCAATTTCTGTTTGCGGCCGGTATTGGGATTCAGGCGGCAGGGGCTTCCATGTTTTCCGTATGCATATCACTCTATGTGATGGATTATATTGGCAAAACGGATTTTACAAGATCCGAGTCAAGAAGAATCATGTATGTAGGTGGAGCCTGGCTTATTGGCCCTGTTCTTGGCGGCTGGCTATTTGATGCAGGTTTACAAAACCTATTGTTTTTGATCGCCGCTTCGGCTGCTTTTGGCATGATAATCTATTTTTGGAAGCTTCGTTTAGGAGATGATCAAGTCATAAAGGCAGCTACATCACAAGCGGCTAACCCAATTAAAGCGATAGTCCGTTTCGCCAAACAGCCCAACTTGCGAATCGCATATTTAATAACATTAAGCCGAGCTTGTTTTTGGGCAACATTATTTACTTATGGTCCTATTTATGCTATAGAATCCGGTTTTCCAATTTGGGTGGGCGGGTTGCTTTTATCTGCAGCAAGCGGATTTCTTTGCTTGAGTCCGGTGGTGAACTGGCTCGCTGACAAATTTGGTACTAGACAGGTTCTGATCACATCAACTGTTTTGATCGGTTTCAGTTTGATTTGTCTTGGGTTGATCGGCTCTCCAAAACCGATTGGGTTACTCTTTTTTATTTTAGGCTCTTTAGGTGCCGCGACCATGGACGTTTTGAGCAATATTCCGTTTATGCGCATGGTTAAACCCTGCGAACGCACAGCGATGACGATGGTGTTTACGACTTGGCGCGAAAGCTCTTCATTTTTAACTCAGGCATTGGTAGTTATCACTTTGATTTTTGCCCCGTTTTGGATTTTCTATTTTGTGCTTGCAGCGTTGCAATTTTTTACGGCCGTGATGGCAACTTATTTGCCCCGACGAATTTAGAGAATAACTAGCTAACCTGCAGTTTCCGAAGAGATATAAATTTGCTGGACAAAGTCGCAGCCGGAGGCTGCTCCTCGGAGTTAAAGGTGTCAAATTTGTCGTTAAAACGACAAATTTGACACCTTTAGAAGGTTTGGGACACGCGACATGGGTCTCGTAGAGAGACACGAGCGTTAGTTACTAAAAATTCATCCCTCTGGGTGGTGAATCAAGCGCCCGCTTGGTCACCACCCCACTTCATCTGAAATATCCTATTTACCTACCCATTCTTAAATATTCGTCATCAACATCATCCAAATTGGCAATCCCTTCACGCAGTGCATATAAAGCAGCTTGAGTTCGATTAGCTAGATGCAGCTTGCCAAGAATGTTACTCACATGGGTGCGGACTGTTCGCTCGCTTACAACGAGATGCTCTGCTATGACTTGATTTGCCAGCCCTTGTGCAACAAGCTTAAGGATATCAACCTCTCGATCTGTCAATGGGTCTTCAGACAGAGGTAAATTTTTTCCCCCAGATTTTCTGACATAATGCAACAGGCGTCTTGCTATTTCTGGCTCCAATGACGATTGGCCGTTAGCTGTATCCCGAATCGCTCGTAAAATTTTTTGTGGAACCGTATCTTTCAGAAGGTAACCGATAGCACCCGCTTGTAGAGCACTAAAAATATGATCATCATCACTAAAGCTTGTGATGACAATCACCTTGGCAGTTGGTACTTTTTCTAGAATTTGTGGAATCGCTTCGATACCGCTCAGCTTGGGCATATGCAGGTCAAGCAGAACTATATCAGGTTGGAGCCGACTAATTTCCTGAACCGCCTCTTCCCCATTTGAAGCTTCCCCAACAAGCTCGATACCCTCTTCTCCCATGAGGAGCCAGCGCATACCGTCCCGAACAATTGCATGGTCATCAGCTTGAAATACTCTAATCATTTTTTTCTTCCCACTCTATCGTTATAACAGTGCCCTGATTGATAATCGATTCTATAGCTAGTGTTCCATTGATTTGGTCAATGCGCTCTTTCATGCTGGTCAGACCTAATCCTCCAGACTCAACCATAGAACTTTCAAATCCAACGCCATTATCAGTAATAGACATATGAATTCGCTTTTCGTTTTGAGAGAGACGCACCACAACCTCTTTTGCTTTCGCATGTTTAAGCGAATTATTTAACGCCTCCTGAGTAACAAAGTATAGCGTCTCCTCTATGTGTGGGGGCAGATTGATGGGGCCATCAAGCTTTAAGTCAAATTGAATTCCCGCCCGCCCCTCAACAGCGTTTAGCCGATGGTGTATGGCTCTTGCTAAACCAACTGCTATTAAAATAGATGGCCTGAGGTTATGAATTAAGAGCCGCATCTCTTTTAAAGCTTGATGGATATTTGTTTGAAGCTGTGCAGAAATTTGCGTAACGCTACTTAAATTTCCCATTTCTGATTGTTTTTGTAAAGCTTCAGTTAATAGCATACTGCTATAGAGTGATTGGGTAACAGCATCGTGAAGCTCCCGTGCTAAACGATTGCGTTCCTCAATTAAAAGTAGGCGTGCATTCTCTGCACGTAATTCATGGTTCGCGATGATAATTCCAATTTGATCGGCAACGGAAGCGAGCATGGCTGTATCACCAGGGCTAAATTCCCGTTTGCGCTCACGAAAGATGCTTAAAACACCGATCACAGGCCCCTCTGAATGCATGGGGACACCCGCATAAACATTGACATCACTATTACGTACAACTTCGCTACTTCGCCAATCGTTTGTTACATCTGGCAGAAGTAATTTTTCTTCATTTGATGCGGTCCACCCAAACAAACCACTACTTGCAGAGCTGGTTTTCATTTCCGCTACGATCTCTTTGTCTAATCCAGAATGCGCTTGCAGGGTAAGGGACTCTGCTTCGGAATCGAGAAGCTGAATAGCCCCACCACTTGCATTAGTCGCGTCTATTACTTGATCTAAGCATCCTTGTAGAACAACTCCTAAATCTTCTTCATATGCGTTTGATGCTGTTGCGATTACATCAAATATCGCTTCTAATTTTCCTGTTCGATCACTAACCAGACCCTCAAGGGCCTGATAAGACTTTTCTTGAATTGTTACGTCCTTGATGATTAGGAGAACACTTTGGAATGACCCGTCAGTAAATTGTGGCTCTAGTGATATATCCCAGAATAGTTCATTCCCATCGATAGTGATTTTGACTGCTTCTTCTGTCACCTCCTCCCCTTTTAGCCCCATTTGGATATATGTTTTTAAGTATGGATAGTATTCAGATATGGAGGCTTGTAGTTTTTGGCCTACATGAAAGGTCACTTTTTCAAAAAGCTCTTGCCATCTTTCATTAAATCTAAGAACCTGATCGTCTTGATTAATGAGTGCAATTGCTACTGGAAGATCGATACTAAAGAGAGGTAATGGGGCGTTTGGGGTCATCATTAAAAATTTAGGTTGAGGTATAACTGAAAGTTGTGGATTGGAATTATTAGGCTAACCAGAAAAACGGCGTATCCTCCAAGGTAACTAACCAAACTCGGAGAAATCCGAAAGGAGAACACACCGTGGAAAATCGTATCACAACCGCCTCAGAAATCGAAACCCTGCAAACTGAAACAACGATCACGTTGGATCAATTAGTCCAACAGGGTGCAAAACGAATGCTCGAAACAGCCTTGGAAGCAGAAGTAGCGGCTTATATTGAAAGATTCAAGCAGGAGCGAGACGTTGCCAATCAGGCTCTAGTTGTACGCAACAGAAAAGCTCAGGAGCGCCCCCTCGCAACCGGAGCAGTCTAATGCCGAGCCACAACGTCACCAATAACTTTTTTCAGTGTTTCCATTACACCCACACCCGATGTGGCTACCGCTGAAATCGTATGCAAATGCGAAATACCCAAAAATCGGCTAATGACAGGAGCTGACACAGCACCTGGTAAATCTTGCTTATTGCATTGCAAAATAAGAGAAATATCTTTAAGAGAATATCCCATCTCTGCCAATTGAACTTTCATTTCCTCGAAAGAATGTCGATTGATAGCCATGCGATTCTTAGATGAATCTGCTACAAAAACCAAGCCATCCACATCTTTCATAACTAATTTACGCGTAGATGCATAATAAGTTTGCCCGGGAACAGTATAAAGTTTGAATTTTGGTTTTAAACCTTGAATATCATTTAACTCCATCTCCATAAAATCGAAAAAGAGAGTTCTGTCTTCATCTGTTTTAACAGAAACAAGCTTGCCCCGTTTTGTAGAAGGAATACGAGTATGAATAACTTCGAGATTTGTGGTTTTTCCACTCAGTGGAGGACCATAATAAACTATTTTAAAATACAGCTCTTTTTGACGCCAATTTATAAACATTATGTTTTCCGATAACTAAATATTAGGTGATGTAGAGATTTCGATTCACCCATTTAAATATGTAA
>JBLIMP010000212.1:0-8114 GCA_047638855.1 Cellvibrionaceae bacterium | reverse complement strand
CCGTCTGCATATGATCACTACGATTAATGATAATAACAACACGGCCGTCTTCGTCACTTCGCGCCATGGCGAATGCATCATCAGTTGCAGCCAACCATTCCAACTGGCCATGTTTTAACTGAGGGTAGTGTTCGCGTAATAGAAGGAGTTCCTTCGTTAAGTTGAACTGCTGCATGTCCCACGTCGACTCGTCCCAATCAAATGCTCGACGATTATCCGGGTCATGCCCGCCACTCATGCCCACTTCATCACCATAATAGACACCAGGGGCACCGGCTAAGCTCATTTGAAAAATAGTCGCCAACGCAAACTTTGTTTTGTCTTCATCCGCCATATTCAAAAACCGATTGACATCGTGACTTGAGAGTAGGTTTTGGTTAATGGCTGCAATTTGTGGCGCATAAGTAGCGTCTAGCCTCAAAAGGGAATCTTTTAGATCGGCCGTACTCATTTTTTGTTTAGCAAAGTATTCAAGCGCAATATCTCGAAACAGATAGTTCATGGTCCCATCAAACATATCGCCCTGTAGCCAATGAGATGTGTCCCCCCAAATTTCTGCAAGCAAATAACAGTCTGGCTTCGTCGCTTTACAGACTCGGTAAAAATCATGCCAAAAATCATCTGGAACAAATTGAGCCACATCCATGCGCCAACCGTCTATATCAAATTCAGTTAGCCAATAAACGGCCACATCCAAGAAATATTGATGGCACGCCGGGTTGTTTTGATTCAGTTTGGGCATATTGATGACGTTATACCAGGCCATAAAATTTGGTTCAAATAAATCACCTTCATCTTCTTTCTCAATAAACGGAATGCCCGCCTGCTGCTCAATTTCAAGTAAATAGTTAATATATTTTTGATAGCCAGGATTGCTCGCTTGTTCGGCCGAGAGAGTATGCGGCCGATATTCAATCGTAATCGGCCAATCATAAATCGTAAACCAATCCCAATAGTCAGATTGGCGACCGTTTTTGATCACATCTTGAAAAGCGAAAAAAGAAGGATGAGCATGGTTAAATGACGCATCGAGAACCACCTTCATGTCACGATCATGGGCGGCCGTTACCAAATTGCGCAATGCCGAATCTCCACCAAATGCTTCATCTACCGCATAAAAATCAGTTGCATCATATTTATGATTTGACGGCGACTGAAAAATCGGGTTGAGGTAGATTGTTTTAATGCCTAAGTTCTTGATATGGTCGATTTTTTGTGTAATTCCATTTAAATCTCCCCCCATAAACATCGTCGATTCAGGCACACTGCCCCAATCATGCCCCCTTCCCTTGTTTCTGGGTAGATCAGGATCACCGATCAAATACCGATCTGGAAAGATTTGATAAATAGGAGCATGTTTGGCCCAGTCGGGGGTTAGAACCGGCTTCTGCTCATCGAGGTCCAGCTCGAAACGACTCTCAACAACGTGAGTCACCCCCCGGCTACCAAAATAATATGGCTGCCCAGTTTCAAGCAAAAAGTGAAAGCTGTACCCTGTTTTAGGGGCAGCCGGTTTGAAAACCGCTTGCCAATAACGCCAACGACTACAATCATGCAAGTGGGTTAGTTCAAGAGTGTGAGGCTCCCCATCATTAATGATGAGTCGGCCGCTGGCCATGGCAAGTTCGGTTTGAATACGAAATTGAACCCGGCCGTCAGGCAGCGGATTACAATAAGCGATATTGTTGGGGTCATAGCGAACATCTCGAATGCACAAGCTGCCTAGTGCACCATAGCTATTTCGTTCATAAGGTGTCGGTTCTTTCATGGTAGTTCTTCAAATATCTATTAATCGAAGTATGGAATTGTTGAAATGCCCTTAAGCTTGGCGACAAAATCTCAACTTCATCTTAACTTCAAACGAAACTGTTTTTTCATTTTAGTAAGCAGGAATTCTATATCTAAATATACTCGCACGAATACTATAGGGAAATTTGACTTTTTTTTATATTCAAGGTATTTTTCACACGATCAATGCAATCGATTGCATTGATCGTGTATTACATCACATCAAGTCAATTTATATTGAATAACTCAAAGAAAACGACAGAAAAGAAAACATCCAAAACAATGGCTGACATTGCCCGCATGGCTGGAGTTTCTGCATCAACCGCATCGCGAGCACTACGAAATAGCCCCCTTATCAGTCAACAAACGATTGATCGGGTGAAATCTGTTGCCAAAGAGCATGGATATCGGCCGCATTTGGGGGCACGTAATTTTCGCCTGAAAAAAAGCAATATTATCGTCTTGGTACTCCCGTTCAATTACGCAGATGCAGACGTTTTGGGCAATCCTTATATCTTTAAAATTATCGGCACGATCGGCTCCACATTGCGTGAGCACGGCTATGATCTATTGCTGTCTCAAATGGATCGTATCAGCGAACAAATCGATGATCGCTATATTCATTCTGGCATCGCCGACGGAGCGATCATTATAGGGCGTGGCGACAATGACCCTCAAAAGATTGCAAGTTTGGTTGGCACCGGGGTTCCCTTCGTAGTACTAGGCCCCGAGCTGGCAAATCAAACATACTGCTCAGTTGGAATCGATAATTTATCGAGCGCGAGTCAAGCTGTAAAGCATTTGGCAAAATTGGGGCGTAAGCGCATCGCCATCGTTTCGGACAATCGTGAAGACCCTCTCTCAGAGCCGTATATGCGCTACCAAGGGTATCTAAAAGCTCTCAAAGACTTAAGCATAGTGTTTGACAAAAATTTAGTAGCCACTTCAACTGATTCCGGGAAATCAGGATACAGTGCTGTTCAGCAACTACTTAAAGCAGCCCCAGATTTTGATGCGGTATTTGTTGCAACAAGTGACATCGTTGCAATTTCAGTCATTCAAGCATTACGAAATTCAGGAAAACGTATTCCTAAAGATGTGGCTGTAGTTGGGTTTGACAATATAGATCTCTGTGACTTTATAAGTCCGTCTCTCACTTCAATTAGCCAAAATTTACAAGATGGTATTGCTCAGCACCTTGTTGAAAAATTATTAGACCAAATCAATGGCAAAGAAGTTAGCTCCGTAATGATGAGTGGATCGCTCGTTATTCGTCGATCTTGTGGAAGTGCTTTATCAAAAGCACGATAAGGGAAAACTGCAAATTCCCCCCCCCATTAGTTTTCAATGCTGATCTGTTATTAAAAAGACGATTGGCAAATTTTAGAACAGGTTTTAACCCGTTCACCAATTCAAGATTGTTCTGGAGAACAAGAAAATGAAAAAGTATAATTTTTTAATCCCTTTTAGTTTGTTGTTAGCACTTATGTTAGTGCTGGCGGCATGTGGTGGCGCAGAATCACCAGAACCCGCAGTTGAACCTGCGGTTGAAGAAGTAGTTGCTGAAGAACCAGCAGCAGAAGAACCTGCTGTAGAAGAGCCCGAAGCAGAAATGGAAGATGTAGGCTCTGTTTGGGTCTTATTGCCAGACTCTGCCTCATCTGCTCGTTGGGAAACCGATGACCGTCGCTTCTTTGAGCAAGCGTTTGACGCGGCCGGTGTTGAGTACAACATCGTGAACGCTGAAGGCGATGCTTCAACACAGCAGACCCAGGCAGAGCAAGCGATTACCGCTGGTGCTAAAGTGATTTTGATGGTCAACCTTGATTCGGGTTCGGCCGCAGCAATCATTGAAAATGCACACGCAGCGGGTGTCAAAGTGGTTGACTATGACCGCTTGACCATTGAAGGAGCCGGCGCTGACGCATACGTATCTTTTGACAACGTTCAAGTTGGTAAAACGATGGCTGACGTACTTATCCCTCTCATCGATGCCATGGACAGTCCAAACGTAGCATATTTAAACGGTGGACCCACCGACAACAACGCAACCTTGTTCCGCGATGGCTACTCTGGCGAAGCACAATCATACATCGACAGCGGTGCATGGACTTTGGTCGATGACCAATGGGTGCCTGGCTGGGACAACCAAGAAGCATTAGTCGTCTTTGAGCAAATGTTGACAGCGGCCGACAACAACATCAATGCTGTTTTCGCAGCAAATGATGGGTTGGCAGGCGCAGTGATTCAGGCTCTGGCTAACGCTGGAATCGACCCAACCACTGTTCCAGTTTCTGGACAAGACGCAACCGTTGGTGGTATGCAGCAAGTTTTGGCTGGAAATCAGTCAATGTCTGTTTACAAACCGATTAAGGCTGAAGCTGAAACTGCGGCTCAAGTTGCAATCGCATTGCTCCATGGTGACTCTCTTGATTCAATCACCGGTGGATTAACCTTAAACAATGGCACAAACGAAATTCCATTTGTAGCACTTACCCCAATTGGTGTAACGGCTGCTAACATCGCAGACACCGTTATCGCTGATGGCTTCCGCACATGGGACGAAATTTGTGTGGGCGATTTTGCTACATATTGCCCAGGTGGCGAAATGGATGCAACGACTGGTGCAGCGATGGCTGAAGAAGAAATGGCTTCAGAGTTTGACGTAAACATTACTGTTTGGGCTGATGACACTCGTGCTCCTATCTTGAACGAATTGAAAGATGAGTTCCAAGCTGAATACGGTGTTGGCTTAATTGTTGAGCAGGTTGCTGACATCAACGACCAATTCCCAATTGCCGCCCCAGCTGGTGAAGGTCCAGATATTCTTGTTTTGGCCCATGACCGTATCGGTGGTTTCTATGCCAGCGGTTTGCTTGCCCCTATTGATATGGGCGGCCGTGAAAGCGAGTTCTATACCGAAGCGATCAATGCGTTCACCTATAATGGTGAATTGGTTGGGATGCCTTACGCTGTAGAAAACTTGGCTTTCTTCTATAACATGGACATGGTTGATGCGGCACCAACCACTTGGGCAGAAGCAATGGAAACCGGTGGCGCTTTGGTAGATTCTGGCGATGCAAGCTATGCGATCGCGTTTACAGGTTCAACCTACGACATGTTCCCATTCCAGACCGCATTTGGTGGCTATGTGTTTGGCAGCAATGACCTAGGTTATGACCCAACAGATGTGGGTATCGACAGCCCAGGTATGATCGCGGCCGGCGATTTCTTGGCAGCTAACATCGAAGCTGGCTATATCAGTAACAGCCTTGACTGGGACACCGCCCATCTTCAATTTGAGACGGGTGAAACTCCATACTTGTTAGCAGGCCCTTGGGCTTTAGACCGCATTCGTGAGTCAGGCGTTAACTACGGTATCGCTGATTTCCCAGATGCAGGTCAATCGTTCTTGGGTGTTCAAGGCTTTGCCGTTAACGCTCTAAGCGATAACGTCTTGTTGGCTCAAGCTTTCTTAACCGAGTTCGTCGCAACGGACGAAGTCATGACGGCTTTGGCTGTATCTGGTAACCGTCCATCTGCCTATCGTTCAGTCACCAGTGATGATGCTGACTTGGTCGCTTTTGGTGCAGCAGGTGAAACTGCGGTTCCAATGCCAGCGATTCCAGAAATGGGTTCAGTTTGGGGCAGCTGGGGCGACGCAATCACTTTGGTTGTGAATGGCGAGCAATCAGCTGAAGAAGCATTGACCAACGGTGCAGCTCAGATTCGTGATCTTATCGGCGGCTCTGCGGCCGGTATGGTGAACGTACCTGGTTCATGGCAAGCCGCGGCCGGTTGCGAGGGCGACTGGGACCCAGCTTGTGAAGTAACCGCTCTAGCCGACAATGGCGATGGCACTTACTCTGGCACATTTGAGCTTGCAGCAGGTGATTACGAAGGTAAAGTTGCCCTAGATGGTGCCTGGACTGAGAACTACGGTGTTGATGGTGCGCTTGATGGCGACAATATCGTATTTACAGTAGGCGCAAGCGGCTCTATTACTTTCTCTTGGGATTCAGACAGCAAGTTGCTGACAGTAGAATCTGAGTAAGAAGTGACTAGCAAGAAGTGACTAGTAAGAAGTGACCAGTGACCCGTTTTCGGCAAAACCGACGGGTCACTGGTTACTACGCCGAAGGCGACTTATCACTTCTTACTTACAACTTTTTGGGGGCCTACACAAAAGAGAGCCACATACCTGAAAATCAGTTTAAAGGATTAAGAAAGGAGTTCTGTCGATGACAGTCCAAGCTTTGAAAAAATCGCAAGGTTCAAATGGCCAAAGTGCCACTTTGTCAGCCGTTTTATTGCGTATGGTTTTGCTTTTGGCGATTGACGCCTTCGCAATCTGGTTCGCTTTACAAGCTTTTGCGGAAGGATTTCTTCCCTTAGGCATTGTCATTGCTCTTATCACCGCTATCGTCAACTACATTATTCTTGTCAATGACATGTACCCGCTCCGCTGGATGGTCGTCGGGCTGATCATGATGTTGATGTTCTCGATCTACCCCATCGTACTGACAGTGCTCGTTGCATTTACGAATTATGGGGACGGCCATCTACTCACAAAACAGCAGTCGGTTGAGCAAATTCTAAAACAACGATACCTGCCTGAGGGAGATGCCGCTTATTCATGGACCGGCTTTATTAATGATGCAGATGAGTATGTCTTGTTTTTACAAAGCGCTGAAGGCGAGAGTTTTTTAGCTTATCCTGGACAGGAGCTTGTTCCTGTTGCAAATGCTGAAGGGTTAGGAGATTTAGACAACAAGGGCATTCCGGCTTCGATCGGTGACTACACTCGGTTAAATGCGATTCAAGTGGCCACGAATAAAGATATTACCAATGTCCAATTTGGCACAGAGCTTGATGGGGTCAAGATTCGCTCAGCCCGTGAAGCGGCCCAGCTTCAACAACAATTTAAATATGACGAAGCCCGTGACTTACTGATTGACTCGGAAACAAATACCGAGTATTTTTCCCGAGAAGGGACTTGGGTTTCAAACAGAGGAGATGAGCTTACTTTTGGTTTTCAAGAGAACATTGGACTGGGCAACTTTACCCGCTTTTTCCAGAGTTCTGCCTTTCGCGGTCCTTTGTTGCGCATTATCGCTTGGAACTTTGCATTTGCTTTTCTGAGCGTTTTTATGACTTTTGCGTTGGGATTGGGGATCGCTTATATCTTTAATGATCCGGACATGCCCGGCCGGAAATTAATCCAATCGTTACTCCTCATCCCTTATACCATCCCCAGCCTGATCACAATTTTGATTTGGCGCGGCATGTTCAATAATCAAGTTGGGGTCATCAACCGCTATCTAGATGTACTATTTGGGATTACACCAGATTGGACCGTTGATCCTTGGTTGGCGAAGGCAGCGATTTTGATCGTGAACCTGTGGCTCGGGTATCCGTACTTTATGTTGATTTGTAGCGGTGCGTTACAAGCCATCCCCAAAGACTTGTATGCGGCGGCCGAAGTTGATGGGGCCAACGGTTTTCAGAAATTTTTCAAGATAACACTCCCCCTTTTGCTAGTGGCTGTGGGGCCATTGTTAGTCGCATCCTTTACTTATAACTTCAATAATTTCAACCTCATCTTCCTGTTTATTGAAGGTGGGCCACCCATTGCGGGGGCTACGACAAGGGCAGGACACACAGATATTTTGATTAGCTATGTCTATAACTTGGCATTTGCGGCCGGGCGTGGCAAAGAGTACGGCTTAGGCGCCGCGATAACTATTGTGATTTTCGCAATTGTGGCGGTTATCACACTGCTCCAGTTCCGCTTTACCCAAATGTGGGAGGAGATTGGTGAAAATGTTTAACTTCTCTAACTTAACAATGCGCCAGCGCAAAATTTGGTCGTGGATCATTCGGTGGATCATCGCTTTAATCCTGATCGCTTTTTCAACCTTTCCGGTTCTGTGGATCATTTCATCCTCTTTCAACCCATCTAACACATTGGCTTCGGCCAGTCTGATCCCGTCTAACATCGGTTTAGGCAACTACGTTCAGCTCTTCACCAGTGAAGAATTACCGTTTGCTCGCTGGATTTGGAATTCGATCAAAATTTCAACCATCACCACCATTTTGTCGGTGACAATTACGACATTTGCCGCTTACGCTTTCTCACGCTTCCGCTTTAAAGGACGGGTCACCATGCTGAAAGGGATCTTGCTAGTTCAAGTATTTCCATCGTTGCTGGCCCTGATCGCCGTTTTTACCCTGATCACTCAATTTGAGTCGATTGTGCCGGCCATCGGTTTAGACACCCATGCTGGGCTGATTCTCGTTTATTTGGGTGGGGCGATGGGGGTTAA